>JAJYIW010000110.1 GCA_021789855.1 Chloroflexota bacterium | reverse complement strand
GTTGATCGTGCCGGTGGCGTTGGAGCAAGGCTCCAAGTTTGCAATTCGAGAAGGTGGTCTGACGGTTGGCTCCGGCGTGATCACCAAGATTCTGGACTAAACTGCAAAGGAGGGGCAGCGCCAGTGAGATGGCGCTGCCTGGTAGAAACAGATGGCTTCTAAGAAGAAAGATATTCGCCCGGTGATCACCCTGGCGTGCACCGAATGCAAAGAGCGAAATTACACAACCGAGAAGAATCGCCGCAATGATCCTGGGCGCATGGAGATCAAGAAATACTGCGCGCACTGCCGCAAGCATACCATGCACAGGGAAACAAAGTGAGGTGACAGGTGGCCGGCAGGCGCTTGCTCAACCCATTAGCCAGGCGCCAACCGGCAATACAGGCCAGTAGCTCAACTAGGCAGAGCACCGCTCTCCAAAAGCGGGGGTTGTGGGTTCGATTCCTACCTGGCCTGCCTGATGAAAGAAGGAACGCCGTCTATCGAGGCGGCGTTTTAACCGTAAGTGAAGGAGTACGTCGTGGCGGATAAAGACGAAAAAAAACAAAAGCCTAATGTGATCCAGCGCTATTGGCGCGAAACGATAGGTGAGCTGCACAAGGTCACCTGGCCTACGCCTCAGGAAGCCTGGAATATGACTAAAATTGTCCTGGTCGTCCTGGCGGGGATGAGTTTATTTTTGGGTTTATTAGACTATGTTTTTTCCTGGTTGGTGACCCGCCTGGTCTCTTAGTTTTCGGGTACGTTAAATTATGAGGATATCGATGGCAGTTCAAGAAGACGATAATTTGGATGATGAGCTTTTTCCAGAGGAACCTGGATCATCACAGGATTCAAATACTGAGGATGAGGCCGATGGCGGCAAGCCTTCCTCCCGTTCTGGCGCCTTGAACTCGCCTTTTTCCGCCCCCGTTGACGCTGGCAATAATCCAGAAGCCGCCCCAGAAATTGGCCCGGATCAGCGTGCCTGGTACGTGATCCATTGTTATTCGGGCTATGAAAATAAAGTTCGCCATAACCTGGAGCAGCGAATTGAGACGATGGGAATGAAGGATAAGATCTTCGATGTAGTCATTCCCACCCAGGAAGAAATTGAAGTCAAAGACGGTAAGCGCCGCACCGTAGAGCGCCATGTTTTCCCTGGCTACGTGCTGGTCAACATGATCTTATCAGAAGAATCCTGGTACGTGGTGCGTAACACGCCGGGTGTGACGGGCTTTGTAGGCATGGGGAATACGCCTACCGCGTTACGACCTGAGGAGGTTTCTCAGATCTTAAAGCGGATGGAGGCTGAAGCTCCCCACATAAAGGTGACGTTTAAAACCGGTGAGCGCGTCCGCATCGTGGATGGGCCTTTCAATGACTTCCGCGGCACCGTGGCTGAAATTGACATGGAACGGTCAAAGGTACGCGTGATGGTCAATTTCTTTGGCCGGGAAACCCCGGTTGAACTGGATTTCTTGCAAGTAGAGAAGGCTTAAGAGGTGTATAACAGGCGGGAGGTCTATCAAGACCCACTGCCTGAGATAGTGGGAGGGTTGCTCCCTTAAAACCCGTTAGGACCACCAAGGAGATTAACTGTGGCAAAGAAACTTAAGACAATCGTTCGTTTACAAATCACGGCTGGAAAAGCCAACCCTGCGCCGCCGATCGGGCCTGCCCTGGCCGGGCATGGGCTGAATATCATGGCGTTCTGCAAGGAGTATAATGCTCGCACGTCTAACCGGGCAGGCGACATTATCCCCGCAGAAATCAGTATTTATACCGATGGATCCTTCACCTTCATCCTCAAATCTCCGCCCGCCTCGGTGCTTTTGCGCAAAGCGGCTGGGGTTGAAAAGGGTTCGGATCAGCCCAACCGGAATAAAGTGGGCAAGGTGACCCGCGCTCAGATCCGTGAGATCGCTGAGACCAAGATCAAGGATATGAACGCAATTGATCTGGAAGGTGCCATGCACCAAATTGAAGGTACAGCCCGCAATATGGGGCTGACCGTTGTAGACTGACCCCCTGTGGGAGGGCATACCCTGCCCGCCTGGACCACGAAGGAGTACGAATGGCAAAACATGGAAAGAAGTACCTGGCTGCAAACAGTAAAGTGCAGCCTGACAGGCTTTACCCGCCTCGCGAGGCGATAAAACTGGTAAAAGAGACCGCTTATACGAGCTTTGACTCGACGGTCGAAATCCACATGCGCATGGGGCTTGATCCGCGTCAGGCTGATCAACAGGTGCGTGATGTGGTTGTCCTGCCCAATGGATTGGGCAAGACGGTGCGCGTGCTGGTGTTCACCCAGGGCGAAGGTTCTACCCGGGCGCAAGAAGCTGGCGCGGATTATATTGCTGACAGCGATGAGATGATTGCGAAAATCCAGGGTGGTTGGACGGATTTTGATGTGGCCGTTGCCACGCCGGATATGATGGGTAAAGCTGGGCGCCTGGGCCGTATTCTTGGCCCGCGCGGCCTGATGCCCAACCCCAAAGCTGGCACGGTGGTCCCGGCTGAGGATTTACCCCGGGTGATCCGCGAGGCTAAGGCTGGCCGGATTGAATTCCGCCTGGATAAAACCGCCAACCTGCATGTTCCGATCGGCAAGGTCTCTTTTTCCGAAGAGAAATTGTTCGAGAACCTGGCAGCTTTTATGGAGGCGGTGAAGAAAGCCAAGCCTTCTGCTGCCAAAGGCACGTATATTCGTCGCATGACCCTGACTTCAACGATGGGGCCCGCCATCCGCCTGGATAGCCTGCTGGCCCAAACGATGAATAAGGAATAAACCGTTTAACAAAGAGCTTTTACCGTAGACCGCCGGTGAGTTCTGCCTGCCAGAGCTCTTAATAACCTGCCGAGGTAATTGCTTTCCACTTTCTGCTCTGACTGCCTGGGCGCTGGTTGGCCGGGTAGTACGAGGTAGAACTTTGGGAAGTCTTTACCCGGCTGGTGAAGCGGGTAAAGACTTTTTTGATTGATTGGCAAACAGGAAAATAAGAACAGGAAGGAGGTGAAATACATTGGCTTTTACAAAGGAACGCAAGACTGAAATCGTTCGTCAATATCAGGAATGGGTCAACCAGAGCCAGGCGGTTTTCGTTTTTGAATATTCAAAAATGAACATGAAGGCCGTTGATGTTGCGCGGGCGAAGATTCGCGATGCGGGCGGCGAGCTGCATGTCGTAAAAAACACGCTTTTCAAGATCGTCGTCGAAGAAAGCGGCATGCCTAAATCGAAAACCCTGCTCGATGGGAGCAGCATCGTGGCTTTTGCTTTCAACGACCCGGCTTCGATGGCTAAGACGATCGCGGATGTCACCAAAGGCAACGAAGTCTTTAAAGTTAAAGGCGGCTACCTGGGGAAACAACTGCTGGATCAGGCCCAGGTGAAAGCTCTGGCCGAGCTGCCCTCATTGTCTGTGATGCGCGCCATGGTTTTAGGCACGATCCTGGCCCCGGCGAGCCAGCTTGTCCGCACCCTGGCCGAACCGGCGCGTTCGTTGGCTAGCGTGCTCAAAGCTTATTCTGAAAAGGAAGCGCAGCCGGCTGCTGGATAAACCCAAGGATTGGAGCTGGATTCCTTGAGTTGGGGCCAGTTCCACTAACCGATTCATCATTTTAGGTAAATACATTTTGTAAGGAGATTTTAAAATGGCTGATCTTGAAAAACTGGTAGCTGAATTAGGCACCCTGACCGTGCTGGAAGCCGCCGAATTAGTTAAAAAACTGGAAGAAAAATGGGGCGTTTCTGCCGCGGCTCCTGTAGCGGCTGCGGCTGCGCCTGTGGCCGCTGCTGCGGCTGCCGAGCCCGTTGAAGAAAAAACCGAGTTCGATGTCGTCTTGAAAGAAGCCGGGCCGAAGAAAATCGAAGTGATCAAGGTGATCCGCCAGCTCACGAACCTGGGCCTGGTTGATGCCAAGACCATGGCTGAGACCGCGGGTGGCAAAGTGCTGACTGCTGTCAGCAAGCAGGTTGCCGCCGATGCCAAGAGCAAGCTCGAAGCGGCTGGTGGGGTAGTCGAGGTTGCCTGACCCCGGCTTCACCCATGGATAAAAAACGAAACCGGCCGCCATCATTGGCGGTCGGTTTCGTTTTAAGGCTGGCCAGGCCGTTTAATCAGCGGCGTGGACCAGCTCGATTTGGGCTTCCTCTGCTGACGCCAGCTCAGCGCCCTTTTTGTCATCCACTCGCCAGAGCATATAGATGCCCACGAGAAAGAAGACCACGATCGAAAGGATGCTGTCGCGGGGATTATGGGTCACCGTGCCGACCAGTCCATACAGCAACGGGCCCAGGATGCCGGCAAATTTCTCGCTCAATCCATACAACCCAAAAAACTCTCCCGATTTAGCTCGCGGGGTCAGAGAAGCGTAAATCGTCCGGCTCAAAGCCTGGGTGCCGCCTTGAACGGTGCCGACCATCCAACCGATTAGGAAAAATTCAGCCTGGCTTTTCAAGAAAAAGCCCCAAATCGGAATGACGGTGTAAATGACCAGGCCTAAAATGACCGCCCGCTTGGTATTGAGCTGGCGGGTAAAGCCGGCCAGCCAGTGACGGCCAATCAAGAAAGAGAAGGCCAGGCCCAAAAGCTGGTTAACGGCGATCATCACAAAGGCCATGGGAATGCTGACCGGGCCGTATAGGTTGGCATACACGCCCATTAAGGGAAAGGTGATGCCGCTCCAGACCACCATGGAGGTGAAAGCGCTGCGCCAGTGGCTGCTCTCAACCGGGATACGCCCGTAGAGCAAGGCATAGGGGAAAGCAACGAACTGCGTCATGAGCAACGTACTGATCAATACAGAAGTGTTCAACCCCAGCGCTGCGCCGAAGGATGTGGCCAGCAGGATAATGGCGCCGATGCCTTCCATGTAAAACCAGAAGGCGATCAACATCTTAAATAATTCCTTGTATTGCCTGGCTGCCCGGATGGTATGTCCGATGCGGATGAAGGCATCCGTCACTGCGTTGCCCCGGCTGCCGTGGGCCAGCGGTGTGGAGGGTGGCTCAGGAACGTTGAGGATGATCGGCAGGCTGAAAGCGATCCACCAGACTCCTACCGAGAGGAACGCGATGCGCACGGCCAGGCTGCTATCGATGCCTATTTTATCGGAGAACAGGTAAAGGGCAGTGTTCAAAGCCAGGAGCAGGCCGCCTCCCACGTAGCCCATGGCGTAACCCAGGCTGGAAACCCGGTTCATGTCATCCTGGCGAGCGACATGGGGCAACAGGCTGCTGCTGAATCCCAGGCAGAAGTTCATGGTCACCTGGGAGAAGAAATATAAGACCAGGCCCATTTGCCACATACCGGTTGTGAGGATGAACATGGTAGATGAAAATACGCTGGCGGCAATAGTGGAGACGATCAAGAGGCGTTTTCGCCGGCCGGTGATGTCAGCCAGGGCGCCCAGGAGCGGCGCGAGTAACGCCGCGACAAATAAGGCAACGGAGACAGAGATGGCAAAAATGTTCGATGCGGTATCGCGTGCCAGCGCCATGGCCGCCGGATCGCTGATGGCGGCGCCAGCGGCCAAAAAGGCCGGCGCGGCGATGGCGATAAAATACGGTGGGAAAAAAGTCGATGCGGTTGTTGTAATGTAAGAGTGATCGGCCCAATCATACCAGGCCCATGACAGAGTCCGTTTTTTATACTCGGCCTTTTGGATGGGTTCAGCGCTTGTGGTCAGGGGAATCTCTGCGGTCATGAAGGTCTCCATTGGATCGGAATGAACTGCTCAAACGCAACATACAGGTAAAGTATACAAGAAAGAAAGGTAAAGATCATGATTTTCAAAACCATTGGTTACCTTTAAAACACTGGATGTCAGGAAAAGTTTGGCGGTTTGCATAAATGACCTTTATGAATCCCATTCATCTTGCGATGCGGATATAATTAATTCAAACACTCATTCGCGTTGGCTTTGCGCCAATCACAACCCAGGAGGTTCATCATGGATTTTCATGGTTATCCGGTCAACCGGTTGGAAAATCAATATTTTTACGTGGATTACTTAACCCAGGCTGGCCCGCGCTTGGTCAGGCTCGGTGTTGCCGGCTCAGGCGACAACCTCCTGGCCGAGTTACCCCGCAATACGATGGAGACGCCCTATGGCGAATACCGTTTCTATGGCGGGCATCGCCTGTGGCATGCGCCGGAAGCCATGCCTCGCTCGTACCTTCCAGATGATCATGGTCTTTCCGTTCAGCTTATTCCTGGCGGCGTGCGCCTGCTCCAACCCGTGGAGGCTGGTTCCGGCATTCGTAAAACCATGGAGCTGCACCTGGCAGGAGATGCCCCGCGCCTGGTCATCCACCACACCCTGACCAACGAAGGCCTGTGGCCTATCCAATGCGCGCCCTGGGCTATTACCCAGCTCAAATTGGGTGGGGTGGCGATCATCCCACAGCAGCAAGGCGTGCCCACCCCGCAGCTCCTTCCGGACCGGCGCCTGACGATATGGAATTACACCCGCTTGCAGGATGCGCGCCTGCACCTGGCGGATGACGCTTTTCTCATCGATGGCGCTCCGAGCCTGCCGCCCTGCAAGATCGGCACGCTTAACCCCCGCGGTTGGGTTGCCTACCTGGTGGGTGAAACGCTGTTGATTAAGCGGTTTGATCACCAACCTCAGGCTGCACACGTTGATTTTGGCTGTGACACCGAGGTTTACTGCAACGACCAGTTCATAGAGGTGGAAACCCTCGGCGCGCTGGTTACGCTCCAGCCGGGTGAATCCACGACCCACACCGAAACCTGGGAATTGCATACCGGGCTCAAGGCGGCTCCCACGCTCGATGGGGTGCGCGCCATGATCCAGGCGCTTAGCCTGTAACCCGCCGGAAGCATGTAACCGGAGATCGCCTGGCGTATGCGAGTTAAAGAGACCCTCAGGGCAGCAAGAAGCGGTACAGGCTGAAATCGCTGTTCTGGTAAACCGCCGAAAAATCAGCCGGGTAACGTTTAACCAGCAGGCGCAGGTAATTATCGCCCGGCCCGACCAGGAAATAGCGGGCCTTTAGCGCTACGGAGTAGTTGATCGTAAAGGTCTCGTTTTCCAAAGTCGAGTACCCCACCGATGGCCGCCCGGTGTAGAGCGCCAGCGCCCGCGGCCGGGTAAATACAATCACCTGGCCGGCGGGGATGGCATTACGGATGTAGGTGAAGAGCGCCTGGGAGGCAGGCGTCTCAACCCCACTGGTAAAGGGGCCAAAACCGGTGCGGCTGTATACACCACCGTAAGAGAGGCCCAGGGCGAGGAGGAGCCCAACAGCGGCGATTCTTTGAGCGGCCTGGGCATGGCGCCATGCCAGCCGCCCTATTTGCTCGAGGCCGGCGAGGCTATCGAGAACGAAGATCGGGATCAGCGGCAACAGGAAGCGCACGCCCTGGTTGGCCCTCCAGATGATAATGAGCGCGATGTAAGGAATGGCATAAAGCTCATAGATCGTGACGCCCCGGCGCAGGCGGGCGATGGCGCCAACCGTAGCCAGGAAGAACAGCACGATGAAAAGGGTTATCTCTACGGAAGTGAAATAGCCATTGGCCCACAGGGAGACCAGGGCGTTAAAGTAGGCGTGCAGGTTGATCGGGAAAACCCTTGGGAAGAAGACCGCCTGATCCCAGTAACCGCTCGGGCCTGGGATCGCCAGGGTCTGCGCCAGGTAGCCCAATCCCGCCACCCCGCTAACCAGCCAGGGGAAAAGTCTCAGCCGGCGGGTGCGCCACAGGTCCAACAGGATCAACGCTGGGACGATCAACACCCCCACGATGCGGGTGCCATCGGCCAGGGCAACCAGCACCCCCACCAACAGCGCATACCCCACGCCAGGCGGCTTGGTTTGAGCGGGCGAGTAAACCCGTTGGATAAGAAGGAAACTCACATACAACAGGAGGAGAAACAGGACGTCCGACGTGGGATCGTCCTTGAGCTCCCAGAAGGCCGGGTTAAAGCCCATGATGGCGACCGCTCCCGCCAGGTAAATGGGGGAGAGCTCTCGCTTGAAGGAAAGGGCGAACACCAGGAGAAAAGCCAGGAAAAAAATGACGACCTCTACCTTCATAGGGGTCAGGTTGAGGCCAAACAAAGCGTAGATCGGCGCCAGCGCCAGGGGATAGACCGGCGGGTAATAGCGCGGGCCGATCACGGCGAACATCCGGTCATACACGTACCCGGTGTCCTGGTAAGGGATGCCTTCAACCATGTTCTTGGCATGGTGAACGTACATGCTGAAGTCGTCTCCCCAGGGATGCCCGGCGCGCAGGGTAGACAGGTAGAATATCCCGATGGCTGCCAGGACAGCCGCGAGGATCAGCCAGCCCTTTTTATTCATAAGGTGATGGCTCTACGCAGCCAGAGGCGCAGCCTCCATGGGAGCCAGGCGTAAAACAGGCGGCGGACGATATAGCGCAGGCGAAGCCAGGAAAACCAGCCGCCTCCTTCGCGCTGTTGAACTTTCAACATGTCCGGGTAACAGCGATCGTCATTTTTTACGCTTTTTCCCAGCTCATGCATGCGAAAATTGGCCCACAAGCCGGGCACGTAAAGCAGCTCGGAGACTTTAGCCAGGCGCACCCACAGGTCGTAATCAAAGCTAAAAAATAAGGACAGGTCGAGCGGCCCCACCTGGCGCCACAAGCCGGCGCGGAAAAAGGTTGTCGCCTGTGGGATGTGGACGGAGCCACGCAGCAGGTGATGGTAATCGGTCTGTTTTGCGGCGAACTGTCCTATCGTGCGCCCTTCTTCATCGATCAGATTAGCATCAGCATAAACCATGCCGGCCTTGGGATGATCGCGGAGTGCGGCCACGGCAGCGGAAACGGCCCCTGGGAAGTATGTATCATCCGAGTTAAGCCAGGCCAGGATATCCCCCGTGGCGTGGCTGAAGCCCTTATTCAAAGCGTCGGCGTGCCCTTTGTCCTTTTCTGAGACCCACCAGGCCAGGCGATCTCCGAATTTTTTGATCACTTCAACGCTTTCGTCTTTCGATCCGCCGTCCACCACGATATATTCCAGGTTGGGGTAATCCTGTTCGAGCACGGAGCGCATGGATGCCTCGAGGAAGCGTCCCTGGTTGTAGGAGGGGGTGATGATGGACACTTTAGGCATAGAGAGGAGATCGGGCATGGCGGTTCCTTTGATCAGGCGGAGTCATGCCTACCATTTTAACCGGAATCCGGCCTACCGGGCAGACAAAAATGGGATAGAGGCGATTAAGGTTCGCCAGGTAGAATGGGTTGTCCCCTAAAAAGGGGATGAGCGGTCTATACCGATCGCTCATCCCCACAGGAAAGCAAGGCGGCCAGCAGGGTCTGGCCTGCCGGTTAAATTTAGTGCGTCACCGACGGCAGGTAAACCGGGTAGGTACCTGCCAGGATGGAAACACTGGTGGTGCCTTCCGTACCTTGCGAATTCACTCCTTTCAGGGTGATGGTATGCAGCCCGGTGCTCAAGGTGATGGGCAGGGAGGGGCCGGTGCCCAGGATGGTGGCGCCTTCCAGCCAGAACAACTGGTCGTCGGTGAGTGGGCCGTCCGTGGCATCCTCGCCCTGTCCCTCTAAGGTGAGCTGGTTGGTATACAGCACCAGATAGCTGGACAAGGGATTCGTGATGTGTACCACAGGCTTGGTCCCGCTGTTGGAGAGGGTGATAGCCGGAGAATCCGCGTAGAATGTGTTGAAACCATCGGTGCCTATCACGCGGAATACCGCGCTCGTGGTGTTGGGCAGGGTGGTGGTGTCGATTGCCAGGCTGGTAACGCCAGCCAGGCTGGTGGCCAGGTTCGCCCAGGTTTGTCCCCCGTCGCTGGAGAATATCACGCTGAACGTGTAGCTGGCCGGCGAATTCGAAGGCGACCAGGACAGGGTCTGAGTCCCGCTCCAGGTGATGCCGCTGCTGGCCGGGGCAGAGATGGCCAGGGTTGGTACCACGGCCGGAACATCGATTTCGTCCAGTGGGACAGCACTGGGTGCTAAAAGACGAGAATAAGTTCCCAGGACAATCTTAGTAATAGTCTCAGGCCCTCCAGTCGTTGATTGGATATAAGGGATGCTGAAGTTAAAGTAGATTGTGTTGACCGGTTCTTCTGGGTCAGGGATGAAGGTGCCAGTAAATGGCACGACCTTAAGTAGGCTACCCTTCAGCCCATAGATGTAGATAGCGAAATTGGGGTTGATTGGGCTGGTAGGATAATCGTCCATCCCAATTTGGAAAAGAGCTGGATTGAGAGTGCCAGTCAATTGATTGGTGTTGGGGTCCAGAGTGATGGCGCCGGAGATATAGTAATGAGGCGTGTAGTTAGCGGCTAGTGCCAGCACTGGCGGCTGGATGGTGGATGAGACAAAATTGTTGTCGAACAGCGCTTTCCAGCGGTAGTCGGAGATCCACTTGGTGGGCGACAGGCCCGACTGGCAGTACG
>JAJYIW010000109.1 GCA_021789855.1 Chloroflexota bacterium | reverse complement strand
GGTAATCAGTCCCATGTTACGCGCCTTGACCACTGCGGCGGTGCGGTTACGCACGTCCAGCTTCAGATACGCGCCGGATAAGAGGTTGCGCACGGTGGAATGCGCCACACCCATTTTCAGGCAAAGCTCGTAGGTGCTGGCGTCAGGATAAGCGGCGCACAATGACAGCACCTCTAATTGGCGCTGCGAGAGCTTCTGGCTGATCAGCAGCCCGGTGGGCCGTTTGAGCAGCTCTTTATACAGCGTCTGGTTCAGGTAGATGCTGCCGCCGATCACCTGGCGGATAATAGAGGGCAGCTCGCGCATGGCGACCCAATCATCCTTCAAAATATACCCGCTGGCCCCGGCGTCGAGGATGGCCCGGATCAGCGAGCGCTGCGAGTGCATGGAGATGACCAGGATATTGAGGCCGGGGTAATGATCCACCAGCAAAGGGATCACGTTGAGAATGGGGTAGGGGTTGGGGTCTTCCGCGCTGATTGGCACCTTGACGTCCAGGATGAGAACATCCGGGATATTTTTATACAGCATCGGCTCCAGATCCACGCCATAGCCGGCCGATCCAACCACTTCAATCCCCTCATCGGCTTCCAACCGGTAAGTATATCCATCAATCACCGCTGGATGATCATCCAGAATAGCCACACGTATTTTCTTTTCCACGCTCAATCTCCTCAAGCCCTGCTTCCAGGGTTGGATGCTGTTCCATTAAGCTCCACACGGGTATGATAACCATACAACAAATGCGGGTCAAATTCAAGGCCATCCCTGTTCCTTGATACAAATGCCTACCAGCCTGCGATTCTGTGCCAGACCATCATGACCTGCCACAGTACAAATGCCTACAATGTCTATACGGCTGCCTATTGAACCAGGGTCTCAAAAGGATTAGAATACCATTAATCATTTACATTTATTTTAGTCTGTTCATTCCATCGTGGAGGTTAATATAGGGGAACACCTCCACCAGTAGACCCTGGGGGGTCCACGGAAAGCAGGTTTTCTCGCGCAGAGGAAACCTGCTTTCTCATTTAAGCCAGCGGGTGGATGAAAATTTCATGGTCGGTCGCCGCAGACGCCTGCACATCAAAGCCGGGAGCGACCGCTGCGCCCACCCGCCAGTTGAGCACCACGGTGCTGCCCTTATTCGCCTCGGATTGGATCTCGAGGTAAGCGCCGATTAACTCGGCCCTTTCGAGCATCCCCGCCAGGCCAAAATGCTTATTGGCCAGTAACGAAGAAAGGTCAAATCGCTCTCCGGGTGGGAAGCCCACCCCGTTATCGATCACCTTTAAATCCACCCCATCCTGGGTCAGGCTTCCCCGGATGAGAATGAGGGTGGCCTGGGCATGCTGGATGGCATTCTGGCAGGCCTGCTGGACAATGCGGAACAGGTAAAGCTCAATTTTGGGGTAGAAGCGGGTGTGGTCATCGGTCACTTCCAGGGCAAAATCGACCGATTCGGGCGCCTGGTCGCCCATCTCCTCGATCAAGGTCTCGAAAGCCGGGCCGAGGCCATAGTAGATCATACCCGGGCGGAGGCCGTTGATCGCTTCGCGGATGGAACGCACCGCGCGACCGTAGGCCTGGGCAGCCTCCTCCGAGTCACGCAGCACGTCGGATTTCATCACCAGCACCGCAAGCTGGTTGAGCACCTCATCGTGCAGCTCAGCCGCCAGGTTCAGGCGCTCCAGCTCCCCCCGCTCGATATCCACGTCGTACATCAGGCGCAGCCGCTCCGCCTGGAGGTTATTGTAAAGGGCCACGGCCGTCTGGTCGGCAATAGCCTGGAAGGTCGACATATCTTGCAAGGGGTAAATGTCGTCGGGGTCGCGCCGGCCCAGCAGCCAGTAGCCGGTGATGGTCTTCTCAATCCGCAGCGGGATCGCCAGGCGGATCCAGTCCAGGGGCGCAGCAAAGCGGTGGCTCAGGTCAAATTCCACCGCGCCCAGCGTGGTTTCCAGCTTCTCCAGGGGGAAATCCAGGGTAAATGGGCCGTCTTCTGGGGCCAGGCCGACCAAAAACAGGAAATCATAAGAACCATCCGGCTTAAAGTACAGGACGGTTGACTGGCGCACCATTAAGGGCGGGAGGATCTGGTCGACAATCATGCTGGCCAGGTGGCCTTTGTCCAGGCTGGTGGCGATGTTGCTGCTGTACATGGCCAGTAATTGGGAAGGAGGGTTTAAAATGCCCAGCACCCGCCGGTCAAACCATTGCTGGAAATAGGGGTACAGGAATATGGTGATAAAACAGATCAATGCCACCATGAGCACCGCTCCCAGGCCCATTTGGGTGGAGGTGCTGGCCAGGCGGATGGTGAGCGCCGTCACTGGCATGGCGGCGTAAAAAGCCAGGAAGTAAAACACGGTCATGGTGGCCATGTTGTTGGTGTGGATGGTCAACCTTCCCAGGCGGTGGCGGATGATCGTGTAGAAATACATCAGCGGGATAACCGGTAAAGGCAGGTAAACCAGCTCGCTCCACCAGGGATTGGGCTGGTTCAGCAGGTTCGAAGCCGAGAGGATCACGATGGGGAGGAGGGCCAGGGCATTGGCGATCAAGATGACCCGCAGCTCCACCCGGTATTCCTTCGCTCTCAGGTATTGGAATCCCAGGGGAATCAGCACCACCAGGGCAACGAAGAAAAGGCCGATGTAAACCGTGTTCGGGGGGAGAACCTGAAAAGCTTCGGCCACGCCCAGCACAGCGCTCAAACTGTACAGGCCAATGAGCAGGGTCCGGCGGTGGCTGGGATAGGCTTTGGGGAAGACCGTGTGCAGGTGGAAGAATAGCGGCAAGGAAATCCACACGGCGACGCGGAACACCTCCAGGCTGCCCATGACCCGCCAGGTCGACAGGGTTGAAGCGATGGTGATGACCCCCAACAGGTAGGAGAACAAGGCCAGCAACCACCAGCGGCTATCCTTTGGCCGGATAAACAACAGGATCAGCGTTCCGATCGCCCAATAAACTAAGGGCTCTGAAGCAATAATATAACCGATAAACAGCTCAATGGAGGAGGTGGGGGGAACGGCCCAATCAAAGGTAAGGGTTTGTTCCCCGCGCAAAACAGCCAGGTGGAGCGTTTCCCCTGGGTAAGTCGGGGCCAGGATTTGAATATTCGGGTTGGCCAGGTAGGCCGCCCAGGTGACCTGGTTGATGCTGAGCAAGCGGTCGCCCACCTCCAGCTGCATCGCCGGGCTGCTGGCAGCATCGATGGAGGTGACGATGCCGCTGGTTGAGTCAACGGAGAAACCGGGGGACGGGTACAGGTCCACCCGGGCGTAAGCGTAAAACACCAGGATCGCAAAAAAGATAAAAGAGACGCTGAAGATAACCCAATTATAACTGGCGCGTGATCGCATAGGAATTTAAAAAGGACAAAATCTGCTTATTTCTACAGATAACTTCATTATAACTTAAGATGAAGTTTAGAAAAGACCTGGCCCCTGCCAGGCCGGGTGGGTAACCCTAAAAAAAACAAGCCTTCCGGGGTGGTAAAATTAACCCTATGAAACCCCGAATCCTCTTAATCATGGCCGGCGCAGCAGCGTTGCTGTTGATCGCTGGCGTTGGCATTGTGCAAATTCCGTCGGTGTACGACCGGCTGAACTGGCATAAAGAAGAAGCGATGGCTTACCTGCGCGGGGTGATCAACCCGGCCGGGCCGATGCCAACCGCATTGCCCGCACCCCACGTGGTTCACCACGCCCTGCCCACCTCCACCGCTTTACCCGGCGCCCAGTCCGACCCGCTGGCCACGCCCTTGCCAGGCGCTACCGCCACGCCGACGATGGCGCCCACCCCTACCTACCCGCCCATCCCGGCGCACGCGCAAATTCCGCCCCCGCTCTGGGAAAAACAGGACGCCAACAACTGCGGGCCGGCCACTCTCTCCATCTTTTTGCATTTCTACGGCTGGAGCGGCACTCAATACGATGTCGCTTCGGTGATCAAGCCCGACATCAACGACCGCAACGTGAATATAGACGAGCTGGTCTATTTTGTCCGCACCCACGTCGGCTGGCTGGACGCCGGCTACCGCGTGGGGGGCAACCTGGAGCTGATCAAGCGCTTCATCGCCAATGGCATCCCCTTTATGATCGAGGAGACGTCTATCCTGGCCCCGGTATACTGGCCGGGCGACGACCACTGGGCCGGCCATTACCTGCTGATCACCGGCTATGACGATGACACCCATACCTTCACCGTGCAGGACTCATGGCTGGGGCCTAACCTGGTCAATTCGTACAAGGATTTGGATAAACACTGGCAGGCCTTCAACCGCGCCTACGTGCTGCTCTACCGCCCGGCCCAGGAGCCATTGATTAAGAGCCTGCTCGGCTCGGATTGGGATGAAGCCACCAACCGGCAGCACGCGCTTGACACCGCCACACAGGAAACGCAAACCGAGCCGAAAAACGCATTCGCCTGGTTCAACCGCGGCACCAACCTGCTGTACTTCCAGCGCTGGTCGGAAGCCGCCGACGCTTACGACACCGCCCGGCAGATCGGGCTGCCCCAGCGCATGTTGCGCTACCAGTTCGGCCCGTTTATCGCTTACTTCAAAACCAACCGCATCCAGGACCTGGTGACCCTGTCGGCGTATGCTTTGAAGATCACGCCCAATTCGGAAGAGGACCTGTACTGGCACGGCTGGGGGCTGTACGAAGAAGGCGACAAAGCCGGGGCGATCAAAGAGTTCCAGGCCGCCGTGAAGGCCAACCCGACCTACCAGGACGCGAAGAACGCGCTGCTGACCCTGGGGGTCAACCCGTAGCCGGCGGCCTACCTCACTCGATCCCACCGCGGGGAAACGCGCGGAAAGGGCCGTTCCCAATGGCGAAAAGGCTGGCTCTCTTCGCCCCTCCACTCAGCCTGCCCGCTGCGCTCGGTGTGAAAATCGGAACATAAATCCTATAGGATCGGGTAAAATCAAGCTATGCAACCTACCACCAAACGCCTGGTCATTTCATGCGCTATTCTGCTGGTGATCGCCTGCCTGGCCGCCAGCGTCCTGGCCATCAGCGGCGTGGGCCTCGGCGCCTTCCGCCTGCTGACCGCTGCCAGCCCCAACGCCACCCAGACCCTGGCGCCGATCCCCTCCCCCACCACCACCGTGGTGATGCCCAGCGGCACCCCTGTGGTCACCCTGTCGCCGCCGGCCGGCGGCGCAACGACCCCCGTTCCCGGGCTGACCGTCACGGCTTCACCCACCAGCGCCCTGCCGGCGGCCATCCAGCAACAGATGGACACCATCCAGGCGCAGGTGCTGAGCTACCGCGACCTGCCGCTCAAATCGCCGGTGGTGCGCGACCTGCTGACCACGGCCCAGTTGAAGGAGAAAGTGAAAACTGATTTCTTCAAGAACTACACCGCCGCGGACGCGCAAAAGGACTCGCGGGTCTATTTCGCCTTCGGCTGGGTGCCGCCCAACTTTGACCTGCTCACCTTCGAGATCAACCTGCAATCGGAGCAGGTGGCGGGCTATTACGACAACGACACCAAGCGCATGTACGTGGTTTCCGATGAAGGCTTTCACGGCGAAGAGCGCCTCACTTATGCCCATGAATTCACCCACGTGCTGCAAGACCAGAACTTCGATATCAAGAATGGGCTGCACTACAGCGATGCCGCCTGCAAGAAGGCTACCGAGTATTGCGCGGCGGTGCAGGCTCTGATGGAAGGCGACGCGGTGCTTTCGGAGGAAACCTGGCTGCAAAAGTTTGGCACCCCCCAGGATCAGGCCGACATCCAGGCGTTTTACAATGGGCTGAAAATGCCGGTGTACGATTCCGCCCCGCAATTTTTCAAGGACGACCTGTACTTCCCCTACCAGCAGGGGCTGGAATTTGTCCAGTCGATTTACGACCGCGGCGGCTACCCGGCGGTGAATGCCGTTTTCAAGAACCCGCCGGTGGACACCCACCAGATCATGCACCCGGATGATTACCCGGCGGTCAAGCCGGTGACCGTCCCCCTGCCCAACCTCACCACCACGCTGGGCGGCACCTACAAGCAGATTGACGCGAACGTGCTGGGCGAATGGGACACTTACCTGCTGCTGGCCGACGGCATCAATCCCTCGACCCGCCTGTCCAAGAGCACAGCCAGCGCGGCTGCCGCGGGTTGGAGCGGCGACAGCTACGCCGTCTACGATAACGGCACCAGCGCCATGCCGGTGGTCACCCTGGTCACTCAATGGGACACGGCCAGCAACGCCAGCCAGTTTGCCAGCGCCTTCCACCGGTACGGCGACGCCCGTTGGGGCGCCTCGACCACATCCGGCACCACCATCACCTGGCAGGGGCAAAGCGCCTTTGCCAGCCTCACCCAGAATGGCCAGAAGACCACCTGGATTCTCGCTCCCAGCGCTGACATCCTGCAAAAGGTCACTGCCGCGCTCAAATAACCTCCATGCCCCTCGAGCTCTCCCGCATCCGCGCCCTGTGCTTTGACGTCGATGGCACCCTCAGCGATACCGACGACGCCTGGGTGTACGCCCTGGCGCATTTTTTGCGGGTGGTGCGGCGGCTCTTTCCCGATGGCGACCCCAGCTCTTTCTCCCGCTGGGTGGTGATGGGGATCGAGTCCCCGGCCAATTTCATCTATGGCATCCCCGACCGGCTGCACATTGACGCGCCGCTCGAAAAATTATCGGCCTCCTTTTCAAGCACCCTCTCGCGGCTGGGCTGGGGCGTGCGCCCACACCAGTACTGGCTCATCCCACAGGCCCGCCAGACCGTGGAGACGCTGTCCCAGCGTTATCCCCTGGCCGTGGTAAGCGCGCGCAACGCCAGGGGCACCCTGGCCTTCCTCAGCCAGTACGACCTCCAGCCTTTTTTCAAGGTCATCGCCACTTCGCAGACGTGCAGCCACACCAAGCCCTATCCAGACCCGGTGTTATGGGCCGCCCGGCAGATGGGCGTGCCGCCGCAGGCCTGCCTGATGATCGGGGATTCCACGGTCGATATTCGCGCCGGGAAGGCCGCCGGCGCCCAGGCAGTGGGCGTCCTGTCCGGCTTTGGCAGCGAGCACGAGTTACGCCAGGCCGGGGCAGACCTGGTGCTGCCGAACGTGGCGATGCTGCCCGAGGTCTTAACCGGCATTTGTTTTCCTCTGCCCGGCCGGCTGGACGATGCCTGCAGCCAGCCGGTCACGCTGGGCGTCGCCCAGGGCGAGCAAGAAATGGGGTAAACACAGTTTGAACCCGCGTAAACTTCACACGGTGACGGTCTATTGCGGCTCAGCCGACTCGTTGGCCCCGGCTTACACCCAGGCAGCCTGGCAGATGGGACGCACCCTGGCCGAAGAAGCGATCACCCTGGTGTATGGGGGAGGTAAAACCGGGCTGATGGGGGCAGTGGCGGATGGCTGCCTGGAAGCCGGGGGGCGCGTCTGCGGCATCCTGCCGGAATCGATGAACACCCCCACCCTCGCCCACGCCGGCCTGACCTCCCTGGAGATTGTCCCGGATATCCAGGCGCGCTTTGCCCGCATGGTGGAGCTGGCCGACGCTTTCATCGCCCTCCCCGGCGGCTATGGCACCCTCGACGAGTTATTCCAGACCCTCACCTGGGCGCAAATCGGCCAGCACCACAAGCCAGTGGGGTTGCTCAACACCCGGGGTTATTACAATTTACTTTTGCGCCTGCTGGACCAGCTGCTGGAGGAGCGCTTCATTTACCCCGAGCACCGCGGGTGGGTCATCCCCGCCCAGGAGCCGCGGGCGCTGCTGGACGCGCTGGAAGGCTTTCAGCTCCCCCAGGGGTTGGAACGCTGGATGACGCGAGAAGGGTGACCCCTCATCAACGAGGTCGAAATGAAAAATAAATTCCTCAAATTATCCAGCCTGGGCCTGGTGTTGCTCCTGGTGAGCCTGGCCTGCCAGATCAGCGTGCCGCGCACCCCCACGGCGCCCACCCCCACCCTGATCCCCCTGGTCCTGGCCAGCGATACCCCCCTGCCCGCCGGGACGGCCACGCCCACCGCCAGCCCGGCAACCGTCACCCCCACCGCCAGCTCCACCGTCACCGCCACGCCGGGGGTTTCGGCTACCCCTGGCGCGGCCCCGGCCGGCTTACAGGTGGATAAAATCAGCGGCACCTACACCTATACGAATAGCGTCGCCCTGGAGACCTTTTACGTCGAGCCGGCGGTAGCGCTGGTCGACCTGCATGGCTTCGTCATCCGTTCCCAGTCCTGGGTCATCCCCGTCGGCGGCCAGATCCTGGGATTTTTGAAGAACGACCCGGCCACCAAGAGCGGCTCCTTCCAGGTGGACCTGCCCGAAGTCCCCGAAGGCACTTTCCAGGACGTCAGCCACCGCAGCCAGAAGGACGCTGGCGTGCAAATTTACACCGCAGCCTACTGGCCGAATACCACCGGCGGCCCGTACGCCGAGGGGGATGACACGTCCATGGGCTGGCCCACTTACCTGACCTCGGTAAAGATCGATACGGAGAACAACGATGAAATCACCGGGGGCAAGCTGGTGGTGTGGGCTCCCGATGACCAGGAGCTCTTCCCCACCGGCTTTGGCAGCGATGGAAAACTGTTTACCCCGGATGACCCGGTAGGCCCTCTGCCCGCCGGCTGGTCGGTGATCGACCTGGATCAAAAGCCCTTCGCCATCGAGCGCAGCAGCGTGGAGAACCTGACGCTGTACGAGGGGGCCGATTTAGCCATCAAGGATTTTTCAAAATTATCTTACAGCCAGGCCTTCCAGCAGGCGTTCGACGTCATTCGCCAGGATTACGCTTTCAACGGCATCCCCGGCAAAGCGCCCAATTGGGACGCGCTGTATGCGGCGACCCTGCCGGGCATCCAGGCCGCCGAAACCGCCAATGACCCCCAGGCTTATTACGAGGCGCTGGTCAATTTCACCCTGGGCTTCAACGATGGGCATACCGGCCTGAGCGGTGGGACGGGTGAGGCTGATTACTACCGCGCGCGGCTGCTGTACGGGTACGGCTTTGCCATCCGCGAGCTCGACGACGGCACTTCCATGGTGGCCTACGTGACCGATCCAGGGCCAGCCCAGGCGGCGGGGATCAAGCTCGGCGCGACGGTGATCAGCTTCAACGGCACACCGATCAAAGACGCCATCAGCGCGGTCAAGCCGCTTTCGCCTTTCTCGACCGAGGTAGGGAAACGCTACCAGCAGGCCCAGCTTTTGACCCGCGGCACGCGGGGCAGCACCGCCAGGGTCGCTTTTAAAAATCCCGGCGGGAGCGTGCAAACCGTGACCCTGGCGGCGGTCCAGGAGACCGACAGCTTCTTCGCCACCGACCCGGCGGGCAGCACCAACCCCACCGCCCTGCCGGTGGAATTCCAAATGCTCAACGCCACCACGGGCTATATCCGCCTCAACTCCAACTTCGACGACCTGAACCTGATCATGCGCCTGTTCCAGCGGGCGCTCAAGACCTTTCACGATAACCACGTGACCGGATTGATTCTCGACCTGCGGGTCAACGCCGGCGGCAGTCCCCTGGGCCTGGCCGGCTTCCTGACCAACCGCCCGATCACCCTGGGCCAGCTCCAATATTACAGCGCTGAGACGAGCCAGTTCCAGGCGGAGGGCGCACCGACCATCTTCTACCCCGACCAGGAGCAATATACCTTCCAAAAAGAGGTGCTGCTGGTGTCACAGGCCTGCGCCAGCGCCTGCGAGCTGGAAGCTTACGGCTTCAGCCAGGTGCCGGGCATGGTGATCGTCGGGATGTATCCCACCAGCGGCACCGAGGCCGAGGTATCACGCGGCCAGTTCAAGCTCCCTACCGGGATCACCCTGCAGGTGCCCACCGGGCGCTTTGTCCTGCCGGATGGCAGCCTGTTCCTGGAGGGCAAGGGCGTCCAGCCCACGGTGAAGGTGCCGGTCACCGCCGCCAATGTGCTCTCGAAGGACGACGTGGTGCTGCAAAAGGCCGAAGCGATCATCAACGGGCAGTAGCAGCCCTCATCCCCAGCCCTTCCCCCAACCACGGGGGAAGGGAGCAGAGGCATAGCGCCTCTCCCGAAACCGAGCGGAGGGAGCTGAGCCATAGCGCCTCTCCCGAAACCGAGCGGAGGGAGCTGAGCCATTGCGCCTCTCCCGAAACCGGGCGGAGGGAGCTGAGCCATTGCGCCTCTCCCGAAACCGGGCAAAGGGAGCTGAGCCATTGCGCCTCTCCCGAAACCGGGCGGAGGGAGCAGAACCATAGCGCCTCTCCCGAAACCGGGGGAAGGGAGCAGAGCCATAGCGCCTCTCCCGAAACGGGGCGGAGGGAGCAGAGGCATAGCGCCTCTCCCGAAACCGGACGGAGGCGCGCAACGGCGTCCCGGGGGTGAGGGGTAAACTTCCTTTTTTTTTACATTTCTTTACACGGGGTTTAATCTTTCATGACCCCATCGCGCTACAATGGGGGCAACAATTTATTGTTGTGCCAGGCCAGGAGCGTAACGCCCCAGCCATTATCCGTAAAGTGAGGA
>JAJYIW010000108.1 GCA_021789855.1 Chloroflexota bacterium | reverse complement strand
AAAAGAGAGGGTATTGGGTGAAGGCGGACCGCTTCAGGATGGAATGGGCCTGGGCGAGCCGGCTTGGGGGAGTGATGGAGCAGGCTGTTATGGCAGAGGACTGGCCAACCGTAGCAGCCACGGCCATCCAGGTAGCCCAAAAGTTAAACACCATCCAGATTACAGCACATCATCGCCTGGGCACGCCCTGGGTAGGGGCGTGGGAAGCCATGAAAAAGAAGGCGAATGGGGCAAGCTTAAGAGCGAAATAATGCCATGCTTTTGATAATAGTTCTTATCAAAAGCATGGCTTTTTATGTCCAAAAGAGCCGGGTTGTATCGCTTATCTGCTAAACATGCTTCCCAGCATGACCCCTTCTTGAAAGCTTATTTCTTTAACATTCGCCAGCTTAGCCTTGACATCTTCAAGGATGCGACCTGAAATCTCGGCCCATTGTTTTTCATTGAGCAGGTAGACTTTATCCTCAAAATGGAGATGAAGGGCCTTCATCCCGCCATTCCACGGCCCTACGCCGATGGCCTTGATCTCGGCCATTTCGCGGTTCAATTCGGGCGTTGCAACCAGGTTAACCGGGGTGAGTTTCATCGTTTCGATAATCTCGTGCACCATGGCCGAATTGAACCAATGGAGTTGCTTTCCAGGGAAGATGTGAAATGGATTGTATACCGTCTCAAGCGGCATTTGGATTTTATAGACAGAAGGTCTTGGTGGCATTCTACTTTCCTTTCTTGCAGATGACTAATTGACCATAATCGAGTCCAGGCAGATCATGTCATAAGATTTTCCCTTTCCGTTCCATCCGGCTGTTCAACAAGGTCTCGCCAGATAAATGGTGGAGGAACGTAGGCCCAAGCTGGCGTTCCAGGGAGGTATAGACCTCCATGGCGGTTTGAATCAGGGCGCGTTCTGAAGCGCATAAGAAAGGCCCTACCCGGTTGTAGTAACCGGTCATGAAGGCATTGGAGCAACCGCACCAGGTCATGCAAGAATCTCGCAAGGAGCAATCGATACATTCGGGGTTTTGAGCTGCGCCAGGCGCGCAATGCGCCACGAGCCTGGAGAGATCCACACCGTCCTGGATCGACCCGATGCGATGATCCTGGCTGATCCCTGACCCGCTAAGGCGACCGCAGGGATAAAGTCCCCCATCCGGCGTGATCGCCAGCTCTCCCGTACCCATCTGGCACCGCTCCATGGGCCGGTAACCGCCGCGAACCAATACCGCAATCTTGGTATCAATCAGGCTGATGTAATGCGGGTCATGCTGGAGATACCAGTCGATGTACTGCTGCCCCAACGTCTGGTAGACCGGCACGAGATGGCTGGCATCCTCGCGTGACCAATGGGCGGTAAAATCGGGGTTGAGGTAAATCTGGCGGAAGCCCAACGCTGAAAAATAATCCACGCTCTCCGGTAAGAGCTCCAGGGTTTGGGGGGTATAAACGGCATTAATCACCACCTCAGGCAAATCTTGTTGCATAGCCAGTAAAGTGCGCTCCACCCGCGCAGAGGTCTCTCCCCCATGCTGGTTCCGGCGAAACAAATCCTGCACCCGGGGTGGCCCATCGCAACTGACGCACACTTTGATCGCATGCCCACGAAGGAAAGCACTGATCGCTGGAGTATAAACCGTACCGTTGGTGGTGATCGAAAGGCTAACGCGGCCGGAGGAATACGCCGGGTGGGTTTCAATCATCTCCGTGATCTTTTTTATTAAGGGGAATTCAAGAAGAGGTTCACCGCCAAAAAAACCGATGTCCAGGAGGGATTCGGCGGGCGCATGGCGAAAGATAAAATCAATCGACCGCCTGGCCACATCCAACGACATGGTCGTGGAGCTTTTTTCTACATAGCAATAGGTACAGGCCAGGTTGCAACGAGTGGTGATGGATAGCGTGTAGATGCGTGGCCGGCAGCTTACAGGCCTGGCGACTGGCGATGTCGCCAATCTCAATGGAAGGGATGACATATAGGTCTACCCAGTCGATTCTTCCATGCGCACAACGCAACTTTGTTTTATTGAATGCGATTACCGGTATCACGACAAATAGTTCAAGTTATATTAGCCCACCGTTATTGATCACCTTGAACCCATATACTATACAACAAATCCATTCAGTCTACAAGAACCATGAGATGAAAATCAAGCACCTCCTGGAATTCATCCAGGAGGTGCTTCTCTCCTCGTACCAATAAAAAGACCGTAACTGGTGAATTAATCGCTGGTGGAGCTGTCGCTGCTATCGCTGCTATCGGTCGAAGTGGTGGAATGGATCACGATCCCCTCAGCGGTCAAGGGGCCGCCGGTTGGATCGCGGCGAGAAATAATGGTCACCGTCGGGCCGGTCAGATTCGTGCCAGCTACCAGCAAGCTGGCCTGGCTTTCCGGGATAATCTTCGTCGTCGAAGTGACCACGAAAGTGGAAGTATCCCCTTTTTGATCCTTGACGGTGATACTGCCGTTGGTGGCGCCGTTGGCGGGCGTGTAAGCTATGACCATGCCGACCCGGTGAACGGTGATCGGTTTTCCGGGCACGACCAGGATCTTGCTCGCCAGCGGGTTCCCGCTGCTGTCGGTTCCCCTGGCCTGTACAACCACCTGGACGTTAAGATTGAGATCAGCCAGGGTTGCGTTCTTCATCGTCGGGATTTTGACGATGGTGCTGGCATCCACGCCGATGATCTGGGTGGAGCCATCCGCTAGTTTCAAAGTCAGGGTTGTGTCTGTTTTCGCCGTAACCACGCCTCTGAAATGATCCGGTTTTCCCTTTTTCTGGTTTTGATCATGGTTATTCTGTTGCTGGTGATCATTACCTTTGCCATTATTGTTCTGGCCCTGGCTATTGCCATGGCCGTTGCCATGATCTTCCGTTTCGGACTGGTTAGGCTTCCCAGAATTGTCTTTACTGCCTCCCTTGGCCCAAGGCGGCGGCGCCGCCAATGCCTGTGAAGCGGTAAACACCATGGCTATCAACACAATCAACGAACTAAACAGGATTTTCTTTTTCACTTTTTCCTCCAAAATCACATTATTGAGCTGTATTTGTCACCGTGATTTCAAAACTGACTTCATCCCCACTCGGGTCGCTGGCAACGACTTCGATGAGGTTCGGCCCCTGGGACAAAGGAACTGAAAAGTTGAAAGTCTGGTTTTTTCCAACCACGGAGATTTGCTTATTACACGAAATGACCGTCTCTACAGGCGCCCGCCCTGTAATGGTGTACGTGGCAGCATTCACCTCGACATCGGCATTGGAAAACAATTGCACAGTAAACTTACCTTTACTTTGCGTGATTACCGGCGTGGCCGTTGGGATCACGGGACCCGGTAAGGGTGTCTGGGTTTGAGCCACAGTGGAAGCTGAAGTGGCGCTCCCCCCCACCGTAGAGGCAGGATTGGCGGGTTGTGCTGGCTGGGCTGGCGTGGTTTGAGCGCACCCAGCTAAAAATATTAACCCAACAGTAAGCCATAGCCAAAGAGTTTTCATCTTTTGCACTTTAAAAGGGTTAACGAACTATAGGAGAAAAAGGGTTGCGACTTACAAAAATGAAAGGTGGATGAAATGTTAGGCTATGCGAAGTACTGGGCTTTTTGCCCTCCCCTATTCTCGGAATGGATGCTTCTATTTTTGATCTTCCACTATAATTGTCCTGGGAGTATCCTATAAAATGGAGTTGACGACATCTCCTTTGATGATTGGACAGGCCATTGTCCGTTACCTGGAAAGCGTGGTCCACGCACGCAGCCAGAACACAGCCCGCACGTATGCTAATGGCATGGCTGCTTTTAAGGCTATGCTGACTGAGCATGATCTGGCGCCTGAGGCCACCCCTCTCAGCCGGCTGACCGAAGAAGCGGTCGCCTGGTTTGCTGAATATCTTAATGCGCTTGCGCCCACCACCGAACGCCTGTACCTGACGGCAGCAGCCGGTTTGTTCGACTACCTGGCGGCGGAAGGGCTGCTGGAGGTTAACCTGCCCAGAGTACGCCTGCTGATTCACCAGCGCGCCCGGCGACCAGGGATTCGCCTGCCCCAGTTCCCTAAAAGCGCCATCGAACAGGTGATCCTGTCCGCCGCCCTGCTCCCGGCAAAGCCGGCGGCGGATGAAGCCGAGGCACTGCGTAATTTACGCGACGCCGCCTTCCTGATCACCCTGGCGGATACCGGGTTGCGCGTTCACGAAGCCTGCGGGTTGCATCGCGGAGACGTGGATTGGTACGAGGGCAAGGCGGTGATTATCGGCAAAGGAGACCGCCAGGCGGTGGTGCGCTTATCGGAACGTTCGCTTAAGGCTCTCAAGGCTTACCTGGTTGCCCGGGCAAGGCTGGACGGGGCCAGCGGCCGGCACCTCTCCTCCCTCCCCCTCTTCGCCCGCCATGACCAGGGCGCCGGTAAAAAGGTCAAGCCCATCACCACCGCCACCGGGCGCAACATCGTCACCCAGCGCGTGCGCGAATTCCTGGGGGTAGAGGCCGTCGGAACCATCACCCCCCACTCTTTCCGCCATTATTTTGTCACCACCGTGCTGAACGCATCGGGCAACCTCAAGCTGGCCCAGGAGCTGGCGCGCCACCAGAACATCGCCGTCACCCAGCGCTACGCTCACCTGAGTGACGGCGAGCTGGATAAAGGGTACGGCGATATCTTCAACCCCAGGCCGTAGGGGTCCCCCCCTGTTCATTATGATGACCTTCAGAACCTTATATTATTAGAGAAATACGGTAGTATTAGGAATATATTATGCTACACTTGTTCTAACAATACTCGTTAAACCGTGTCTTCAGGAGGTAAGCATGAGTCAATCCAGCAAGGTAGTGGTGATGGTTGGGACGCGAAAAGGGGCGTTCCTTTATACGAGCGACTTGAATCGTAAAAAATGGTCGGCCAGCGACCTGAAGTTTAAGGGCTGGACGGTAATGCACATGATGCTTGATCCCAGGGATCGGCGAATGCACGCGGCAGTCGGTTCATTCGTCTTTGGGCCGGCCACCCATTATTCCGATGACCTGGGTGAAAGCTGGACGCAAGCGGAAGTCGTCCCGGCTTTTACCAGGCCTTCGATATCGGGCCGGCCGCATGGGACGGTTGAAGAAGCCTTTTCCGGGCTGCCGGCTCCCGCCGACCTCGAAAAAGTGATCCAGATCTGGAACATCACCCCGGGACGGGCCGATGAGCCGGGCGCGCTGTATGCCGGGGTGCAGCCGGCGGCGCTGTTTAAATCCACCGACCGGGGCCAAAGCTGGATGCTGGTCGAAGGATTGTACGATCATCCCCAGCGCGGCGTGTGGAATCCAGGCGCCGGCGGGCTGTGTCTCCATACCATCGTGCTGGATCCAGGCGATCACCAGCGCATGTACGTGGCCATTTCGGCTGCCGGCGTCTACCGCACCGACGACGGCGGGGCCACCTGGCAGCCGCGAAACAAGAACGTGCGCGTCGATTTTATGGGCGAACAACAATTTCCCGAATTTGGACAATGCGTCCACAAGCTGGACATGCACCCTGCCCAACCCGGCGTGCTCTACCAGCAAAACCACTGTGGGGTGTACCGCAGCGATAATCGCGGCGACGATTGGATCGACATCGGCGAAGGGCGCCTGCCGGCCCGTTTCGGCTTCCCGATCGCGGTCCATCCCCACGACCCGCGCACCGTGTACGTCATCCTCGAAGAGAGCGACCAGTACCGCATGAGCGTGGATGGGCGCTTTTCGGTGTGGCGCAGCCGGGATGGCGGTGAAAATTGGGAGCGAAAGACGGAAGGCTTGCCTCAGCAAGCCCACCTGGTGGTGCTGAGAGATGCGCTGGCAACCGACACCCTCGATCGCCCAGGCATTTACGCCGGCACCGATACCGGCCAGCTTTTTTACAGCCGGGACGAAGGCGACACCTGGGAAATGATGGCCGATTACCTGCCGCCGATCCTGTCGGTTGAAGCGGCCGTGGTATGACGGTTGGTCAGGGCGCCTGGCGGTTAACCAGTCTCACATACAGGTGCTGGCCGTCCCCGGCGTATCCCCCCCAACCGATCCGGCCGCCGGCCTCGTCAACGATCTCCGCCTCCCCATCGCGTACTTTCAGGTACAGGTCGCTGTCATAGGCATTGACGCAGTGCTGGACCTCGGCCCAGATGAAGATGGAGATGGCGTGGTCGTTGACGTAAACGGTTTTCCGGTCGTTAACCATTCTGTTTCCAAGATCAAGGAGGGGACTTTGGGGTCCCCTCCTTATAAAATTGGTTATTGTGCCGCCCGCGCCAGCGCGGGCGGTTTTTTAACGTTTACTGCTTGGTGATGCGTCCCTCGATCACCGGGTACACCGAGGGATCGATGGGTGTATTGGTGGGAGGCGTACCGTATTTGAACTGGACGTACTCGATTAACGCGTCCAGGTCGCTGACGCCAAGGCGGGTGGCGTTAGTCCCACTCAGGAACACGCTGAACTTGTCGCCGCCGGTGGCCAGGTATTCATTCATCGTGACCGTATAGGGAGTGGCATCAGGGGCGATGGAGGTGCCGTCTAAGAGGGTCAGCGAGGTGATGCGCGACCCGGCTGGTAGCGCCAGGTTGTATGCATACTTAATGCCCGAGACCAGCAATACCTTGGGAGACGACTGCGCGGGAGGGAACTGCTGCTCCAACAGGGCGTAAATCTGGGCGCCGGTCAGGGTCATGGTGACAAGTTTGTTATCGAATGGTTGGACAGTCATGAAATCGCCGTAGGTGACATTATGGGGGTAAGAGGTATAAGCAATGTCTGCGCGGATACCGCCAGGATTCGTAAAGGCGATTTGAGTCCCGGTCTTCCAGCGTTGCGCATCCGTGATCAGGTTGCCCATGGGCGATTCACCGGCCGCATTGGCAGTCTTGGTGATTGGGCCCAGCGTGGTGGCCTTGACCGCGTCCACAATCGTCGCGATCTCTGCCTGGTACTGAGCCACCAGGGCCGCGATCCCCGCATCCGGGGTGATGCCCGTATTGTAGGTGGTCACTACCTTCAAGTTGGCGGTCGCGATGTTGCGGTTTAGCCGGTCGTAGCGCAGGTCCGAAATGCCGATAGCCGTCCCGGAAGAGTACGCCTGGATGATCGGGATGCCGTTGATCTTTCCGGAGTAACCGCTGTGGGAGTGACCCGAGATGATCAGGTCCACGCCGGGCACGGCCACTGCGGTCATTTCGCCGCTCACCACACCGTGGTACACATCGGGCATGTGGGCCAACACCACCACCACGTCTGCCCCATTGGCTCGTAGCTCAGCCGCGAGCTGGCTAACAATCGGCCCGACCGGGCGGAAATCGAGGCTGGCCATGTTACCGATCACGATGCTAGGGGTGTCCTTGCTCGTCACACCAATCACGCCGATCTGTTGCCCCTTGACCGTGAACATGGTCGTGGGAACTGCCCAGGTCGGGCGGGTATCGGTGCCGGCATTGAAGATGTTGGCGACCAGGATGGGGAAGTCCGCCTGAGCCATGCGCTGCTGCAGCACACCCAGTCCCCAATCGAACTCGTGGTTTCCGGTGACGGATGCCAGGTAACCCATATGGTTGAAGACATCGATGACCGATTTGCCCTGGAGCAGATTAGAGATGGGCGTGCCCTGCATGATGTCACCGCCGTCGAGGAGCAGGCTGCCAAGCGGGTTCAATGCCTTTGTGTTGTTGATATAGGTCATATCGTAGGCCGCGCCGCCCACCGGTTTACCGCCGACCAGTTTACCGGTTTCAAGCTGCCCGTGAAAATCGTTGGTCGATATAAATGTATAGAGGGGATAACGCGCCTCGCGCACCCAGGCCAGGGCCTCGCTATTGGTCACTAGCTGCTTAGGCAGGATCTGGCTGCCGCCCGGCACGAAGATACCAATCTGGATGGCGAAAGCGGTGGCGCCTTTAGCCCAGTTTGAAATGGTACCCTTGTCGGTGTAGGGGTTTAAGGCCGTCATATCGGTATTGACGTCGTGCAGGTTCCCCATGGCTTTGTTGCTCAGGAGGAAGAAACTGCCCTCGCGGTTGACATCGGCCCCAGCGGCGCCTTTATCGCTGGGGATTTTCATATAATCATTTTCGGAACCACCGAACGCCGACCAAAGCAGGCCAGCGTAATCCGTGCGGGTCACAGGATTGGCGGTGGTGGTGCTGTACCAGGTGGCCAAGGGTGGAAGCA
Source organism: Chloroflexota bacterium (assembly GCA_021789855.1). Classification (GTDB taxonomy): domain Bacteria; phylum Chloroflexota; class Anaerolineae; order Anaerolineales; family Anaerolineaceae; genus JAJYIW01. The sequence continues at coordinate 2,363 of JAJYIW010000108.1, read as the reverse complement.
GGGTGAAGTTCTGAACGAAGACATCGCTGGGTGAGATGGTGCCGTGTGCCTCGATCCAGTTCGTGATCAGCTCGCGCACCTCGGTGGTGGACTGGTAGAGCTTGGGAGCGGTGGAGAATTTTCCGGCAGCGCGGTAATTATTGAGCGCCACGCGTACCAGCTGGTCCATCCCCAGAGGTTGGCCATGCAGCTTCAACTCGACCACACGCTGCCCAACCGGTTTGCTGACGTCGAGGGTATATTCGATGCCGGACCACAAATCATAGTTGTAGTCGCGCACCGAGCTGTTGACCGTCACGCCTGCCGGATCAAAGTAATACTGATTAAAGTAGGAAGCGGTCCACTCCAACTCGTCCTTGATTTGCTGGCCGGTAGCCTCGACCACATCAAGAGTATTATCATAGATATAGACCGCATACGCGTCCTTTAGCTTGATCGGCCCGGCTGTAAGTTTGGCATCCTTGGTGAACAGGGCCGCCAGCGACGCATCCACCGGGAACCCGGCGGCCGCAGCGGCATCCATTTGCACCTGGTTGATCAGGTCAGCCATCGGCCCGTCCTGGACGCGGGCCAGGAACCCGCCTGGAAAGTCGGCGGTGGCTGTGCCGATCGGCGTATTGATGTAGGCAACCGTCGTATCATGATAGGGCTTGGTGATGGCATACAACCCGGCGTCTTCGGGCTGGGTCGCGACGGCTGGGGCGGTGCTCGACTTGCCTGTCACCTTCCAGTCAGTGCCTGTGCCGCTCACGGTGACCCGGATGTCCGAAATATTGCGCGCCCAATAATATGGTTCGGTGACCAGCACGCCGTTAATCATTTCGCTCGCGACCAGGGCGTGGGCATGTCCGGCCAGGATCACGTCGATACCCGGGACCTCATTGGCCAGGTCAGGGACGAAATTTTCTTCTCTCCCGTAGCCGTAGGTCTCATCCAGGCCACTATGGGCGGCCACGACGATAATGTCTGCCCCTTCAGTGCGCATAATGGGCACATAATGTTGGGCAGTCGTCACCGCGTCCGCAAAGACGCAGCCAACAATATTTTCTGGCCGCTCCCAATGCGCCACGGCCGGTGGCGTCAGGCCCAGGATGCCGACCTGCACGCCATTCACATCTTTGATGAGGTAAGGGACAAACGAATAATCCCGGCAGCCAGTCACATTGGCGGATAGCAGCGGGAAGGTCGCTTCGGATTGAAATTTGTTAAAGACGGCCGGCCCGAAATTGAATTCATGGTTGCCCACGGTGGAAGCCGTGTACCCCATGTAATCCATGCTGGCCGCCATCGGGTTGGTCTTGGTGGTGTCCAGGACGTCAAAATAATACGACAGGGGCGTTCCCTGGATGGTATCTCCATCGTCGATCAGGATGGTATCGGGGTTAGTCGCCCGAACGCTTTTGACATAACTCAGCACCTTCGTCAGGCCACGTTGGTATGAGCCTGTTGGCACCGAGTCAGAGAAATAATCGTAATTGTCGACATTGCCGTGGATATCGCTGGTGCCAAGGATGACGATCGTACGGGTTTCCTCGGCCCGGACAGGACTGGCGATACTGCCAGCCGGGACGACCACGCTCAAGATGAGAAAGAGCGCCAGCAAAATATGAAATTTTTTATACATCTTTATTCTCCTAATCGTAGATTAACCTATCCGTTATTTGTATCCTTTTTTTACACCGAACCAAAGGGTTAGGATGGTCACCTCCCTTTCAATCAGGCTATAGAATCGTGAGCCTCCTGGCTGTCCGCTGCATCACCGACGATGACAGCATTCCAGCCGTTTAACGGTAAATTGATTCATTTGAGACCAATAAAATTCTGAAAATAAGGGTTAACCAGGCCTCAGGTCTGGTTAACAGGCGAACTAAATATACCCCCTACGCCGTTTCACCTCGTCAACCGTTATTGCGCAGCTCGATCGCGATGTATCTGACTCTGTTTAATCTGGCTCTCATATAGTATATCCTGGAGTCATTAAAAATTCAATAACCCCTGATCGTAAATATATCCGGTTGTGAGGTAAAATCATGCGGATGGACCTCCTCGACCTTTTTCCCATCTCTACCCAGGTGAAACCAGAACATGGCGGCCTGTGGATCGGCGAGTGTAACCTGAGCAGCCTGGCCCAGGAATGGGGCACGCCGCTGTACCTATACGACGCAGCCACCCTCCAGACGCAAGCCCGCCTGATCAGACGCTTGCTTGGGGCTGCCTACCCCGGGCCGTCCCTGGTGGCCTATGCGGCTAAAGCTTACTTTTCCTTCGGCATGGCGCGCAAGCTGTCGGTTATGGGGTTGGGTGTGGATTGCGTCAGCCTGGCCGAGCTGGACATCGCTCGCCAGGCTGGTTTTCCACCCGGC
>JAJYIW010000107.1 GCA_021789855.1 Chloroflexota bacterium | reverse complement strand
AGAGCGCGCTTTCAATCGAGTGCTGGCCGCCTCCATAACGCAACAGCGGAGAGTCTGGGTCATTGAAGATCTTTTGTAAGGCCGCCTGGTGTTCCTGCAGGACTGTTTGCTCTTTCTGCACCTGCCACCTTCTGAACGCATGGCTCCTGGCAAGATCGGCGGCAGCGGCAGCGTGCAACACTGGATATGGCGCAGCCTCCCCCCTCTTTTCAAGATGGGAAAGGATAGCCTTGACCTCGATAGAGGCCCCACCCGTCCCTGCGGATGGCGTTGGCTGCCCGACGAGACTCCACAGGAACTCTGCCTGATCCAGATCGTGGCGCAGGGCAAAACCTTCAAAATTTAACCCGGCGGTGTCAGCCGCGATGAATGCCGCAGATAAAAAGGCCGGCTCCACTTCGGCCATTAAGCCCCAAAATGGCGCATTCAAGCCGCTGTGAGCAGAAAGATGGGATAAAGTTGCCGTGAGAGCCGAGGTGTGCCAGTTCCAATCGTATCGCTGGCGAGCGAGGGCGTTTTTAAGCGGCTTTACCGACTCGCGCCCCCACAGCCAGCCGGACCATAAGGCTGAGAGGGTCCAAAAAGCCTGGTTGGGGCGAGGGAAAACGGTGGCCATTGCAGCGACTGGCAAATCTGCTAGCTGGATACCCTGCCGCCCGGACAGGCCTGAGATGAGATCCCTCGCTCGCCCCTGGTACAGGCAGATGCCGCCGCCTGGCGGTGGAAGTTCTGGCCAGCGGGCTACCGCAACGGGAGCGTCGAGGAGTTGCCAGTCGGCTGGCGCCTCTTCAAGGGCCAGCCACAGGTTGTTTTCCTTGAACGTGGTGGGGAGGACGAGCTGGCGCGGCCGGCTGCGCACGTTCGGGTAAGGCCATAAAGTGTTCCCCTCATCAACCACGGAGAGCAGCAAGGCCGTAAGCCAGTATTGCCGGTCAGAATTTTCCGGCAGCCGCTCGATGGCGTTAAGGAGCGTAAATATCACGTATAAAGGACGCGATAAATAGCATTGTAAAGCCTGGTCAACGTCTGGGCGGATCGGATCATCCAGGGGTGCGACCCTCTCCAGCGCGCGAGCGCGGCTGTGGCTACCATGGAGAAGAAGGGCTGCCAGGCGCGCCTGGCTTGAAGGGCTGACAGGTTGCTCGCCTGACAGGCCGCAGTGGGGGCAATCCATCAGGCAGTGCTCAGGACTTTCGGCCTGGCGTTGCCAGATAAAGGCTTTTGCCTGCACCAGTTGTTTGCAGTTCGGGCAATCTACTTCATAAATGGACTGGATAAAATGGTCGAGGCGCTCTTCGCCTTTTTTGAGGCTGGCCAGATCCGCCAGGGCAGCCCGGAAGTTTTCTGGGCGCGGCGCGCTGGCCAGGGCTTCGATCACGAAATGGGTGATCGGGTTATTGGCAGCGACCAATATCCGGTAGCCGCTGCGAGCCAGCTCAAGGGCCAGCGATGGTGAGGTTCCAAAAGGATCGAGAATCCAATCCCCGGTCTTCACTTTTTGTTCGGCCCAGGCCGTGGCTGCCCCTTGTGGGATAGGCGGGTAGAAACGTGCCAAAGGGCCACGATGGGCTGGCATTTTCCCGGGTAGGAATGGCATATCCGCTAAGCTCATCACTGCCTGGCCTGGCATCTTCGGATAAGGGACAGAGGATCAACCGTCCAAGCGCGAAGATGCTTCTATAAAATAGAGTATATGCGATAAATGTAAAAAAGGTAGGGAGAGTTTCAGGCCATTTCAGGTATTATCGTAAAATTCACCTTGAAAATCACCAATAGGTCATCCCAGTTTCTTGCAACCCCTTTGGTTTTATGTTAAAATAGTGTCGTTAGAGTTATGCAAGATAGTATTCACCGAAAAGTGGGTGTCCCCCACTTTTCTGCGTGTAATGGGTCTCAGGTTCTTGTTTGTGGAGAGTAGTAAGGAATGAAAAACGAATTCACGCTGGCTTTCAATGAGGTTCTCGAAGAAAAGCAACTGCCAAAGGATGTGATCATGCATGCGTTGGAATCTGCCATGGTATCGGCTTATCGCCGGGCAGTGAATGCATCCAATGCTCAACATGTGGAAGCCAAAATCGAGCCAGAGTCCGGCAAAGTGATCATCTTTGCCGAAAAAGAGGTCGTCGAACAGGTTCAGGACGAACGGACCGAGGTTGCCATTCAGGATGCGCTTAAAGTTAATCCAACCGCAGAACTTGGCACCATGGTGGTGGTCGAGACGACGCCCAGGGATTTCGGCCGGGTGGCCGCCCAGACGGCGCGCCAGGTCATCCAGCAGCGTATCCGCGAGGCAGAACGCCAGGCCCAACTGGTTTATTACGAAAAACAGCAGGGTGAGATCGTCAACGGGGTGGTTCAGGCCATTAACCAACAGGGTGTAACGGTTGGCCTGGATATGAAAGCTGAAGGGATCATGATGCGCAAGGAAATGATCCCTGGTGAACGCTTCCGGGTGCATGATCGGGTGCGCGCTCTGGTGTATGAAGCCAAGGATGGCTCCAGAGGGCCGCAGATTTATCTCTCTCGAGCCCATCGTAATTTCCTGCGGCGGCTGCTGGAGAACGAAGTGCCTGAAATTTACCACGGCGTGGTCGAGATTCGCTCGATTGCCCGTGAACCAGGTGAGCGGGCTAAAGTGGCCGTGGCCGCTACCCAACCTGGAATCGATCCGGTTGGGGCCTGCGTGGGAATCCGCGGCGTGCGCATCCAGGCAATAGTCCGCGAGCTCCATGATGAGAAGATCGACGTCATCGAGTGGAATCCTGATACGGCCCTGTACATTGCCAAAGCGATCAGCCCTGCCAGGGTCAGTGGCGTTTACCTGAACGAACGGGCTAACGGGGGCAAGACGGCCACGGTGGTCGTCCCCGAAGATCAGCTCAGCCTGGCTATCGGTCGCGACGGCCAAAATGCGCGCCTGGCTGCCAAGCTGACGGGCTGGCGCATCGATATCAAGAGCCTGCCGGAAGCCGTTTCTGATACATTGGGCCGCGTTCGTAGTGAACCTGCCCTGGCTAACCTGTTGACCCAGGACGCTGACCTGATCCAGCGGGTCGAAGCCTTAATCGCGAAGAAAGCAGAAGGCCGTTTGCTCACCCAGGAAGAGTATGACTCCCTGGCGCAATTTGTTGATCGCGTGGAACGCCGCACCGCCAGCCAGCGGCAGGCTGAAAAGAAAGTTGAAGATGCTCACCTTCTGGAAGTCAAAGCGAGCATCCCCGCGGACAAATTTAACCTGTCTATCCTGGATAGCGGCCTGCCTGACCATATTTGCTTTACCTTGCAAGAAGCCGGCTATATGACGGTGGGTGATCTGGCGCTTCAGCTTAAGCTGAACGAAGATACCATCCTGGCGCTCCAGGGAATTGGTCCAAAGGCCATGCTGGAAATCCACAAGTTGATGGAATCGATGGAGGCTGAAGCTCAAGCCAGCCAGGCCGAGGCTGTCCTGGCTGAAGTCGCGCCCACAGCGGTGGAGCCTGAGGTGACCACGCCTGCACCGGCGGCGCCCGAAGAGCAGGCGCTGGTTGAGGCTGAGGCGCTTCCTGTGGAAGAGCAGCCCGCTCAACCGGAAGCCGAGGTCGAAAAAGCCGAGGTGCCTGTTGGAGCAGAGGTGGAGGTTGCCGCTCCGGCTGGAGAGACAGAAGAAGAGGGCCAGCCTTCGTTGGACGAAATTTTTGCCTTGAAACCTGAGATACTCGAAACGGGAGAGACCGAAGAGGAAGAAGAAGGCGACGATAAAAAAGGCAAGAAAAAGGGCAAGAAGAAGAATAAGCATGTCCAGATTGAGTACGATCCCGATCGGGACGTAGTCATCGTGCGGAAGAAGCATAAGCGTGGCGCCGATTGGGAGGAATGGTAATTAAGACGGTTTGATATTAAGAGAGAATAGGTGGCTGCAAAAAAAGATAGACGCGTCAAACATATACCTCAACGCACCTGCGTGGGCTGCCGGTTGGTATTGCCCAAGCGGACGTTGATCCGCCTGGTGCGGACAGAGCAGGGCGTCCTGATCGACCCAACCGGGAAAGCCGCGGGTAGAGGGGCTTATCTTCATAACCAACGATCGTGTTGGGAACGGGGTATGAAAGGTGCTTTGGCGCATGCTTTAAAAATCGACCTGACGCAACAAGACCGAGAACGGCTACAAGCATTTCTGATGACGATGCCGGATGATCGCTTGGAAGTGGGTGGGGTGGAGCCATCTGGGGAGCAGGCATGATGAATTAATGGGTTCGTTGGGGTAAAGGAAGTTTCAGCCCATCTCTCTTACTCGGATAAAAAGCTGATTTCTACCGGTACCTTTCAATACTTTACGATAATCAGCGGGGAACGAAGAACCCCACCCGATCTAAGTGCAAGAAACTTCTACTTGCCGAGGGGAAAGACGTTATGGGGTTATGGATGTGAGGAGGTGGCAGATGAATGATAACGGGAATGAGAAGGTTGCACTTCCCGGAACCCTTACGGTTCGGGAATTAGCCCTAAAAATTAAGACCAGCCCAATCCAGGTAATTAAAATACTGATGGCCAATGGGGTCATGGCGAACATCAACCAACAGGTTGATTTTGACACGGCCGCCATCGTAGCTTCTGAGATGGGGATTGAAGTGAACCTGGAAGCCCCACAAGAAGAAGAAATCAAGGATACCAGCGAGCTCCCCTTATGGCGCAAGCTGATTGCCGATGAAGATCCTTCACGCCTGGTCAAGCGGGCGCCGGTGGTGACGATTCTTGGTCATGTGGATCATGGAAAGACGACTTTACTGGATGCGATTCGACATACCGATGTGGCCGCCGGCGAGGCGGGCGGGATTACCCAGCATATCGGCGCATACCAGGTTGAGCACAAGGGCAATCCGATCACCTTTCTAGATACCCCTGGTCATGCGGCATTTACGGCCATGCGCGCCCGAGGCGCGCAAGGCGCAGATATTGTCGTCCTGGTGGTAGCCGCAAATGATGGCGTGATGCCCCAGACGCGCGAGGCGATTGCCCATGCCCGGGCAGCTCGCGTTCCAATGATCGTGGCCCTGAATAAAATTGACCGCCCAGACGCTAATCCGGATTATGTCAAGCAGCAATTAGCCGATAATGGACTCGTGCCAGATGAATGGGAAGGAAACACCATCGTGGTGCCTGTTTCGGCCAAGCTCAAACGCGGCCTGGACGATTTGCTGGAAGCGATTTTGTTGGTGGCCGATAATAGCGACATACGCGCCAATCCCAGCGGCAAAGTGATTGGGACGGTGATTGAAGCTGAACTCGACCGGGCCAAGGGGGTCATTGCCACTTTATTGCTCCAAAATGGGACGCTTGAGGTGGGTGATGTGGTCGTGGCGGGGCACTCTTACGGGCGGATCAAAGCCATGTTTGATTTCCGCGGGCGTAAACTGCGCAAAGCTGGCCCTTCCACGCCGGTGACGGTGTTAGGCCTGAATGATGTGCCCCAGGCCGGCGATGTCTTTTTGGTCACGCCTTCCGATAAGGAGGCCCGGGCGTTAGTTGAAGAACGAAAAGCCTCAGACCAAAAGGCAGCTTCTGCGCCCAGGGCGACCCTGGAGGAATTATTCGAGCGTTATAAGGCCGGCGAGGTGAAAGAGCTGCGCCTGATTGTGAAGGTGGATGTTCAGGGTTCTTTAGACCCTATTATGAAATCCATCCACGAAATCGATCAAAGCGAGATTGCGATCAACATCCTGCATGCGGATCCAGGCAATATTGGTGAGAATGACGTCATGCTGGCAGCCGCATCGAAAGCCATTATCGTGGGATTTAATGTCACAGCAGACGCCAATGCCTTGCGCCTTGCGGAGGCTGAAGGCGTCTCTGTCCGCCTGTATGATATCATTTACCGCATGACGGAAGACCTCGAAAAAGCCCTGAAAGGCATGCTGGCGCCTGAATTTAAAGAGACGGTGATCGGCCAGGCTGAAGTTTTAGCCGTGTTTAAGGTGTCCAAGCTGGGCTTTATTGCCGGCTGCCGGGTGACGCAGGGTGACTTGCGCCGGAGCGGTCGTGTGAGAGTCTTTCGCGCCGGTCAGAAACTCTATGACGGCGAGATAGCTTCCCTTAAACGGGAAAAAGATGATGTGCGCGAAGTCCGCCAGGGCCTGGATTGCGGGGTTGGCTTAAAAGGTTTTTCTGACATGGCCGTGGGTGATATCCTGGAGTGTTATACAGTCTCACGTGTGGGTGACCCTGGCATTTAACGGTAATGCAAGATAAGGAGTTTTTTAAATCATGCCTTCCAAACTTAGATTAGATCGAATTGGAGGCCGTTTCCGCGAGGAATTATCGGAAATTCTGCTTCTAAAAATGAATGATCCCAGGCTGGCGGGTATTTCAGTCACGGATGTCAAGGTGGATCGTGAGCTGGCCTTTGCCGATGTTTACGTTTCGGCTCTTGAGGGGGCCGCGCGTTCGAGCGAAGTGCTTGAAGGCTTAGAGCATGCTGGTGGCTTTCTCAGGCACGAATTATCCGAGCGAATTGACTTGCGCGTTTTCCCCCGCTTACGCTTTCATTGGGATCCGACTCCAGAGCGGGCTGATCGTATTGAGAAGGTGCTGGCTGATTTGCGACAACAATCGAGCGCCAGCCCGACAAAGCCTCAAGAGGTTGAAAGCGACCAGCCTTCAGCTCCGCAAAAAGGATCGGCGCGATGATCGAGTGGGGAAATACGACTCTGTCGATCGAAGGCGAAAATGGCCAGGTGGAAGCTCAAGCTTCGAAAACTGCCTTCGCCAAACCTGAAGATCTCTACCAGGAAATCCGGCAAGGCATAAACCAGGCCTCGCGAATCCTGATCTGCTCCCATATCCGCCCGGATGGGGATGCGGTCGGCTCTATGCTGGGCCTGGGACTGGCTTTGCAGGAGGCAGGCAAAGAAGTCCAAATGGTGCTGGAGGATGGCGCCCCCAAAATTTTCAAGAGTTTACCAGGATATAAGTCTATCCTGCGCCGTCCCGTTGGGCCATTTGACTTTATAATTGTGGTAGATTGTTCTGATCTGCCCAGAGTTGGCAAGGTATTGGATGGCCTTGCCCAACCCGATTTGAATATCGATCATCACATCACAAACTTGAATTTTGCCAAAATCAACCTGGTTGATCCCTCTGCAGCCGCAACCAGTGCTATACTTGCCGAACATCTGCCAAAACTCGGTTTTGCCTTAACCAACAACGTGGCTCCAGCCTTACTGACTGGCGTGGTTTGCGATACGATCGGTTTCAGAACATCGAACATGACCTCGAAAGTATTGCGTCTCGCGGCCGATCTGATGGATTGCGGCGCCAATTTACCTGAGCTCTATCAGAAGGCTTTGGTGCAAAGGTCCTATCAGTCGACTCGTTATTGGGGCTCTGGCCTGATCAAGTTGCAGAGAGAAAATGGTTTGGTCTGGACCAGTTTAACCCTGAAAGAACGCGGAGCAGCGATGTACCCGGGTAGCGATGATGCCGACTTGATTAATGTGATGTCATCTATTGATGATGCGGAGGTGGCGGTCATTTTTATTGAACAAAAAGATAACCGTGTAAAAGTGAGCTGGAGATCCCAAAACGGGATCGATGTCTCACAAATTGCGTTAAAATTTGGTGGGGGAGGGCATCCGGCAGCTTCAGGGGCGGATATTCCTGGCGATATGGCCACAGTTCAGACGAACGTCCTGGAAGCGACACGCCCTTTGCTGTTGAATGGCCGGTCTAAATCTTGATAATGAGATGCAATATTAACCCGTCCGGGGAGTGATATGACCATGGTTGATGATGAGAATCAATTTGATATAAAAAACGCCATTTCTGGCGTCCTGGTAGTGGATAAACCGGTTGGATTAACCTCACATGACGTGGTTCAAATTGTGAGGAAGGGTACCAATATTCGCAGGGCCGGGCATACCGGCACATTAGATCCTCGTGCATCGGGGGTGCTGGTGATTTTGATTGGCCCGGCTGTACGGTTAAGTGAGTATGTCTCGGCTTCAGATAAGCGCTACCAGGCGATTGTCCGCCTGGGCACAACTACGGACACCTATGATGCGGATGGACGGGTGACCAGCTCTGCGCCGGTGAACATCACTGAGGACCAGTTTGAAGCAGCTTTGAAAAAGTTTATCGGTGAAATTGAACAGGTTCCACCCCCCTATTCTGCGGTAAAAGTAAAAGGCCGGAAAGCGTATGAAATGGCTCGGGAAGGTGAAGAGGTCGACCTCCAGCCGCGTAAAATCCAGGTGTATAACCTCGAGCTGTTAGAGTGGGCTCCCCCCGAAGCAGTGATCGATGTGTATTGCTCTTCAGGTACCTATGTGCGTTCCCTCGCGCACGACCTGGGCTTGAACCTGGGTTGTGGCGCTTATCTCGTTGGCCTGCGCCGGACGAAGAGTGGCCGGTTTACCCTGCGGGATGCGGTGCCCCTGCGTAAGCTGCGTGAAGCCTTTGAGGCCGGGAACTGGTACCAATACCTGATCCCGGCGGCTGAGGCTCTATCGGATTGGCCGTCCATTGAGCTGGATATCGATCAGGTCGATGCCGTGCGCCACGGGCACCGGGTGCAAGCCAATCCAGAAGATAAAGGGATGGCGCGAGGAATCAGCCAGCAAGGCGAACTGGTGGCCTTGTTAGAAGTTGACCCTGAGACCCAGGAATGGCAGCCGCGTAAGGTCTTCTTCTCCTGAGATTGTCTGGATTTCAGCGCTGGTAGACTGATCGGAACATCCCGAAAAAGCATTGACTGAATTCTTTACTTCCCTGGACGCGGTGCGGTTGTCTGGTGCCTGGCTTACCATTGGGTCTTTTGATGGAGTCCACCGGGGCCACCAGGCATTGGTGCGCCGGTTGGTGAGTGGCGCTCGTGCGGCAGGAGACCCGGCCGTGGTGGTCACTTTTTTTCCCCACCCGCTGGTTGTGCTGAAGGGAATTGAGGGCCCCTTTTACCTCTCCTCTCCCCATGAACGTGCGGCTTTACTCGCGGAGCTCAGGGTGGACGCGGTGATCACCCTGACCTTTAACCGCGAAATGGCGGCTTTGACGGCTCGCCAGTTTATGGCGATGCTTAACCAGAGCCTGAATTTGAATCGTTTATGGGTCGGAGAAAATTTCGCGCTTGGCCGGGGGCGTGAGGGGAATGTGTCTACCTTAAAACGCCTGGGCGAGGAAATGGGCTACCAGGTGGAAGTCATATCGCCGGTCCAGATGGGGGAAAACCTGATTTCATCGACCCAAATCCGGGCCTGGTTGGCTGAAGGGGCGGTGGACCTGGCGGAAGAAGGATTGGGCCGCCGGTACCGGCTGAGTGGTCGCGTGGTTCATGGAGATGGGCGGGGCCGGCAAATGGGCATCCCCACGGCGAATGTAGCGGTGAGCGAGCAGCGGATTGTTCCAGCGGTGGGAGTCTATGCCGTCTATGGCTGGCTGGACGGAAAACGCTGGCCCGGCGTGGCTAACATTGGGTTTCGCCCGACCTTTGACTCTCCGGCGACTTCCCCCAGGCTGGAAGTCCTGTTGCTTGACCTGGACGAAGATTTGTATGGACAAGAAATGGGCGTCGAATTTGTCGCCCGGCTTCGAGGCGAGCAACGCTTCCCATCGGCAGAGGCTTTGCTGGCTCAAATTCAACAAGATAAACTGGCAGCAAGAAAAATTTTATAACGGGAGGTCGTCCGGTGGCCAACGCGCTAAGGCAAATTTATTTACTCAACCCGAAGGACTTGAGTCCTGAAACCATTGCGGTCACCTTTGCCAAGACCTCGCGGTCTCCCCAATCTTTTTCGGAAATTGCCGCTGAATTAACCAATGAGAAATCCGCCGAGTTCCATGAACGATGGGTGGTGGGTTATGGCCACGCATCGGTCGCCGAGCACGCCGTCCTTCACATTGCCATTGAAAATGTTTCCCGGCTGGCCATTGAGACTATCGAATCCAACCGGCTGGCAGCCTACACCGAAAAATCGACCCGATACCAGAGATGGGCTCCTGATGCGTTTTATATCCCGGACGAGCTGGAAGGGCATCCTCTCTTAGGACTTTACCGTTCAACCCTCCAGGCTCTTTTTGAGACCTATATAAAAAGCATGGATGCCGCCCGGTCTACCATTGCCCAAACGCTTCCCCGGCGGGAAACAGAAAGCGATGCAGCCTGGGAGCGCAGGCTGCGCACGCATTATGTTGATATATGCCGCTACCTGCTGCCGGCAGCCTCCCTGGCAAATGTCGGGATGACCGCCAATGCCAGGGTCCTGGAACACGCCATTCAAAAATGCCTGTCGTCTCCCCTGGCAGAAGTTCAATCGATCGGCCAGACAGTCAAAAGCGTTGCCCTGGCCGAAATCCCGACCCTGGTGAAGTATGCGGATCAGGTACCCTACTTGACACAAGCCGGGCAAATGCTGGCCAGTGCAGCTCCTGTTTCGACGCCCCAAACCCATGGGGATTGGTGTCAATTGGTGGCATGGGATCCGCAAGGCGAGATCAAGGTATTGGCAGCGGCTCTTTACCGTTATTCGGGGATGAATTTTGACGAGTGCTCTCGCTATGTCGAGGCCCTGGGA
>JAJYIW010000106.1 GCA_021789855.1 Chloroflexota bacterium | reverse complement strand
GGGTCATGAAATGTGATTTTATCGGCCTGGCTGAACCAGACTTCGGCAAAATCGAGCACAGGCCGGAGCCGGGGATGTTTAAACCGCTGCCGCACCTCCTGGGCCAGCATGGTGACCTTGAGCGTGACGTCCAGGCCCACGGAGTAAAGCTTTGGCACAGGCGCCCGGAAGACGATGGCCGTCGCATGCGGATCCAGCATCGCGTTCCACTCTAAAGGCCCGGCGCCAGGGAGCATGTCGGTGAAGATGCCACACATCAGCACCAGTTGTTTCAACAAGCGGGGGATTTCAGGATCGACCGAAAAGAGCAGGGCGATGTTGGTCAGCGGCCCAATGGTCAACAGGGTCACTTCGCCTGGATGAGCGCGGATGGTCCGGCGCATGAACTCGATCGCTTCCCCCTTCGGAAAATCATTGCGGTGCGGCCAGCGCGCCAGGGCCCTGGCCTGCTGCGCTTCCGTCTGGCGTTGAGCGACTACCAGAGGCGCCTCGCTGCCAGGGTAAACGGGGATGTCCTTGCCAGCAACCTTGACCAGCACGCTGGCCAATTGCGCCCGTTTTACCGCCTGCCCCGTCACCGTGGTGATGCCCAGCAACTCACATTCGGGCTTGGCCAGCAGGTAAGCCAGGCATATAGCATCGTCGATGTCCGACCCGATATCCGTATCAAGAAGAACCTTCATGGGTTTATCCTCCGTGTTGTCATGCTGTGGGAATCAAGCCACCTGCTGAAAAGCGAGAAATTCGTCCATCCGGGCACACCAGCCGGTACGCTTTGATTATAATACCTCTTATATGCTCGACACTCTAAACCGAACCCCGCCTCGCATGATTTATCACTTCACTTCCATTAACAACCTGCCATCCATCTTCAAATTTGGCCTGCTGGCTCCATCCGAGCTGGCTCGCCGGGGACTGGTAGGCACGTCGCTGGCGTGGGAAGGGCTCCGGAAGAACCGGGCTGAAACCGTTATACCCCTTGCGCCAGGGGGAAAGGCCGAGGATTACGTCCCGCTTTACTTCAGCCAGCTTTCACCCATGCTTTTGATGATCCTCAATAATAAAAGCGTGGATGAAGATGAGATCGTTCACTTCGAGTTCCCCCTCCGGGATATCTCCCGATCCGCCGGGCTGTATACGGATGCTGCCATCTTCCCTGGCTCATTCCCCCATTATTTCACCGGCCAGGCAGGATGGAATGCCCTGGATTGGCACGCCATCGACTCGACCGCCTGGCAGATGCCCAGTTACCAGGCTCGCCTGGCGCGCATGGCCGAATTCCTGGTGTGGAAAGGGTTACCCTTATCTGCGGCCCGGCGGATCATCGTATGGGACGCGGAAACTGCCCGGCGCGTCAGGCAAATGGCGGCTGAGGAAGGCTTCGGTCACCTTCCAATTGAGACCGACCCGGCAAGCTATTTTATCGAGCCGGAAACGGCTCCGCTGGTGCCTGCCGTCCTGGGGCCGCATGGGATCTGGCTGGCATACCAGAAGACCCTGGCAGCCATCACCCAGGCAACGGCGCAGCCCAGGGGGCAGCCGCGTTTTCCATCGCTAGAAGCGCTTCACCAGGCCTTATGGGATGACCTGGCGTGCCTGCCGGAGACAGCCGAGCTGGTCGGGCTGGAAACGGACAACCGGGCGCACAAAGAGGACGTGGGCTCCCACACCCGCCGGGTGGTGGTACAGGTGACCCGCATGCCTGAATACCAGCCACTCGACCCGCATTTCCGCCTGGTGCTGGAGGTGGCGGCCTTTTTACACGACATCGGCAAAGGCCCCAAAAGCCGGTGGGCCGCCCACAACGGGCGCCAGCAAATCGATTTCAACCACCCGGTCAAAGCTTTACCCATGCTCCAACGCATCCTGAGCCAGGAGATAGCCTCGCTCTTTCCAGAAGATGCGCGCCTGATCTGCCTCCTGGTGACCTACCATGACCTGATTGGCGGGATATTGTTCAGCGGGCGGCGCCTGGAAGAGCTGCTCAGGCTGGTGCAATCCCCGCTTGAGCTGGACTTACTGGCCGCTTTGAGCAAGGCGGACGCGCTGGCGATCAACCCGGATTGGGGCGAACCGGTGCCGCGGGACGCTTTGAAAGCCCGCGTCGCCAGGATCAAGAACTGGTAAAATAGCCACGGAGGGTGATACCATGACAACATCTCGTGAGCGTGTTGAGCAGGCTTTACGCCACCAGGCTCCTGACCGGATTCCCCTGGATCTGGGGGGCAGCGCGGTGACCGGTATGCACGTCAGCTCGGTTTACAAGCTTCGCCAGGCGCTGGGGATAGATGCACCGGGGACACCGGTCAAAGTGGTAGAACCGTACCAGTTATTGGGTGAGATCCAGCCCGACTTGATGGATGCATTGGGCGTGGATGTGGTTAGCCTGGGCAGCCCTAAAAACATGTTTGGTTACAAGAACGAAGGCTGGAAGCCCTGGACCACCTTTGATGGGACACCAGCGCTGGTGCCCGAGGCCTTCAATACCCTGCCCGAGCCGGACGGCTCTATCTTGATGTACCCGGAAGGGGACCGCTCGTTCCAGCCCAGCGGCCACATGCCCCAGGGGGGATGGTATTTCGACACGATCGTGCGCCAACCGCCCATCGACGAGGAGCACTTAAACCTGGAAGACAACCTGGAAGAATTCACTCCGGTCTCAGCAGAAGACCTGGCGTATTATGCGCGCGAAACCGAACGCCTGTATGCGACGGGCAAAGCCATCCTGGCCAGTTTCGGCGGCACGGCTTTTGGCGACATCGCCCTGGTGCCGGCGCCCTGGCTGAAGGCTCCCAAAGGCATACGTGACATCTCTGAATGGTATATGAGCACCGTTACCCGGCGCGACCACGTGTATCAAATTTTCGAGCGGCAATGCGCCATCGGCCTGGAAAACCTGGATAAAATCTACCGGGTCGTCGGCGATCGCATCACGGCGGTTTTTGTGACCGGCACCGATTTTGGCGCCCAGCAAGGGCCTTTCATATCGCCGCGGGCCTACCGCAACCTGTTTATGCCGTTCCATAAAATCGTCAACCAATGGATTCACACCCATACCACGTGGAAATCCTTTATCCACTCCTGTGGATCCGTGCGGGCGCTCATCCCCGACTTCATCGAAGCCGGCTTCGACATCCTCAACCCGGTACAGGTATCCGCCGCCGGGATGGATCGGGCTGAGCTTAAGCAGAATTTTGGCCAGGCGCTCACCTTCTGGGGCGGCGGGATCGATACGCAACATACTCTCCCCACCGGGACGCCGGCTCAAATTCGCGCGGAAGTGAAAACCAGCCTGGAAATTTTTGGCCGTAGCGGCGGCTTCGTGTTCAACACGGTACACAACGTCCAGCCGCGTGTGCCAGCCGAAAACCTGGTAGCCCTGTACCAGGCAGTCATCGATTTCCGCCAATAAGGCCAGTTGCGACTCAAGAATAGGGGGGGATTAACCTGATACAACGGGTTGATCTGTATCGAATAAATTATATAATATTGAAAGATATTAACCAAAGCTGCTCGGAAACGAGCCGGCTTATGAGCATGGATATGATACGGATGATGAGGTTTTTATTAACGACTTGCATGTGTCTGGGGCGGGGTTAACCACCTGCGCCCTGGTTTACAATTAACGAACATGGTCAACCGGCGATAAGGTGGTCACACCCCGTAGGACAGGGTGCCAAAGAGCCACCTTATTTTATTTAATCGCCAGACCATTTTGATTAACGAGTTAAATCATGATCACAACCCACTTTCTCCAATACTCCATCACCACGCAGGCTTTTGGTAGCCTGGCTGCCGCGATTGGGCACACCCCATTATTTCATCTACAACATTTAGGCCAGACTCTGGCGCCAGGCGTGCAGCTTTATGCCAAAGCAGAGTGGTTCAATCCGGGCGGCTCGATCAAAGATCGCCCAGCCTTAAATATCATCATCACCGCCCTGGCGCAAGGCCAGCTTAGCCAGGGGAAGCGGCTGCTGGACTCCACTTCAGGGAACATGGGCATCGCCTATGCCACCCTTGGTGCAGCCATGGGCATTCCGGTCACCCTGGTCATCCCGGGAAATGCTAATCACGAGCGCATGGGTATCCTGCGAGCGCTGGGAGCTGAGCTGGTGATCAGCGATCCCCTGGAAGGCTCAGACGGCGCCATCCTGGTCGCCCGGCAGATGGCCAGCGCTGAGCCTGACCGGTATTTTTACGCCAACCAGTACGATAACCCGGCCAACTGGCTCGCGCATTACCAGACCACCGGCCCGGAGCTGGTCGAACAAACCGGAGGAAAAATCACCCACCTGGTGGCCGGGCTGGGAACATCGGGCACGTTGATGGGAACAGGGCGCTACCTGCGCGACTACAACCCCGCCGTCCGGTTGGTTGGCGTCCAGCCAGATGCGCCCTTCCATGGCCTGGAAGGGCTCAAGCACATGCCGTCGGCGTACAAGCCAGGCATCTATGATCCAGCCCTGCCCGATGCGATCGTCGAAGTGCAGACTGAAGGGGCGTACCAGATGGCGCGCCGCCTCGCAAGGGAAGAGGGCCTGTTTGTGGGTATCTCCGCTGCCGCGGCTGCCCAGGCGGCCCTGCAGGTCGCTGCCTCGCTGGAGCACGGCGTGGTGGTGGCGATCTTCCCGGACGCCGGGTACAAATACCTGAGCGAATCCTTCTGGGAGGCTGGCTTATGAGCCTGATCATCAGCCCGGACCTGCTCACCCAGATCCACCGGCATGGCGAAGCCGCCTACCCGGATGAAGGCGCGGGTTTTTTACTTGGCTCGGATGGCGAGACCCGCCAGATCACCGCGCTGCTCACCCTTGATAATATTCGCCAGGGCGAAGCCCGCCGAACACGCTATTTGATTGATCCCCGCGATTACCTCGTCGCTGAAAACGAGGCGGAGCGCAGCGGGCAGACCTTGCTGGGCGTGTTCCATTCTCATCCCGATCACCCCAACCGCCCATCGGACTATGACCGGGATTGGGCCCAACCCTGGTTTTCGTACATCATCACCAGCATTAATGCTGGCAAAGCAGTTGAGAGCTGCTCCTGGCGCCTGTCCGAAGATCGGACTTGCTTCGTTGAAGAAGAAATCTTAGAATCGAGTCAGAGGTAACCATGTCCCTTTTTGTCGTACGTCACCAGCATGACGCCAACACCTGCCCGGCCAAAGATCCGGGCATGGGCGCCATGTTGCTCAAGCACCTCAGCCCGTCGAACGCGCGGAAGTTCGGTATCACCATTCACGGTGATGGCGTCCTCGACGGCAAGCACACCTTATTTATGATCCTGGAAGCTGAAGAAGCTTCTCAGGTCGAGTCGTTCATGCGCCCGTTTGAACAGGCCGGCCCGGTTGAAGTGTGGCCGGCGTCTGAATGTGAAACCGTTGTTGAGCGTGGCGGTTGCTAATCCAAGGAGATCACTCATGTCAACTTTACGCATTCCCACTCCCCTACGCCCTTACGCCAATGGGCAGGGCGAAATCACCCTCCAGGCTCAAACGGTCGGGGAAGCCTTAACCATCCTGACCGACCGCTACACCGGGCTGCGTCCCCACCTGTTTACCCCCGATGGGAAGCTGAGGCCTTTCGTCAACCTGTTCGTAAATGACGAGGATGTCCGCCAGCTCAAAGGCCTGGACACTCCGATTCATGAATCGGACCGGCTGATCCTGGTGCCAAGCATCGCAGGAGGATACGCCCATGATTAACACGATTCCCGCTTTATCCCGGTCAGAAATTCTGCGTTACTCGCGCCACCTGTTGATCCCCGAAGTGGGCCTGGAAGGGCAACGCAAGCTAAAAGCAGCTTCGGTGCTGGTCATTGGCACCGGCGGGCTGGGATCCCCCGTAGCCCTGTACCTGGCAGCCGCCGGGGTCGGCCGCATCGGCCTGGTTGATTACGATGTGGTCGACGAATCCAATTTGCAACGCCAGGTCATCCATGGGACGGCGCGCATCGGCAATCTCAAGGTTGATTCGGCCAGGGAACGCCTGGAAGACCTGAATCCAGGGGTGCAGATTGACACCTATAACGAGCCTTTTACCTCGGAAAACGCGCTGCGCATCGCCCAGGATTACGACATCCTCATCGATGGGACGGATAATTTTCCCACCCGCTACCTGGTTAACGATGTTTGCGTGCTGACCGGCAAGCCCAACGTTTATGGCTCGATTTATCGCTTTGAAGGCCAGGTCAGCGTCTTCGATGCCCGCAGCGGGCCCTGCTACCGCTGCCTCTTCCCCGAGCCGCCCCCGCCGGGGATGGTTCCCTCCTGCGCGGAAGGGGGCGTGCTGGGTGTGTTGCCGGGCACCATCGGCACATTGCAGGCCACCGAAGCCTTGAAGCTCATCCTGGGCATTGGACAGCCGCTCAAAGGCAGGCTGATGTTATACGATGCCCTGGAGATGTCCTTCACTTTTGTCAACTTGAAGAAAAATCCCAATTGCAAGGTCTGCGGCCCGCACCCGGAAGTCACCCACCTGATCGACTACGAAGCCTTTTGCGGTGTGCCGGGGCACGACCATGACGCCGGCTCGGCTGGAAAAGGTTGGGATATCGAGCCGGTGGCCCTGGCTGAAGCGTTAAAACAAAACCGGCCGATCCACCTGATCGACGTGCGCGAGCCCCACGAGCTGGCCATCTCCAGCATTCCGGGCGCCACGCTGATCCCGCTGGGCCAACTGGCGTCTCGCCTCTCAGAACTGGACAGCGCCGAAGAGATCGTCCTGTTCTGCAAAAGCGGCACGCGCTCGGCCCGCGGCCTGGAGCTGCTGGTCAGCGCCGGTTTTCGCAAAGTCAAGAACCTGCGCGGCGGGATCAACGCCTGGGCTGAAGAGGTCAACCCCGATCTGCCTGTTTATTGATCGGCAAACCCCCTCTCCTGGAACGGTATAGACCAGGCGAGGGGGTTGTTTTGGTTTAGGGGAATTGAGTCACGAGAAATCAGTCGAAGCGCACCTCGCGGCCGGTCTTCGCTGATTCGTACAGGCCATCGATCACTTTGAGCAGCGCCACGCCTTGCTCGCCGGTGGACTCGGGGGGCACACCGTCGATCAGGCAGCGGACAAAATGGGCCGTAGCCATCGTATGCCCACCCCCACGGGTGACGATCGCCGGGTGGATATTGACCGGGATGCCGCCTTCTTCGGTATAAAAAGCGATTGTGTCCCGGTCGGCATAATTGGGCACATAGAGCTCGCTGCCGCCCTCCGTGCCGTATAAAGTGACAAAATAATCGTCACGCCCGGCCTTGGTGTGCGACGCCCAACTGGTCTCGATGGATAGCGAGGCGCCATTTTCGAAGCGAACAAAACCTGCCGCCAGGTCTTCAACATCGTAGTGAACTTCGCCCTGGAGCTTGCGCGAGGATTTCTTTCCCTTTGGCCCAAATTCGGCAAAAGTGTTGCCACTCACAGAGACAATCTTGGGGTAGCCCATCAGCCACAGGGTCAGGTCAAGCACGTGAACGCCCAGGTCGATCAATGGGCCCCCGCCGGCCTGATCCTTGTGGGTGAACCACGAGCCTGCGCCAGGGATGCCGGTATTGCGCAACCAGCCGGCCTTGGCAAAATAAATTTTTCCGAGCTTGCCTTCATCGCTCAGAGCGCGCAGCCAGCGAGCGTCTTCCCGGTAGCGGTAGTTAAAGCACACCATCAGGGTCTTCCCGGCCTTTTTGGCCGCATCCACCATGGTTTGGGCTTCCGCAGCCGAACGAGCCAACGGTTTTTCGCACAAGACGTGCTTTCCGGCCTGCAAGGCGGCGATGGTGACGGGCGCATGCAAATAGTTGGGCAGCGTCACACTGACCGCTTCCAGCCCGGGCATCGCCAGCATCTCGTTAACATCTGTAAAACGCGCTTCGGGGGAAATGCCCAGCCGATCGCCCTGTTCGTTCAACCGCCGGGAATCCGCGTCACACACGGCCACCAGCTCCGCATCCGGGCTGGCCTGATAACCATGGGCATGGGCTTGCCCAACGCCCAGGCCAATGACGCCTACTTTGATTTTGCCACTCATAATGGTCTCCTGATGAAATGATTTGGGGGTTCGAGCAGGCGCCTCCTCTTCAGGATCATGGCCTCCAACGCCCGGCCTGCCCGAATCAAACCTCCCCGAAGGAAATATTATACCCTCGCCCCATTAAAATCTCGAATTTTGCCCCGCCCGTCCAAAAAGTTGAGCTGGCGACGGCTCGTGCCAGGTCGGAACAGGAGTGAGTGTGGTATCATCAATACCATGTACAGCCTGAAACCTTGAGGAGGGATGATGTCGCCTGCCTTGCCACCCCATTGGGATCTGAGTAATGTCTATCCGGGATTAAATTCTGAGCCATTCAAGGCCGCTACCCTTGAGTTTTCTAAGCAAATCGAGGCGATCGAGGCGTTGCTTGCTATCCGGGTTCAATCCGCCAAACCAACCGACCCACCGCAACAGCTCAACCCGTTGATCGGGGAGTTGATTGACCAGATTAACCAGACCTTACGCCTGGCAGACACCCTGCAGGCGTACCTGTCCTCCTTTATCTCTACGGATTCCTACAATAGCGAGGCGCAGCGCCTTCTCTCTATCTATGAACAAACCCGCGTCCACCTGGATCACTCCCTGGTCGCTTTCCAGTCATGGATCGGCTCTTTATCCTCGGTTTTACCTTCCATCCTGTCCTATGGAGGCAGCGCCCAGGCCCATGCCTTTTATCTCTCGGAGCTGGCCAATCGAGCCAAATATATGATGAAAACGGATGAAGAAGCCCTGGCCGCCGAGCTTAGCCTGAGCGGCGCCGGCGCGTGGAACAAGCTCCAGGGTACTCTGACTTCGCAATTGAGCGTCAATTTTAAACTGGACGGACACCGGCAGCGCCTTTCAATGCCAGCCCTGATTAACCTTCAGAACCACCCCAACGAGGTGGTGCGCCACCGCGCTTACCTGGCGGAGATGAGAGCCTGGGATCGGATCCGCGAACCCCTCGCGGCAGCTTTAAATGGGATCAAAGGGACAGTTAATACTCTCAACCACCACCGGGGCCGGCCGGATGCACTACACGCCACCCTTGACGTCGCACGCATCGATCAGGAAACCCTGGATGCCATGCTATCGGCCATGCGCTCTTCCTTCCCAGCCTTCCAGCGCTATTTCAAGGCCAAAGCCGCCCGGCTCGGCAAAAAGGCCCTGGCCTGGTGGGACCTGTTTGCGCCAAGCGGTAAGGCCAGCCACGTCTATACCTTTGATGAAGCGCGGGAGTATATCGTCGATAATTTCGCTCGCTTCTCACCCGACCTGGCCAGCTTTGCGCAGCGCGCCTTTGACCATCACTGGATCGACGCCGAGCAGCGCCCGGGCAAACGAGGCGGGGCTTTTTGCATGGAGGTGCCGGGCGTAGGCGAATCGCGCATCCTGTGTAACTTCGACGGGTCGCTGGACCAGGTGATCACCATCGCTCACGAGCTGGGACACGGCTTTCACAACGACTGCATGGTCAAAGCCGGGAAAACCGAGACTCAAAAAATAATTCCGATGACCGTGGCGGAGACTGCCTCAATTATGTGCGAGACGATCATCATTAAAGCCGCCCTGGCTCAAACCAGCGATCCCCAGGAGAAGCTAGCCCTGCTGGAAAACCAATTAATTGGCGATTCACAGGTCATCGTGGATATCTACAGCCGGTTTTTATTCGAGCAAGTGGTGTTCGAGCGTCGCCGCCAGGCCGAGCTCTCAGCCGATGAGCTGTGCGCGATCATGGAACGCTCCCAAATAGCAGCCTATGGCGATGGGCTGGATCCTGCTCACCTGCACAAATACATGTGGACGTGGAAACCCCACTATTATTATCCCAACCTGTCTTTCTATAACTTCCCCTATGCCTTCGGGCTGCTCTTCGCTACCGGCCTTTACGCCATTTATCAGGAACGGGGGGCCAGCTTTATCCCCGACTACGTCCACCTGCTCGCCACCACCGGCGAGGCCAGCCCGGCTGATTTGGCAGCCCGATTCGGGATCGATCTCCGGCAGGAATCTTTTTGGAATGATAGCCTGGCCACCATCAGCCAGCGCATCGATCAGTATTGCGCCTTATAACCACAAGGAGATGCCATGCGTCCAAACCATTTACGAGAGATCCTCAAGCAAAGCCAGCCGGCCTTCGGCACCATGGTGCAGGAGTTCAAATCACCGGCGGTAGCCCATTTATTCGCTAACGCCGGGTTCGATTTCGTTTTTATCGACATGGAACACGGCCCTTTCGACATCGACTCGGCCGCGGTGATGATCAATGCTATCCGCCAACAGGGGCTGACCTGCCTGGTGCGCGTTCCCGATGGCCAGTACCACCTGATTTCACGCGTGTTGGATAGCGGCGCCGAAGGTGTGATGGTGCCGCGCATCGAGACGCGCCAGGAGGTGGAATATATTGTGAGCTGTGTGCGCTACCCACCGCTGGGTAAGCGCGGGCTGTCCATCGCTAAAGGGCACAACGATTACCGCCGGGCCGATGCGTTTGAATTCACCCACCAGGCCAACCAGGAGAACCTGGTCATCCTTCAGATCGAGCGTACCCAGGCGGTGGACTCGATCGACGACCTGC
>JAJYIW010000105.1 GCA_021789855.1 Chloroflexota bacterium | reverse complement strand
TGGTAATAATAATCCCGCCTGGGATAAAGCTGGGATAAAAGCTGCCCATTCTTCGAGACGTCAACGACGGCGCGGGCTACATTCCTGCCATCGGTGGTATCAAAAGTGGCCAGCGAAACATAGGTAATAGTATACCCGTCCAACTTCAAAGATTGGCCCTGCTTGACCGTGCCCTGGGTCTGGGTCTGGAACAGGTTGATGCCGATCACTCCCAAAGCCATCATGATCACGCCCAGGTGAATGATATACCCGCCATACCGGCGGCGGTTGCGCCCACCCAGGCGCCAAAAAGCGACCGGCAGGCTTTCGCCGGCGGCACGATGGCGCGCCCAGGCGGCCCGGCCATATTCATAGAGGGTCACAAACGCAACCAGCGCCACCAACCAAAATCCAAGAAGGGCCGCCCACAACCGGATTCCCGCAACAATCACAACCACCAGGGCGACCAGGGATGCCAGGGCGGGTTTCCAAATGGCTTTGCCCAGGGTCTTGAAAGTTGACCTGCCCCAGGCAGAAAGCGGCGCGATACCCATTAAAAGCAGTAATCCGCCAAAAAGGGGCCCGGTAGCCCGCTCATAAAAAGGCGGGCCCACCGTTACTTTCTGGCCGGTAATGATTTCCGATATCAGCGGGAAATTGACTCCCCAGAAACAGACGATAAAGATCGCCACAAAAAGCAAATTATTTATCAGGAAAAGGGATTCACGAGACAGCAGCGAAACCATCTCCCCTTCCGAATGCAGGTCACCCCAACGGTAGAGCAGCAGGGATAATGAGCCAACCAGGGTGACGCCGATGAAGCCAAAAAATACCGGGCCGATGGAGCTCTGGGCAAATGCGTGCACCGACGATAACACGCCGGAACGTGTCAAAAAAGTGCCATAGATCACCAGGGCATAGGTCAGTATGATCAAGATCATGTTCCAGCGTTTAAACAGGCCACGTTTTTCCTGGATCATCACCGAATGCAGGAAAGCCGTCCCCGTTAGCCAGGGCATCAGGGCAGCTATCTCCACCGGGTCCCAGCCCCAATAGCCCCCCCAGCCTAAAACATCGTACGCCCAGCGCATCCCCAGCACCAACCCCATCGAGAGAAACAGCCAGGCGACGATCGTCCAGCGGCGTGTCAGGCGGATCCACCGGTCATCCGTCCGGCCGGATACCAGGGCTGCAATGGCAAATGAAAACGGAATGACAAAGGAAACAAAGCCAAGATACAGCATAGGGGGATGAAGGATCATCCCGGGGTGGCGAAGCAGGGGATTCAGGCCGATGCCATTGGATGGGATGACCAGGATGGTGCCTGCCGGTTGAAACATGGCGGTCATCTGGTTGCCATTGATGCCTTCCCAAATGCGGACGAACGGGTTATCAAAGAAGATGGCCAGGGATAAAAAGAAAGCCAGGGTGGTCAAGGCCACGACAATCACCCAGGGTAGAAATTCTCGATCGCGATCCCACTTCCGCAGCATCACCGCTGAGGCAAAGGAGGCCATCAGCCAGGACCAAAGAATAAGGGAGCCTGACTGCCCGCCCCACAAGGCCGTCAATTTCAAGTACAGGGGCATACTGTTGCTGATCACCTGGTAGACGAAATCGACCTCGTAATGGTTGGTCACCTGTAGATAGATGAGGCTCAAAGCCGATAAGGTCACCAGAGGCCAGGTCAGCAGCATCGCAGACCGGGCACTATCGATCCATGCGCTTTTCTGCTTGATGAATCCGTAGATAGCCGCGCCGATTCCATATAACGCTAAAATTAATGTAACGATTAATACCCCAAAACCAAACTCAGCGACCATTTATTTCACCTTATTGTTGGGATGCCTGTGCAGGCAATGCGTCCTGGTACTTGGTGGGGCATTTAAGCAGCAACTCACTGGCATAAAAATTGCCATCTTCACTCAGTTTACCGGTAACGATAGCCTGGGCTTCATTCTTCAATAGATCGGGTTTGGCCCCCTTGTAAATGACCACCAGCCGCGTCCGCTTCGGGTCGATTACTGCGGCATGCAAAACCGCAGCGAGCCCTCCCTGGGCAGTGATCTGGTTATTGTCACCGGGGACATTGGCAATGGTAAACTTCAAGGTCAGGTTTTGAGGATCATATTGGATCGAATTGCCGATCACCGCCCCAGATATGCGTACATCCTTACCCAGGATAGCGGGCTCCTTACTTTTAAGCTCATCGATGGTAAGAAAATATTCCGCATTGGCCTGAGTCGATGAGATGATCAGGTAAACCACGGCAGCTATAATCAGGGCGCCACCGATAATAAATTTTAGACGACTCTTCGATCTGGCATGGCTTGCTAGATGATTTTCCGTCACGTTAAATTTTTCCTCCTGGTGATCAAACCTTCCATCCTGCAACCGGCCTCCCAAGTGGCTAATCCTATTTTTCGGCGCTGGATGGAACCTAAAACTCAAAGATTCTACTCATTGAGCTCCTCACAATGGTAGAATGATAACTTATTCTGGCATAGTATGATTAATTCTACCTGAGAAGGAATGAAAAGCTGGGTGAGAGGTTGTACAGCTGTTCAATCCCTCCTCAACCTGGTTCCACACGAACGGCAGAAAATATCACCTTCCGCGGCCAGCTTGCCGCATTGGTGACAATAGACCCGATCGTCAAGCAGATGAGTGGTTGAATCTCCAATTGGGATCGCGAATTTACGTTTGGGTGCTTTCTTTTCCTCGGTTAAAGAACGGCGGTACCATATTCCCCCGCCAACCAGGAGGAGTAAGCCGACCCCACCTAATAACCAGGGGAGATAAGTGACCAGGCTGGGCGAATGTCCCGCAGTGTGCGTGGTAATGGGTGCACTGGGCTGCACTTTCAGCGCCGGCGCGCTCAGGCTGTCGTTTGATTTTTGATAAGAAATCGACAGCTTGAACTTGACCCCAGCCGGCACCGCGCCGACCTGCCCATTGTAATAAACCAGCCCTCCTGCACCCGTTACGCCTGCTCCCAGGGAGGGCGTGATCGCCATCTGGCTGGCGCCCAGGGGCTGCTGCACCTGGATTAGCAAGTTCTTGATGGCATATTCTCCCTGCCATTCATAGGTGTAGGCGCGCAGATTATTCCCCTTTTTCAAAACAGAAGAAGTAGACTGGTTGTTTACCAGTTTAATGCCCGGGTCATAATATTCCAGTTGTACTTCTGACGATGTGGTAGTAAAGTCCACGCGGGAAAAAGCGCCTTCCACCGTCCGCGTAAAGGCCATATTGTAGAGTTGACCATCGCTCTGGCGGTAAGCCATATTATATGGATCGCCAGCCGTAGAGGGGATATGGAGTGTCAGTGAAACAGGCAATTTAACCGATGGCGAGAGAATAAGATGGTAAATCACGAGCATGCTCGGCTGGTCATATTCAGGCCAGAGGTCGACCTCTACCTGATCAAAGGTAGGCGGCGTCAGGTTGCCGGCTTGTTGAGCCTCAACCGGGCCAGCATACGCCAGGGCGGATAAGGCAACCAGCCAAATCGCTACCGTTAATGAGGACATGAAATTACGCCAGCGCATGAGCTAACTCCTTGGATGTTAACACCTGAAATATTACCATGACTCGCGGTAATAAAGAAGCTCAGGATTCTTCTCATTTTCCTCTAAATAGTGTTAAAATCTCAGTATTACCGAAAAAGAATCAGCAGAACTGATATATTCTCAAAAGGATGGTTCCATGGATTCTTTTTGCTCGTCCAATTCCAAAACGCTACAAAGGAGGTTCTATGTCATCCCTTAAGACCACCTTGGAGGGCTACGCGCTTTACAAGGGACGCGAAGGGCATTTGGGATTCCTTTTACACCGTATTACCGGATTGGGAACCCTGCTGTTCTTAGCCATTCATATCCTGGACACCTCATTCGTTTACTTCAATCCCAAGTTATATATGGATGCCATTCAAATTTACCGGTCAACCCTGTTTGGGTTCGGTGAAATTATCCTGGTGTTTTGCGTGCTGTTCCACGGGGCTAATGGGTTGCGGATCGCCTTTGTCGATTTATTTGCGCCAAAATTCTGGGCGCTTTCCAGCGCCCGCCAGGCTGTGCGCTGGACTCTAGCCATTGCCCTGGTACTCTGGTTGCCAGCCGCGGCGATCATGCTGCACAACCTGCTCGTAAATAACTTCGGATTATTCGGCGGCTAGGGAGATCACTCATGGCAATCCCCACTACTCAACCATCGCCGGTTACCCGGCAAGTGAAGACTTCCCAAAACCTGGAAAGCACCGCCTGGCGCTGGATGCGCTACAGCGGCTTCCTGCTCATACCCTTGGCCTGGGGTCATATTCTGATCCAGGACGTGATCGTGGGTGTGCATAATATCAACGAGGCTTATGTTGCGCAGCGTTTTTTGTTTACCGGCTGGCGCATTTATGACATCCTGCTGCTGGCTTTCGCTTTTGCCCATGGGATGAATGGCTTGCGCCAGGTCTTAAGCGACCTGTTCCCGGCGCCTCGAGCACGGCAGTGGCTTGGCTGGATTTTGCTGGTAGGCTGGGCCATTATTAGCGTCATTGGCGCAATCGCTATCATCGCCTTCCAGGCCGGTCAATAAGGAGCATCTCATGACCCAGACACACCAATTCGATGTCATTATCATAGGCGGAGGCGGCGCTGGCCTGATGGCCGCTCTGAATGCTTCACGCACAGCTAAAACTGCCGTAATCAGCAAGCTTTATCCCATGCGCTCGCACACTGGCACCGCCCAGGGTGGGATTGGCGCCGCATTGGGCAACCTTGAGGAAGACCATTACGAATGGCACACGTACGATACGGTCAAAGGCAGTGATTACCTCGGCGACCAGGACGCGATAGAGTTCATGTGCAAAGAGGCCGTTCAAACGGTTTACGATCTGGAGCACCTGGGACTGCCCTTCACGCGAACCAAGGACGGACGGATAGCCCAACGGCCTTTTGGCGGTCACACCAACAATGTGACCGGTAAGCCCGTCCGGCGCGCCTGTTATTCTGCTGACCGCACCGGCCACATGATCCTCCAGACGCTGTTCCAACAATGCATTAAAAATAACATCACTTTTTTCGATGAATACCAGGTGATGGATCTGTTGATAATCAATGGGGCTGCGGCAGGGGTGGTGGCCTATCAGCTCGCTACCGGTGAGCTGCACATTTTCCACGCCAAGGCAGTCATCTTTGCCACCGGGGGACACGGGCGTATTTGGGAAATTACCTCGAACGCCTATTCGTTCAGCGGCGATGGGGTGGCCGTCACCATCCGCCGTGGCATCCCGGCTGAAGACATGGAATTCTTCCAATTCCATCCCACGGGAATTTTCAAGCTGGGCATCCTGATCACGGAGGCAGTGCGCGGAGAAGGCGGCATTTTGCTCAACGATAAAGGCGAGCGATTCATGGAACGCTATGCTCCACACGTGAAAGATCTGGCCTCGCGCGATGTCGTCAGCCGCGCGATCTCCCTGGAAATCAGCGAAGGGCGCGGAATTAAGGGTGGGCGCTACCTGTACCTGGATGTGACCCCGGACACCGTCAATCATTATGCCGAGGTCGATGGGCGCACCCGACCCGATGGGACGCCATACCGGGTGACCGCTGAAGAGATTCTCTCCAAAATCCCCGACATCACCGATTTTTGCCGCACCTACCTGGGTATTGACCCGGCCAAGCAGCCCATTCCGATCCAGCCGACGGCGCATTACGCCATGGGCGGCATCCCCACGGATATATACGGGCGGGTGGTGATCGATGATAAAAACACCGTCCTCCCCGGTGTGTATGCAGCAGGGGAATGCGCCTGCGTTTCAGTGCATGGGGCAAATCGCCTGGGAACCAATTCGCTGGTGGATATCATCGTTTTTGGCAAACATGCAGGAATCGATGCCGCCAAGTATGCCAATGGGGCTGATTTCCAACCCTTACCCGAGGATGCCGCCGGGCTGGCCGAACGGACTATCGCTAAATTACGATCCGGGGACGGGAAGGAAAAGGTCGCAGACATCAGCAAGGAAATGAAAGCGGTGATGTTCGACCACGTGGGGATTTTCCGCACTTCGGAAGGGCTGAATAAGGCCCTGGATAAGATCAAAGAACTGCGAGAAAGATACCAGCACATCCGCGTTTCCGATCAGGGTAAAGCGTATAACACCGAGTTGACCAATGCCTGGGAGCTGGGTAATTTGCTTGACCTGGCCCTGGTGACCACCATTTCAGCCCTGGCGCGCACAGAATCCCGCGGGGCGCATGCCCGTGAGGACTACCCCAACCGCGATGACGTCAACTGGCTGAAGCATACCCTGGCCTGGTTCAAGGATGGAGATGTCACCCTGGGTTATAAGCCGGTTGTGATCACCCATTACCAGCCTAAAGAACGGGTCTATTAATCACAGGGAATTCAGGAGAGGAAACCATGAATATTTCGCTTAAGCTGTTCCGCTTCGATCCCGAAAAGGACACCAAGCCTCATTACGATCATTTCACCCTGGATATCGATCCCAGTGAGCGCATCCTGGATCTGCTGGAGCACATTAAAGGATATTACGATGGAGCTGTGGCATTTCGCCGCTCATGCGCCCACGGCGTGTGTGGCTCCGATGCCATGCGCATCAATGGTCACAATGCCCTGGCCTGCAAAGTCCTGATCAAGGATTTACAAACCGACCAGATCACGATCGAGCCGCTCCTGGGATTGCGGGTGCTCAAGGATTTGATCGTCGATGTGGATCCCTTCTTCGATAATTACCGAAAAATCATGCCTTACCTGATTAATGATGAGCCCTTGCCAGAGGATGGAAAAGAGCGCCTGCAAAGCGTCGAGGAGCAAGAGCGCTTTGAAGTGTCTACACGCTGCATTCTATGCGCTGCCTGCACGACATCCTGCCCCACTTTTTGGGCCAATAACGAGTATGCTGGGCCGGCGGCCATCGTCAATGCCCACCGGTTTATCTTTGACAGCCGTGACCGGGGCGCAGCCGAACGCCTGCGTATCCTCAATGATCGAACAGGGGTGTGGGGCTGCCGGACGGTGTTCAATTGCACCGAGGCCTGCCCGCGGGAAATTCCCATCACGCGGGTGATCGCAGAGGTCAAGAATGCCATTAACACCGGCTCGCTAAAATAGGAGGTTCACCATGCAATACCGGCCATTGGGTCGAACGGGTTGGAAGGTTTCCACCATCAGTTTTGGCGCCTGGGGCATCGGCGGAAGCTGGGGCGGGGTGGACGACCGGGAATCCCTGGCGGCTCTTCATAGCGCAATCGATCTGGGCGTTAACTTCTTTGACACCGCTGATGTATATGGCGATGGGCGTAGTGAAAGCTTGCTGGCTCGCTTGAAGCGGGAGACGCGGGAGTCGTTCTTTGTCGCCACCAAAGCCGGCCGGCGCCTGGATCCTCACGTAGCCAGCGGTTACAACCTCACGAACCTGACCGCTTTCGTGGATCGCAGCCTGCAAAACCTGGAGGCAGAGGCGCTGGATTTGCTCCAGCTCCACTGTCCTCCGACGGAAGTTTACTATATGCCGGAAGTATTTGATGCGCTGGATACCCTGGTCGCCCAGGGTAAGGTGCGCTACTATGGCGTGAGCGTTGAAAAGGTCGAAGAAGCTCTGAAGGCGATCGAATTTCCCAACGTCCAAAGCGTCCAGATTATCTATAACATCTTTCGCCAGCGGCCGGCTGAATTGTTCTTTAAAGAGGCGACCCGCCGCCAGGTGGGTATCCTGGCGCGTGTCCCCCTGGCCTCAGGCCTGTTGACCGGCAAGATGAGCGCGGCCACCACTTTTGCACCCGACGATCACCGCGCTTTCAATCGTAACGGCGAATCGTTCGACCGGGGCGAGACTTTTGCCGGGGTCGATTATAGCCTGGCGCTCGAAGCGGTGGAACAACTGCGCAAGCTGCTGACCCCAGGCACGAGCATGGCCCAGTTGGCCTTGCGCTGGATTCTCATGTCGGATGCCGTCACCTGCGCCATCCCCGGCGGCAAACGCCCGAGCCAGGTCCAGGAGAACGTGGCCGCCGCTGACCTGCCTCCCCTTTCGCCGGAGATCATGGCGAGCATCCAAACGATATACGAAGCTGAAATCCGCCAGCTGGTGCACCAATACTGGTAAAATAGATGGGTTTCTCCTTCGCTGAAAACAAAACCGCCCAATCCCTGCGTCATTCAATTAAGAAAATTTCCATTTCCCTTCTTCCAACCCCAACAGACGTACGTAAAAGCCTACGTCTGTTGGTTTATATTTTCATCGGAGGGGTAGTGCTTTACCCTCTCATGATCAGATTGCCCGTCCTGGGTTGGGATTGGTACTTCTTTTTTAACGCCCATAATCCTGTTGATAATATTTACAGTCCATTAAGCCCATTTTTCCCTTACACTCGTTATATCATCCAGTTATTTACCTGGATGCCCTGGCGTGATTCATTAGCCATTCTTGCTGGTATGACCTACATGGCTTTAGCTCTCGGCACCTGGGTGAGTGGTGGAAAATATGGATCCATCGCCATGGCCCTATTTACACCTCTACCCATTTTTGTGTTATGGGTAGGTCATCCAGATGGCCTGGCTCTCGCTGGAATGATCACCGGTATCATCCCACTGGCACTAATCAAACCTCAAATTACCTTCTGGTCTTTTCTACGTAACAAGGCGTTTATATTCTGGCTCGTAATTACTTTTGGATTAATATTTTTACTCTGGCCAGGCTGGCTACCCAATGCCTTCAGAATACATTGGGATCACTCAGGCTCCTTTGGCTGGCAAGCCCTGGGCTGGCCTTTGATCATCATAGGGGTCATCTTCCTGGCCGGAGCTGGAAATGACCCCTGGAAATTAATGGCATCCGGCTGCTTCCTCACACCCGATCTCATGGTATATCACATCATCGTGCTCCTGCCTGCGATTGGAAAGGCACCAAAGTGGTGGAAAGGAGTAGTTTGGGTCTGCGCATGGCTCATTTTATTGGGAACAGGCTTTGGTGGATATTTCAGGTACATCGATCTATTGTTCCCGTTATCAATTTACCTATCATTACAAACGCCTCAAAACTACAAAAAGACGCTGCTGGGACACATTTCTACCGTGCGGGGAGTAAAAAACTGGATCCTTCAGTGGATTTAAACACTCGCCTGCCATACTCAATCATGATAAAGATGGGGGAACTTCAATATCGCTTGCTGTTTTCTCTGAGTCGCTGGCCAGTTCTGGTGGTTCATAGATCAGCCAGAAGCCGAGCAGTCCCGATGCAACAATGATCGCGCCGCAAATGAGGTAAATGTAGTTCAGCTTCAGCACGCCGCTAGCACCGGCCGCCAGGGCCATGGAAAGCAAACTGGCCGCGGTGGTGACCGCGTTTAAGGAGCTACCTACTCGTCCACGTTTCAAATCGGGCACCGCCAGCAACATGATAGTATTCAACGCAGAATTGGCTGGGGTGAGGCCCAGCCCAATGATAAAGCCCAACAGGGCGATCATCCAGAAAACTGGCGCGACTCCCATGGCGGCCAACGCCAGGCCAATGACCATCACGCCCCCAGATGCCATTGCTTTTTTGCTCAGCCGGGAAGTCAATAGGCCGAGCGCCAACCCGCTCACCACCATTCCCGCGCCTTGCGCCGAATCGACCAGTCCAAGGCCCGATGCGCCCACGTGAAAAGTGTCCTGGAGATACGGCACCCAGATCACGTTGATCGCTCCCAGCCCAAGCATGATCACACTCATGCACACCAAAATTCCGACCAGGACGCGGCTGGCCAACAGAAAGCGGACGCCCTCCCGCAGGTCATCCCACACCGCGTGCAGGCTGGCAGGTGAAGGCGCGGCCTGGGCCCCTGACCTGGCAATCCGGATGGTTAGAACGGCCGACGCTGAGATGAGATACCCACCTGAATTCACCAGAAAGGCTACCCGCTCACCCCATAATCCGATGGCGAAACCGGCCAGGGCTGGCCCGGCGAGCAGGCCAACCGTCTGGATGATTTGCATCATGCCGTTGGCCTGGAGCCAATCTTTCTTTTCCGGCACCAGCGAGGGGAGAATCGCGCTGCGGGCAGGAAAAAAGAACTGGCTGGTGCATGACATCAAAAACCCCACGGCGTAAAAAATCCACACTTGCTCACGAGACCGCACCAGGAGGCAGAGTAAAACCAGGCTGGCCCGGGTCAGGTCTGAGACAATCATCGTACGGCGCCGATCCCAGCGATCCACAAACACCCCCGCAATGGGCCCTAGTAAAAGGGCGGGGAGTGCATTGGCAATAGCGGATAAGCCCACCATCAATGCACTTCCGGTCAAACGGTTGACCACAATGGGAATGGCCAGAAATATAAAATAATCCCCAATGAAGGAGATCATTTGCCCAATCCACAGCGCCATAAAATTGCGGTTGCGGAACAGGCGTTGGTATACACCGGTAACCTGGTTGCCCGGAGATATCGTTGTCTGGCTCATTTGACCTGACCGAATCCTTTTTCCTTTGGATTGGCTCTATTAAACCATACCATCTGGACACTGTCAAGATTTGACCAGGCGGTTTGGACAGCCGACCTGCTCACAGGTCGCCACCATTTAGGGCTTCAAATAAACCTTACCCCGGCAAGCCAAGCCGGAAGAATTGGTTTGGATTACCAAACAACCAGGCGTAAGCCACTTCCCTGGCGTCATCCA
>JAJYIW010000104.1:5512-11047 GCA_021789855.1 Chloroflexota bacterium | reverse complement strand
AGTATGCCAGAGCCACCCCCGCTCCCCCTTTTACCAGGCTGGAAACCTTCGTTCGCGGGTGGGAGGCCGTTCGAACATTGTGCCTCCACACCTGGGTGGGGGTGAGCAGGTCGCCAGGACGCAAGCCACGGACGTGGTAGCGAGACCTGAAACGCAAGGATAAAGTCGCCCGGCTGGAGCGGTCGACGCTGATCACTTCTGCGCCGTGCCTTGCCAGGTACCACTGTAACAGGCCAGAGCCGGCGCCCGCATCCAGGATTAACTGGCCCCTGATCTCACCTAATTGAGCAATGATCCAGGTCAGATCCAGCAGGTAATGCCATCCCAGGCCAATCTTCAAATCGAGCGCCAGCCGGCGCAGCTCATCGACCATGGGGCGATGTTGGTCCAGAAGGGTCACGGGTAGAATCTCTATTTTTTCAGAGAGGGGTGGGTTCATATTATTCCTGCAGGTAAAAAGGTTTCCCGGCTAACAGGCCATCCTGGATGGTTTGCATGACGGCGGAATGGGCCGGCAGCAAATCCTGCCAGGGAAAATCACGCAGGCGGGCGAAACCCGGCGGATAGCTTTCCGCCGTTAGAAAACGGTCAAAAGGCAGCGATGCGCGGTAAAGCTGGAAATACATGTAGCGCCTGGCGTTCTGGCGGAATTCCACTGGCGGAGTCACCTGATCGGCCTGGAGAAATGTTTGCAAAGTTTGGCGATAGGCTTCAGGGGTGGGTGGAAAGTAAACGGTCGGACGGTCAGGCAGGTGATAACGGACTTTTCCACCGCACAGCACCGCATAACCCATGATGGCTGCTTCCAGGCAGATGGTGGAATTATACGCCAGGACGAATTTACTGTGCTGAACCAGCTCATACGAGCTGATGTATTCGAAGGAATCGATAAACAAGCTGTTGGGCAGTTGGTCAAAGCCGGATTTTTTAACCCACTCGCGCACGGTTTCGCGGCTGGCCTTGCCCGGGCGGCCTTCGTCCGGGTGGGCGCGGATCACAAATAGCGTGGCCGGTTGCTGGCGTGCGACGTCATAGACCAGGTCGAGCCAGGCAAACATGTCGGTAAAGGTCACGTTAGCGTGGCCCTGGCTGGTATCGAAGATCACGTTGGTGAATACCGGCACCATCTGGTGAAACGCGGCAGCTTTTTTTAGGAAGTCGTCATCCAGCCCCTTCATGTCGGGCCAAAACTGGATGCCGCCCATTTGAAATTTCCCGTGGAAGCGTTGTTCCAGGTAGCCGTCGAGTTGCGCCTCCTGGCGGTTATCCAGCTCAAAATCCTCTGGGATGCGAATCGGGTAAGCGGTGGCTTCTCCAGTAGTGAAGAAACTTGAAAAAGGCAGGAAGGCCGTCTCGTGGGAAATGACCGGAATGCCCCTGGCCTGGGCTAGCTGGCGCGCCACCGCTTCAGGAAAAAAGGTGCCGTTGAATAACAATACCGCGCGAGGATGATAGGCCTCCAGGGCGCGGGTGAATTCGGTCGCAATGGATTGGGCTGAAAGAATAAACTGGCGGAACAGGTAACGGGTGGGCTCGTCATCGGTCAGGTTGTGCCGTCGCAGGCTCCAGCGCAATGAGGTGATAGCAATAGAGCCGAGCGGGAGGTCATGATAGCTGAACCGGCTCAATTCATCAAGGGAGAGGGAATCGATGGCCTGGATGAGAGCAGGATCGGGCTGGTAGCTGGCCGGAAATACTTCTGCCGAATGGAACAGGGCTTTCGATTCGGCGATGCAGGCAGCGCAGGGGGGTGCGGCCAGGTGGTTATCGCGGTTGGTGCCCAGCACGCAGCGTGTCATCCCTCGCTGGCAGACGAAATGCGCCACTGGCACGCCGGACAGGCGCAATGACCAGGCGGTTAAGAGAGAATAGGCTGCGTTCAGGCTGAGTCCCATCAGGCGCGTGGTAGCGTTGAACACCAGCACGGGGTGATGGTCTGCTTGAGCGGGAGGCGTCGACGCCGCCTGGGTGGCCAGGGCCTGCGCCAGGCGCTTTTCATGAGCCTGGTTGCGCCGGAGCGCCAGGGTATAACGAATTCGCCCGGTGAGCGAAGCGATCAGCGAGGGTTTAATCAATCTTGAGCTAGCCTTTTTTTAATGCGATCAGCCGGTCACACAATTCACGGACGGCGCCGTGCCCGCCCGGTTGGGTTAACACCAGGTCTGCCTGGCGTTTTGCCCCAGGTTGGGCGTCTGCAACCACCACTGCGCATCCCACCAGGGGAAAACAGGGCACGTCATTCAGATCGTTACCCAGGTACACCACCTTACCCGGATCGATGCGCCGCTCCTGGAGCAGGTGGCTCAAAGTCGTGGCTTTATCGTCAATGCCCTGGAGCACTGGCAATTTCATTTTACGGCAGCGCGCCGAGACCACCGGGTTGGTTTCCATGGATATCACCATCGCTTCAATGCCGGTTGCCCGCAAATAGCTTAATCCCAGGCTGTCGCTGCGGTAAGCGGCCACCTGCTCGTGGCCTTCTTCGTCGACCCACACGCGGTTATCGGTGAGCACGCCATCGAAGTCCAGGATGAGCAACTCAGGCTGTTCTGGCAGGGGGCGAGACGGGCGGCCAGGATACACGAGGCCCGGCTGTCCGCGTTGGAGGAGCCATTCGGCCCAGTCCCACCCCTTCTCCTGGCGCATGTCCACCTCCAGGCCAGGCTCAAGGGTGAAGGGGAATGGTCGAACGGCATCCACCAGGCTACCGGACAGGCAGGTCTCAAGCCGGGCGGCTAGAAAATGGCCGGTTTGGGCATACAGGTAGTGGTAACCGCTTAAGGGCCACCAGGTTTCCTCGTCCGGTGACGTCCAGAGGACGCCACTGGTTGAATTAAGGGGGATCATCGACTGAACCAGGCTGCCTGCCGGCAGGGTAGATGCCTGGGTGGTAGCGCGATCCAGGTCGCCCCCTTGACGCAAGGGATAAAATGGGTCCACCCATACGATCACGCCGGGTGGGGTCGCATCATTTGAGACGATAACCCGCACCAGCTCCTGCACCTGGCGAAATGAAGCCATTGGTAAATCAGGGGAGGTTACTGAAAGGGGCAACGACTGGATACCCCAGGTCCCGGCTGCCTGAATGATTTGATCATCCAGGCTGAGCACCACGGTGCGGGTGATCGAACGGGCTTGAGCGCAGGCGGCAAAGGTGTACTCAATCAGCGGGTGGGTCGCCAGGGGTTGGATCAACAGGCTGGCGCCTGCCCAGGCCGGGATAACCGCCAGCGCGCTGTGGGTATCTACCATACGGTGCGGCCCCCTTCAATAATCAAATTGCCCCCGGTCATGTACGAAGAGGCGTCGGATACGAGGAACAAAATGGCGCCCTTGTATTCGTCGATATGGGCCATGCGGCCCATGGGGATCAAGGAGGTTAATTTTTGCACGAATTCATCCGGCTGCCCGTTATAGACTCCGCCGGGCGATATGGCATTAACCCGTACGTGCTGGCCGGCCCAGTAGGTTGCCAGGTAGCGCGTCAGGCCAAGCAGGCCGGCTTTGACCACCGAATAGGTCACCGGTTTAACCGGCTGGGCCTCTTCGGGCAGGCCTTCTTTGCGGTAGATGCGCTGGTCCGGGGCAATCACCGCCAGGTCGGAGGCGATATTGAGGATGACGCCGCCACCCCGGGCTGCCATGGCGCTGCCGATCACCTGGCTGCACAGGAAAGCCCCGGTCAGCCCAACCTGCAGGTCGGCCTGCCAGGCATCCAGGGAGAAGTTCTCAAAACGCGACCATTCTTCCTGGCCGGGCCTTTTCTCTTCCACCTTTGGATTGTTGGCAGCGTTGTTGATCAAAATGTCGATGCGATTGAACCGCTGCAGCACCGTTTGCAAGAACGCTTCGATCGACTCGCGCCGGGTGATGTCCACCGCTATGCCCAGGCAGTCCCCCTGGTACTGCTCTCGGATGGCGCGAGCAGCGTCTTCCGCCGCGGCGCCGTTCAAATCAGCGATGATGGGAATGCCTCCGGCTTCAGCGATGGCTTCGGCGTGTTTGCGCCCGAGTAGCCCGGCTCCGCCGGTGATGGCGGCCACTCTACCTGTCAGATCAAAAAGATCGTTCAGCATTTTCCATTCTTTCCTGCCACCGCCGGAACGCTCATTGCGCAGGGGGTGGCGTGGGGGTGATAACCCGGATGAACAGGCTTAAGATCATCATGGAGTAATTGACGTTGATGACCCCGCCGCCGTTGACCCCGGCATACAGGTGCAGGCGGGAACCAGGATCCATGGTGAGGACGTCCACTTCTCCCGCGGGAATCCCGGTTGAGGCCCAGGTGGCGCCGTTATCGTTGGTACGCAATAGACCGTCCATCTGGGTGCCGGCGTAAAAAGTGGCCTGATTGAGGGGATCGATGGCCAGGGCGTTGACCACCTCCGTGGGCAATCCAAATAGGCTCCAGGTAGCCCCGTTATTGGCGCTGGTATAAATCCCGGTGGGTGTGCCGGCATACAACGTCTTTGGGGTGGTGGGGTTGATGAGCACGGAAAGGATATCCAGAGAGGCGGGCAGGCCGTTGGTATTGTTCAGGATGGTGTGATTGGCGCCCCCGTTGGTGATCTGGATGATCCCCAGGTTGGCGGTGCTGGCCAGCAAGGATTGGGGGTCGTTGGGATACACGGCGATATCGGTTACCTGGCCGGTGCTTCCATCGACCATGGTCCAGGAAGACCCGCCGTTCACGCTCTTGTACACCCCATGGCCCCAGGTACCAGCATACAGGGTGTGCGCGGGAGATGTCGGCGCGACGACCACAGCTGAGATAACAGGTGTGGCGACCGCCGCCTGGGGCGCCTGGCCGGTTTCCTCATCGGGGTAAGCCGGTGAAGTAGGTGAAAGGGCCGGGGCAGCCGCGACGGGCGCGGTGGGCAGGCCGGCGTTGATCGCACTCCAGCTCACCCCGCCATCCAGGCTGACGCCCAGGCCGTAATTTTCGGTGGCGAGATACAGTTTGCCGGGCGTCGCCGGATCGGCCGCCAGGTCCACTCCCCAATCCCAGGGGCGGGCCCAGGGGTAGGTGGACCAGGTCAGGCCCTGATCCGTGCTTTTGAAGACGCCGCTGCCATCGGTGGCAGCATACACCGTGGAGGGGTTGAACGGGTCCGGCACAATGGCGGTGACGGAGGTGGCCGCCAGCCCCTGGTTGGCCGTCTGCCAATGGTTGCCCCCATCCAGGGAGCGCAGGATGCCCCCGCCCGAAAAGGCCATGAACAGGATGCCATCGTTGTTCGGGTTGATCGCAATGGCATTGACTGTCGAGAAATAATCCCAAGGCCCTTGGGCCTGAATGGGAAAGGTGCTCCAGGGGTAAATCGCGTTAGTAGTATTTTTATACGTGCCGCCTGCATTTCTTCCTGCGAAGTAAAAATAGTTATCGGGATACATCGGGTCAATCGCCACGGTGCGAACCTGGCCGTTATAGATGCCTTTCCCGTCGTAAGTCCAATTATCACCGCCGTTGCTGGTGATAAACACCGCGCCTCTGCCCCACACCCCGGCAATCAGCGTGTTGGGCGACCGGGGGTT
>JAJYIW010000104.1:0-5502 GCA_021789855.1 Chloroflexota bacterium | reverse complement strand
TGCTGGTTGTCACCAGGCCGTTGCTCTTGGGCACCCAGGTGCTGCCCCCATCGATGCTTTTAAAAATGCCCTGGGTATGATTACCGGCGTAAAGCGTGGTGGGCGTTTTGGGATCGACGACCAGGGTGTAGACCCAGCCCTCCGGCATGTTGTTGTTGATCGCCGCCCAGGTCTTTCCGCCGTCGGTGCTTTTGAAGGCGCCGCCGCCCCATTGGTCGGTGTTTAAGGCGGTTGTCTCATCCAGGTTAGCCGCCCGGCCGCCGGCATAAAGGATGGCAGAATTACTGGGATCCACGGCTAAGGTGTAAACAATGATATTTTTCTGGTTCAATGCCAGGACCGACGACGTCCAGGTGGCGCCGCCATCCGCGCTCCGGTAAAAGCCCTCGCCGCGGGTGCCGGCGTACACATTCAGGGGGTGTACCGGGTCGATGGCCAGGGCATAGACGGTTACCCCGGATAAGCCGGTCAGGAACCAGCTATCGCCGTTGTTGGTGGACTTGAACACGCCATAGTTGGTTGCGGCGTAAAGCGTGGTGGGGGTGAGCGGATCCATCTTGAGGTCGCTCACCGTCCCCCCGTAAGGCCCGGACATTACGGTTTGGGGCGATCCATCGTTAACCGACGCGGCTTGAGCGGTGACAGGCCGGCTTACTTTTGCACTCACCGACCCGGCGCTCAGGGCTGAACCCAGCATAACGACCAGCAGCGCTCCCAGGACGATCATGTGGATACTTTTTTTGATGGCCATCGATTAACCTTTCAGTAACAATAATTGTGGGTTGGGATGAGGAGCACGAACAGGACGATTGATCTCCTTTTGATCGCTCTGTCATTGCGAGGCCCGTTCTTTAGGCCGAAGCAATCTGCGTGTCCATTTAGATTGCTTCGCTTCACTCGCAATGAGGGTTGCGCATTTTACATGGCTGGTGTAAGTACGAGCGATATATTGAAACCTGGTGCCATCGAGCTTGATGAATCGTTGGGTACAGGCTTGGCACCCTGTACCCAACGAGTGCGACTCAGGCTTACCGCTCAGGGCGTGGGGACCACTCGGATGAACAGGCTCAATATCAGGTAGGTTGGGTACAGGATCGATTGGGATAGACTGGCCAGGCCACCGCCATCGGTACCCGCGTACACCAGGTCGTGGCCTACCGGATCGACCGCAATGGCGCTGATAGGAGCGCTGATATTGCTGAACTTGTTCCACGTCGACCCACCAACGTAGGTATAGTAAATGCCCGCGGTGGTGCCAGCGAATATCTTTGCCTGATAAACGCTGGGGTGGTCTATGGTCAATGCGTCGATTTGATAACCGCTCAGGCCGGCCAGGTTCCAGGTGGTGCCGTTATCGCCGCTCTTGTAAACGCCGTTGGTTGTGCCGGCGTAAAGCGTGTTGGGCGAGGTGGTCGTATCGATGTATGCCGATTGGACGTTCATCCCGGCCAGGTAGTAAGTTCGATTGAAACCGCCGCCGGTATACGTGGCTTTGAATAACCCCTGGTTCGAGGTGGCGATCAGCACAGAATAGGGGTCGTTTGGATAGACCTGGATCGAGGTGACGCTGGCCGAGGAGTTATCGACCGAAGCCCAGCTGCTGCCCGTATTGGTGCTGTACCAGGTGCCGTGGCTGGAGGTCCCGGCGTAGAGGAGGACCGGGGAGGTAGGAGCCGCGGCCACGGCGGTCACTGCGGGGAAAGTCATCTGGGAGGCACCGGGCGAGAGAGCTGATAGCCCTGCGTCTCCTGGCTGCAGATCGCTGGACGCGTCTGGGGCCGCTGGCACGGGCGCCTGAGGGATATTGCCATTGATATAGGTCCACGTTTGACCATTATTGGTGCTGTACCCTATGCCCGATTGGCCCATCCCTTTCATCGTCCCTATCCCGGCATATAACGTTCCGGCGGTCGTTGGGTCGAGGGCCAGGCTGGTGAGGTTGTCCCATTGGGAAGGCAGGGGAGAGTAAGAGCTCCAGGTGGCGCCGCTGTTATAGCTTTGAAAGATGCCAGTGCCTGAAGTGGCCGCATACAGGTGGGAAAGGTTTTTGGGATCGATCACCACCGCGGTGACGGTAGTGGCGGCCAGGCCCTGGTCGGTTGGGGCCCAGGTCTTCCCTCCATCCAGGGAACGAAAAACGCCGCGCCCGTTGACGGCAATGAACAGGGTCAGGCCGTTCTGGGGGTTGACCAGGAAGGCATTAACCGCCTGTAAAAACCCCCATTGATTATAAAGATTGGTGGTTATCGGCCCGGGCATCGGGTTCCAGCTGGTATAGAGTCCGTTGGTGCTGTCGTAAGGCGCGCCGTTAACCAGGCCGGCGTAAACGTAGCCTTGAATCACCGGATTGAATGCCACCGTGAGGACTTTTTGCCCATAAAAATTTTGGCCGACATTCGACCAGCCATTTTCAGCGCCGTTGTTAGTCTCGAAAACGCTCGCGCCGCCCCACACCCCCATCAACAAACGGAGGTGGTTGTTGGGATCCATGGCGATCGAACGGATCTTCAAGTTGTCAGAGTTGGCTGTATTTATATTAGTATTCCTGGCGACCCAATCATTGGCGCTGTCGAAGGTTTTGTACACGCCGTAGCCGTCGGTACCGGCATACAAGATGGTGGGCGCGGTTGGATCGATGACCAGGGAATACACATAGCCTCCCGGCAGCCCGTTATTCATGGCGTTCCAGGTGACGCCGCCATCGGTGCTCTTGAACACGCCGCCGCCCCAATTGCCCGAGCTGGAGCCATCCACGCCGTATTCTCGCCCCCCGGCATAGACATTATTCGAATTATTGGGATCGACCACAATGGTGTAAACGATTTTATCCTGGATGTACGCATTGGGTGAATTGGTCCAGGTCGCGCCGCCGTCGCTGCTTTTCCAGAAGCCCTGGCCGCGCGTACCGGCATAGATCACGGCGCTGTTGGTCGGGTCCACCACCAGTGCGTTCACCATGACCGAGGTGAGGCCGGTGAGCGACCAGTTATCCCCGTTATCCGTGGTTTTAAAGACGCCGTAATCGGAAGCGGCATAGAGGGTGGTGGGCGTTTTGGGATCCATGACCAGGTCGGTGATGGTGCCGCCAAAGGCGCCGTAGGTGATGCCCGGGGGCAAAGTCGTAGTGGAGGCAGGGACCCCCTTAAGCGCGGTCGCCGGCGCCGGCTGGGCATTGGCTACCCCCAGGGAAGCAATAAACATGGATGCCAGAAGCACAAAACTGATTGATAGTTGAACCCATCTTTTTGTGTTCATTTTTCTTTCACCAGTTTCCTTTCATTAATTCGTAAAACCTGTGATTCGGTAGAAATCAATAGGGTTAAGCCGCGAACTTTTTGACCGGATCTTTCTCGGGCCATTCACCCCGCTGCATTTTATGCAGGGCCTCTTCTATAGCGGGGATGGACTCGCGGTAATCCAGCTCGAGGATAGGCTCGTGGGTGATAAACGGCAGGATGGTCTTGCCGGCCATCAGCCCCTGGCCGAGGATGGTCGCCGGGCGGATAATGTCCACGTAGCCGTTCTGCCAGTACACCTCGGGGAGGATCTGGCGCGGCATGCAATAGGGCTCGGCCAGGCCGGGCACGGACAGCAGCGGCTGCAGGGTGCCATCGCTGATCCGCCACATTTTATAAGGGGTGAGGGAGGGCACGCTGACGGAACGCAGCGCGTCGGCCTCGGGGTGGTTGAGCATCTCCTGGATGGCCTGGTCGATCACCTCGACCCGGCGGACGGGGCCGGTGGGCCGCAGGTGAACCA
The DNA here is from genome assembly GCA_021789855.1 of Chloroflexota bacterium. Taxonomy (GTDB): domain Bacteria; phylum Chloroflexota; class Anaerolineae; order Anaerolineales; family Anaerolineaceae; genus JAJYIW01. The sequence goes on along the minus strand of JAJYIW010000104.1, from coordinate 1,743 downwards.
CCAGCTCACAGGCGTATCCCTCCTGATCGCGCAGCCAGCTCAACGCGTGCTGGAACACTTCCAGGTCGATCGACAGATCCTGGGCGTATTCAGCCGGGCGTAAAAAGGGCGTCTCAGCGCCAAACGACCGCGAAACCGAGGCGATTTCTTCGTCATCGGTCGAGACGATCACGCGGGTGATCCAGCGCGATTGGAGCGCCTGTTCGATGGAATAAGCGATCAACGGTTTCCCCGCGATGGGGATCAGGTTCTTGCGTGGGATGCCCTTCGATCCGCCGCGCGCGGGGATCAGGGCCAGGATTTCATGACGTGGGTCCGGTAAGCTCATGCTAATTCGATCACCTTGCCGCTTTCCATGGACTCGCGGGCCGCCAGGGCCATGCGCAGGCTCTGAATGCCATCCTGCAGGTTGACCTGCGGCTGGGCTTCGCCCCGCAGGCAGGCCATGAAATGGTGCATCTCATCTAAAAAGAGCTGGTTGCGCTGGAAGCCCGTAAAATTAGCATCTTCGATCAATTGGCCGGCCTGGTCGTAGCAGCGCGCGGTTAACCCGGCCAGGTCGACCAGGATTTTACCCCGGTCTCCGATTAATTCCACCGTCCGGCTGGGCGGGCGCTGCAGGTAATCCTGGTGGAGGTGAAACGGGAGGGTGCGCCCCTCCACGCGGAACTCCATCAAGGTGCTGGCCAGGTCTTCGACGTCAATTTCCAGGCTGCTCAGGTGGCCGCCCAGGCTGAACACCCGCCGCGGCAGGCCGAAGAACCAGTATAACATATCCATTTCGTGGATTTGGGAAAGGAGCGCGCCGCCGCCCAGCTCCCGCCGCGAAGCGTACATCTGGCGGTAATCTTCATAGGTATGCCACCCGGGTAAATACTCGCCGACTTCCGCTCGTCCGCCCAGCACCGGGCCGATCTTACCGGCTATCATCCAGGCATTAGCGGCTTTAAGGCAGGGATGAAAACGCATCTGGTAAGCCACGTACACCATCAGGTGGTTTTTTTCCACCAACGACTGCAATGCTTCGATCCCATCCAGGTTGTGAGACAGGGGCTTTTCGATAAAGAGGTGGCAGCCGGCCTGGGCGGCCTGGATAGCCATCGGAATGTGCAGGCTGGTGGGATTGCAAATGAAGGCGGCCTGAGGGTGCTGGGCGAGGGCGGCCTCCAGATCAGAATACGCCTGGATGCCGTACTTTGTGTTCAGGTCGCTACCTTCCTCCACCTTTAGACTATCAGTTAAAACCGGGGACTGGCGGCGCGCCCGGTAAGCGATCAGCTCAATTTCACTACCATAGAGGGCTCGCAGGTTGCGCACGTGGCGCTGGCCTATGGCGCCCAATCCGACCAGCATGATCTTCATAGGGGCTGAATACCCTTTCCTGAGTCTGCTTCTGCGTAGGCATCGGCCAGCCAATCGTTCACGAGGCGCCGGTGGCGGCACGCGATGGCCAGGTAATCAGGCTTGACCGCGGTTTCCATGATGTATGGCGCTGTGTACCCAAGCCGGGTGACCAGCTCAATAAAATGCTTAAAATCGACGTCCCCTTCGCCCAACGGCACATTGGGACCGCCCACTTTCCGATCTTTGATGTGGATCCCAACAATATGAGACACTAGCAGGCGGGCATCCGCAAGGACGTCGTGACCTTGAGCGGTGTGGTTGCCAGTATCATAGTAAATACTCAGGCTTGGGCTGTTTCCTTGCTCAACCAGGGATAGATATTCGGTTGCCGGCAGTTCT
>JAJYIW010000103.1 GCA_021789855.1 Chloroflexota bacterium | reverse complement strand
CCCTCACGGCCGGCCAACCATGATCCATTTGCCAGCCGATTTATTGGAGAGGCAATTCGGGCGCCGGGGAGCCCGGTAGAAGGAGCTGGAATGATTGGACTGTGGCTGCAAGACCTGGGGCTTTCACTGCGAAAAGATTTGCCAGTCCCTGAGCCCTCTGAGCGAGAGGCGTTAATCAAAATTGACCTGGCAGGCATCTGCGGGACCGATTTAGAGCTGCTGCGCGGGTATTATCCGTTTACGGGCACCCCCGGGCATGAATTTGTAGGCCGGGTGGTGGCTGCTCCAGGAGCACCTGGCCTGGTTGGGCAACGGGTGACGGGGGAAATCACCATTGCGTGCGGCGAGTGCGATTCATGCCGGCGGGGGCTGCAAAAGCACTGCCTCCACAGCCGCACCCTGGGGATCAGGGATTACCCCGGTGTGTTTGCCGAGTATTGCCTCCTGCCGGTGGCCAATTTGCACCGCGTGCCCTCTTCCGTGAGCGATGAGCAGGCCGTGTTTACCGAGCCGCTGGCGGCTGCCCTGGAAATTCTCGACCAGGTGCACATCTTACCTACCGACCGCGTGGCCGTCATCGGCGCAGGGCGCCTGGGCTTGCTGGCAGCCTGGTGCCTATCGCTGACCAGTTGCCAGCTATCGGTGGTGGCCAGGCACCAGCCATCCCGCGATATTTTGAAACAGTGGGGAGTCCAGGCCATCGACGCCGACCAGATGGCCTCGACCTCGTATGATGTGGTGGTAGAAGCGACCGGATCGGCGGACGGCTTGAAAATGGCTGCCAACGTGGTCAGGCCCAGGGGCGTGATCGTCTTGAAAAGCACTTACCAGGGAGACATCACGTTTAACATATCAGCTATGGTGGTAAATGAGGTGACACTGGTGGGCTCTCGTTGTGGGCCTTTCGACGGGGCCCTGCGTTTGTTAGACAGCCAGAGGCCAGACCTCTCCGCCATGATCGCGGGAATTTACCCGCTTGAACAAGGCCTGGCGGCGTTCGACCTGGCCAGGCAGCGGGGAGTACTTAAAGTACTGGTGCAGCCGGGAGATGCTCAGGGAGCGGGTTTCAAAGGCAGGTAAACGGTGAACGTTGACCCTTGCCCTGGATGGCTGGTCACGGTAATCCGGCCGCGGTGAGCCGCGATTACTTTTGCGCAGATGGACAGGCCCAGGCCGGTGCCAGGGGCAATTTTTTTGGTGCCGCTGGCGCGGAAGAATTTTTCAAAGAGATGCGGAATCTCTTCTTCGGGGATGCCCGATCCATTGTCTTCAACGGCAATGAAGAGCTCTTTTTCATTGGTTCCCGTCCGGAGGAGGATGCTGCCACCCGGCCGGTTGTACTTCACCGCGTTGCTGATCAGGTTAAGCAAAACTTGCTTCAGCTCATCGCGATCGGCTTCAATCCTGGGCAAGTCCGGCGGGATGTCAATTTTCGTCGAGATGGCGTGCTCAGCCGCCTGGCTCTCGTACAGGTTCAGGCATTCCTCGATCAGCGGCTGAACCGGGAAGATCGATTTGTGAAAGACCATCCGGCCTGATTCAAGGCGGGCCAGGTCGAGGAATGAGGTCGTCATCGAATTTAACCGCTGGACTTCCGTGTGCAGCGTGTGAACCAGCTTGATTCGCTGGTCTTCGGACAGGTCAGGGCGCGCTAACAGGCCCGCTACCGCGCTCAGGGATGAAAGCGGCGTGCGCAACTCGTGCACCATTTCCGCGATCAGGTCAGATTGGTGAAACATACGCGTGTTCTGGATCGCGATCGCCGCTTGCGCGCCGAGGATGGTGATGATGTCTTGATCGGGCTGGCTAAACCCGCCCTCGCGTTTGTTGATCGTCTCGAGAACGCCGATGATCTCATCCTTCGCCATCAACGGAATGCCCATCAGAGAGCGGGTGGCAAACCCGGTTTCCTGGTCGACGTTGGGGTAATGGCGGCGATCATTTTCAACGTCATTCGCGATAACCGGCGTCCGGTTTTTGATGACCCAACCGGCCAGGCTGCTATCTCGTGGAATAACCATGCCGTGCATGGCAGGCAAGACCTCTATATTCGTCGCCGCTTGAAAATAGAGCTGCTGGCTGGATTCATCCAAAAGCAAGATAGACGCCGCCTCCGCCCCGCTCATTTCGGCGGCGACCGACACGATTTTGGATAAGAGCGAGTCTAGGTCGAGGGTGGACGCCAGGTCCCTGGATATACCGATTAAATACTGATATTGTTGTAAAAGATTATTTTCAGAATTGAATGCCATCTCATTTTCGAATATGTTGTTCTATTAAATCCGCCACTTTACCGATCTGTTGTGTGGTCAGCCCTGACGGTTGCAATAAAACCATCGGCGTAGTGCGCAAGGCTGCCTGGTAAGCCAGCTCGGGAACCGGCGAGATTACCTGGCTGATGGGCTGTCCCAAGGCTTCCTGGACCTGGGTCCAGGAGAGCTGGACATCGGACCGGACGCGGTTAATCAAGACAATCGTCATCAGCCTGGATTTGCCAAAACCCCGATTATATAAATCTTCAATTAAAGTTTTCGTGCGCATCACCGTGATGGGGTTGGGCTCTACCACCAGCACGGCTTCATTCGACAAGGCCAGGACTTTATCAATGCCTGGGAAGAAATTGACCCCAATATCGAGGATCACCAATCCTGCCAGGAGCGAGAGCTGGTTGATGACTCCCTCGAGCTGCGTCATGGCCTGGATGTCGTTGATATCGGCTGGCTTCGATGAAGACAGCAGCAGGCGGAGTCCGGATGAATGGATCACCAGCTCATTTTCCACGGCCGGTTGCGTGATATCGCCAGGGTTCATGTGTAACAGGCGATTCAGGTTTTCCGGTTTATTGTAACCCAATTCCAGGCCCCAATTTCCCTGGCCTGGATGCAGCTCCACGGCGATCACTTTGGCGCGGTTGCGCTGGGCGAGGAGCATGCCGGTGTTTAACGCCAATGTCGAGACGCCGGTTCCACCTTTTGCGGAGATGAAGGCTGCTACCTGCCCACGCTCGCCGAGTGGGGAAGTGGGCCGTGTCCGCCCGGTCCGGCTCAAGAGAACTTTGATGTGCGCGGCGAGCTCTGCGGGGTGGGTTGGCTTGGTCAGGTAGTCATCGGCGCCCGCTTCGTACCCGGTTACCTTGTCATCCACCTGGCCTTTGGCGCTAAAAATCAAAATGGGGATGCTGGCCGTTGTGGGTTCTGCGCGTAGCCGCCGCGTTACCTCGTAGCCATCGACGTCCGGCATCATGATGTCCAGCAAGATCAAATCAGGCAATTCCGCCATGGCGCTCTCAACGGCCTGGGCGCCAGTATTGGCTGCGAGAATATCATAGCCCTGGCGTTGGAGTGCCAGGCCAACCAGGCGCAATGTTTCCAGGTCGTCGTCGACAATTAAGATTCTCTCAGCCATGTTTTTCCTCTCTTGTGGGCTTTTTCACTGTCAGTCTAGCACAAAGCCCTTAGACTCGCAAGCGCCAGGTCTTTGGGCGTGAAAAAATCAGGATCGGTTATAATTTTTTTGTGCTCGATCAAGCTCGTTGGTTAATTATAGTAAATAATTGCCAGCTCACCAAACAAATTCCGATTGTGGTTGGCGTATCCGGCGGCGCAGATAGCCTGTGCCTGTTATCCCTTTTTTCCCGCCATGGCTTTCAAATCATCGCTGCCCATTTCAATCACCAGTTGAGGATGGAAGCCGGCGAGGACGAGCGGAAGGTGAAGGCAATCGCCCAGGCGCTTGGGATTGAGTGCGTTTCTGAGAAAGGGGACGTGGCAGGCCTGGCCCAAAGCGAACACCGGACGGTAGAAGAAGCGGCCCGCCTCCTGCGTTACCGGTTCTTGTTTGACCTGGCTTCAACGCGCGGCGCCCAGGCTGTGGCCGTGGGGCACACGGCGGATGACCAGGTGGAAACGGTGTTGATGCACCTGCTGCGGGGGTCTGGCCTGGCCGGGCTAAAAGGCATGGATTACCGGCAGGTGATGCCAGCCTGGCACGACCGTATTCCCCTGATCCGGCCCCTGTTGGATGCCTGGCATGTGGATACGGTGGCGTATTGCGACAGCCTGGGATTAACGCCTCTCATCGATCCAAGCAACGACGACCTGGCCTACCAACGCAACCGGATTCGCCACGCCTTGATCCCTTATCTTGAGGCATACAACCCTGCGCTGCGCCAGGCCATCTGGCGCAGCGCGTCGAACCTGAAGGATGATTTTCAATGGATTGAGCAAGGTGCGGCGTTAGCCTGGGACAGGGTGATCCTATCTGCCAGCGCCACCGCGATCCAGCTCAACCGCGATGCCTTTACTGCTGAGCCGGTCTCTATCCAGCGAGCGCTCCTGAGGAACAGCCTCCGGCGGCTGCGCCCTTCGCTAGATATCAGCCTGGATGCTATCGAGCGTGGCCGTGAGTTTATTGCCAGGCCCTCCCGCTCAGGCATGGCCGACCTGGTAGGCCGCCTCGTCATACGGCGCCGGGGCAACCGGATCGAGATTGCCCCCTGGGAAGAGGAGCGGCTCGATTCCAACGCGCCGGCCGTGAAGGACCAGCCCGTTAAGCTGCCGGTGCCAGGAAAGATTGCCATGGAGAATGGCTGGGTATTGGAAGCCACCTTATGCGCTTCTTCCGAAAACGTGGATTGGACGTCCGGCCCATTCCAGGCCTGGCTTGACCTGGACGCCCTGAGCTTACCCTTGACCGTGCGCAGGCGGCGGCCAGGCGATCGCTGGCAGCCCTTCGGATTGAGCCAGGGAACGCAAAAGATTTCCGATTTTTTCGTCAACGTGAAATTAGAAGCTGGCCTGAGAAGCCGTTGGCCCCTGGTTTGTTCAGGCGATGCGATTGCCTGGGTGCCGGGTTACCGCATTGGGCACCCGTTCCGGGTGACTGAGAAAACCCGCCAACCGGTGAGGTTAACCCTCGCCCGCGAGCTGCCTTAATTTCATACCGACCTCGCGCCATTGGATTTTGGATACCCCCAGTTTTTGGCGGATTTTATCCGATTCCACCCCGGCAGTCCAATCCGTCAGAGCGCAGGTCCACCGGCACATATCAAAAGACAGGTGCTTATCCAGGTTGGCTGCCCGGCCCAGGTCTTCGAGCAAGTACTCCAGCCGGCGCTGCGACCAGGGGAAAATCACTTCCGAAGGCTGGTACTGAGCCAGGTATTCGCGGTAAGCCGGGGTCCATTCTGCTGGCAGGCTGATTTTCCGCTCCTTGTAGCGGTTGCGCTGGCTGGCGTACCGCACAAAGAGGATGGGGCCATTATCGGTTTCCAGGTCTACGTGGTTCTGGCTCAAACCGAGACATTCTCCCTTTTTTAACCCACTCGCTAGCAACAACGAGACCAGCGTGTAAGGGCGAGCGTCTGGTTTCTTCTCCCGGCGCAAGGCATCGGCGGTCGCTAAGACGCGCTTGACTTCTTCCGCGGTCAGAACGGTCGGGAGTGGGCTGAGCACCGTGTGCTGGAGGACTTTTTCTGCGGGATCCATGGGGAGCACCGCCCCCTGGTGCAGCCAGCGAAAGAAAGCTTTGATCGAGGTGATGCGGCGGGCAAGGCTCTTGGGACTGCACGGGACTCCGCGCTTGGTTTCGAGCCAGGAAAGGAAATGGTTCAGATCCTGGGTAGAAATGGAGCCCAGCGTCCGATCCGGGGCGAGGTAATTCGCCAGGAGGTTGATGTCGGCAATAAATGCCTTAACCGTGTGAGGTGAACGGCCCTGGTCTTTTAAATAATAGACCCAGGCATTGACCGCAGGGTGCAAAGGCGTGGCCTGGGTGATATGGGCAGTTGAGCTTTGGAGGGGTTCAGTTGTCATAGGTCTCCCTGGCATGGTGCGTATAGACAGAACTCTATTTAATCCTAGTTTAACGCAACATGGGCCATCTGTCCAGAGATTTTCAAAAGTTTACCGGCAAACAATGGCGCAACGCTTGACCTGTTTGGTAGAGCTCCCAGAAGGCCTTTACTTTCCCATGATGGTGTTGTAAATGGCCTGGCGGATGCCGGTTAAGTTGGGCAGGAGCACCATGGCGCCGTCGGGGGTCACCCAATCCGATGAAAGGTTATAGCCAATCGTAAAATATCGAAGCCGGCTGGTATCGGTGAATGTTGCAATGACCGGGAGCAATGGAAGCACATCGCCGATGGTCATGTTCGTATCGAACGAGTTTCTAAATTGAGCGTAGAGCTGTGGCGCTTTGGCGATTCCATCCAGGCTGATCAGTTTTGCAAAGATAGCTCGTATCACCTCGATGGCGCGCCGGCCGCGATCGATGTCATTCGAGGTGTGGCGCGAGCGCACGTACCACAGGGCTAGTTGCGAATTCATGTGGACGATGCCAGGCCCCACGCTGCACCATTTGGTGCGGCTGATACTGACGTCACAGGTGTCCGACAGGTTGCGGGCCGTGTTCACATCGATGCCGCCCAGGTAATCGATGATCGAGCTGAAACCCGAAAAGGTGGTCATGACATAAAAATCGGGTTTAATGCCGAAGTTATACTCAAAGGTAGCCTGCGTCATCGCAAAACCACCGTGCGCCTGGGATGTGTTGATCCGCTGCATTTCCCAGCCAGGGATATTCACATACAGGTCGCGGGGAAAGCTGATCAGGCTGACGGTTTTATCTTTGGTATTAATGGCAGCCAGGACGATGGTATCGGTGCGGTAGCCCTCGTAGGGGCGGTAATCAGAACCAAAAATGAGAATGTTGACCATACCATCGGGCAAATTCAACATATTGGCGCCTGGCTCTGCGGTGATGGATTGAGCAATGGGGGTATCCCCCGGAGCAGGCGTGGAGGTGTTTGTAACCGCCGTGCCGGTGGCAACCGGCGCCGGGAAGGTGGAGGTGAGGGCGGCTGGCTGAAAAGGAGTCGGGGTGGCGGGCGCATTGGGGTTGCTGGTGACCAGGACGAACGGGCTGCCGGAGGCGCCAGGAGCGATGCTGGATTGAGCGGGTAAACTGCAGCCGCTGATTAACCCAGCTATAACCATTATGGTAAAGAGAATTCGTTTAGTCATGTGATCTTTCAAAATTAAGGCCAGGGTGTAGACGTTACGGAAGGCCGATGCTAGCGCCGGTGGGGGTCAGGGATAAGCCAGGTGAGGATGGGGTCAGGCCGGCGGCGGGGGGCAAGTAGATGGTCACCCCGTGCACCAGGATGGTGGAATACCCCATGCAATTCGCCGCCTGGATTTCGGCGGGGGTCACATGGTAGAGTTTCCCCAGCCCGATCAGGGTATCACCATGTTCGATCACGTAAGGCGCCCATCCGGCGGGCGGCTGGCAGCCGGCATGCCCTGGCACAAGGGTGGCTGTCGGTGTCAGGCTTGCGGTGGGTGTGCTCACCAGAGGGGGAAGATACAGGATTGTTCCTGGCAGCAGCTCGGTAGAAACCAGGCAGTTGCCGGCCTGGATGCTGGCTGCGCTGGTATGAAACTCACCTGCCAGGTCGTCCAGGGTATCGCCAAATTGGACCTGGTAGGGTTTCCAGCCGGCTGGCGCCGGGCAGGTGGTGGGAGGGGCCGGCGTCAGGCTGGCGGTGGGCGAACGGGTCGGGGTGAGTGTCGGAGCGGGGGAGGATGACCTGGCCGGGGTATTGGTGTACGTTGCGGGCAGCACGATCGCCGCCGTGGCCGTCTCGGTCGAAGGGGATCGTTTCAGCAGAGACGTTGGGTTTTCAGTCAGGGAAATGAGCATACTTCCGGCCACTAACCCCAAGGAGATGATCGCAACCATTAATCCGGCCAGCCCCTGGCGAGCGATTTGCATAGCCTTAGCCGCTCACCATATCTTTGAAGCTGCGCACCGGCTGGACGGGAAGCAAAAAGCTGAATGTGGTGGAGCTCCCCGGCTCGGTATCCACCCAGATCCGGCCATTTTGGGCTTCCACCAGCGACCTGGCTTCAATAACGCTTTCAGGCGAGCCGACGCCCTTGATCGTCGCTTCCCAGGCGCTGGCGAAGCGAGAAAACACCCTGGGGAGGTCCGGGCTGTCGATGCCGCCGCCCTTGTCCATGATTTGAAACTGCAGGTATTGATCTTCGGTCGCCTTGCCCTGGAGCCGGACCACAAGGGCGACGGCGCCTTGATCCGGGCTCGCCTGGGCGGCGTTGTGGAGCAGCAGGGCCAGGGCCTTTTGCGTGGCGGGGCGGTCGGCCTGTAAAAGGGGCAATGTTTCGGGCAGGTCGACTTGCAGGCTAAGGTTTTTCTCGCGGAATTCGACTGCAGTCGCCGCAATCGACTGGTCCACTAAGCCGGGAACATCGACCTGGATTGGGTTCAACTCGACTTTACCTTCCGGCTGTTCGATGGTCTCCATCAGGTCGTCTAACAGGCCCAGGATGCGGTCGGTGGTCGCTTTGAGCTTTTCGTAGGCGGTGGTCGCCCCTTCTTTCCCGAGGGAGGCCGGGTTTTGGAGCAGGGCATCTACCTGGGCGATCATGGCCTTGACCGGCCGGCGTAGCTCCTCGATCACCATCAGGATGGCGGCGTTCCGGTCGCTCCAGTCAGGCCGGGCGGCCTGGGCCGGCTGGCCCTGCCCGGACAGGCGCTGTTCCACCTCGACCAGGCGGGCGTTCGATTCGGCCAGGGAATTTTGAAGCTGCGCGGTCTCGGCCAGGGCTTTTTTGAGCTCACCCTCGAGATACCGGCTATCCGCCGGGGTCGCCCCGGGCTGCCCCGCCTGGCTCAACCCGGCGGGTTGGCGCAGCTTTTCGTTTTCAGCCTGGAGCTGGATGATCAGGTCTTGAGCTTCTTCCTGGGCCCTAATGAGCGCCTGGAACGTGTCGTTTTGAGAGGCAATGGCCGCCTTTTGGTGCGCCGCCAGGAGCTGATCGGATAAATCTTTTTGGGCTTTTTCCAGTTGTTGCACCTGCTGGCGCGAGGACTCCAGCTCAGCCTCCAGTCGCTCAATGTATTCAGGGGGGACGCCGGCGGGAGGAACCGGGGCGGCTGGCTCCGGATGGACGGATGGGTAAAGGATTTGCGCCACCTGCTCGGCCGTGCTGGCCAGGTAAGTCTGGTCATCCATGCTCCATACCCGGTTGGAATAGGGAGAAAGCAGGATGATGCCCCCCCAGGGGGCCTGGTCTGGGCCGGGCAGAGGGACGGCTAACAGGCTGCCCGGTTTAGAAATGCCGATCAGCTTGTAGAGCGTCTGGACATCGGGCGTCGACTCATGGTCTGCCGGCAGGCGCAATGCCCGGCCTTTTTGGATGGACGTGGCCAGCATGGGCGCGTCCGTCCGGTTGAACATACCGGCTTCCAGGTTTTCTTCCCGGATTAAATCATAACCGCCCAGGGCAGTCATTTTACCCAGCCCATCGGGGGTAGATACCAACAGGCACAGGTCTGCCAGCATCGCCTGGCCGATCGCGCGGGTGATGGCGTTCATCCTGTCTGGGGTATTTTCTCCGGCGGCCAGGCTTAAGAATGCGTGCACGGTTTTAGGGTCGGCGGAATAACGGCGGCGCTCCCTGGCGGGGATTTTCGTGGTGACTTCCCCGGCCGGCCGGTTGGCGGAAAGCGCCGGGGGCTTAAAAGCGGCCAGGAATGGCTGTTGAGCCAGCGTATCCAACAGGGGGAAAGCCGCCAGCTGGGCCAGGCGAACGAAGCCGGGAAAATCGCCCGGGATAGCATAAAAGATTTCCAGGCCCAGGCCGGCGATGAAAAGAACCATCATCCCCAGGCCCACCGGCCAGCCGTTGGGCCGGCGAGCGAGGATCAGCCCTAAGCCCAGCACCGCTATGGCCAGGGAAAAAATCTCCCAGGCCAGGTCCAGCCCGCTGTTGTTAAACCCTGCGGACGACGTTGGCGCCCATAGAGCCAGGGTGAAGGCCAGGAAAATGGCCACCACCAGGTTAGCCAGGATCACCAGGGAATCGGCCACCCGGTTGGAATCGGGGAACACCCACATCCAGACGATCCAGACCAGGCTGAAGGCGGTAAACGCGCGATCCAGGGGAGGGAGGATCACCTGGGTGTTGAGCAGCCCCTGCCAGCCCAAGCTGCTGATGACAAAGAGCAGGATTTGAAGTAGCAATAAGATCAAGAGTCCCAGGGTCATCCGCCGCCTGGACATGACGGGCTGCCCCCCGCCCAACGAGACATGCGATTGCAGCGCCATCCCGATCGATATCACCACGACCAGGTGGTAGAGCAGGTTTCCAGGGGGGGCGACAAGCAGGTTAAAGAAAGAAGGGATGAGTTGATCCATAAAAGGCCGGCATCCTGTCAGGGATGATTATAGCACGTGGGTGATCGGCTGGAAAGTAAGAGGTTGACAAATCATTGAAAGCGGGTAAAATATACGCCGTAAGCCGAAGTGGTGGAATTGGCAGACACGCTAGGTTCAGGGCTTAGTGGGCATTACGCTCGTGAGGGTTCAAATCCCTCCTTCGGCACACAAGACCTCTTCTTTCCAGGGGTCTTTTTGATTCAAGGATTGCCATGCAAGCATTATGCCAGGTCTCCAGTTTTCTTAATCTTCACACGGGCCAAAAGCCAGTATAATGATCACAGCAGTTGGTCGATGGGTGAACCGGCGAATAGAGACTCCTGGCACCAGTTTTGCACGGATAACGGTATGAGCTTCCTCCGCAATCTCAAAAATATGAAGTTGAATCCCCTCAGGCTATTAATGGTGGTGGGGATTGTCGTCCTGGTCTTTTTGATGCTGGATTTCAACAATCGCATGTCTGAGCTGCAGCGCTTATCCAGCGATCGCGACCAGTTGACCACCCACGTGGTTCAATTGACCCAGACGATCGAGGTGCTGAATACAAAGATCGCCTATGCCACTTCAGACCTGGCGGTGGAGCAGTGGGCGCGGGAAGAGGGGAAGATGGTCAAAAAGGGCGATGTTCCCATCGTGCCGGTATCGCCCTACCAGGCCACGCCGCAGCCCACCCCCGTGCCGGTGGCAACGAAGCAGCCGGTCAATAATTGGGATATCTGGTACGCTTTGTTCCTGGGAAATTATTAAAAGCCAGCCCGCAGCCTTGACGGGGGGAGCAGGATCGACTACAATAGCTCCGTTCATTATTATGATGCGGGGTAGAGCAGTGGCAGCT
>JAJYIW010000102.1 GCA_021789855.1 Chloroflexota bacterium | reverse complement strand
AAGAATTGAAAATCGATCCTGAAAAACTGGTGGAAGGCCAGGTGCTGACTCCTCCCACGAGCAGCAAGAAGAAAAAAGGAACGAAGAAAAATAAACATTAGGAAGTGCGCCAGGCCATTCTAAGGTTGTGAAGGTTGCCATCAATGAAGGAATGGGAAAGACTAAATGAAACAATCATTGCCTGCCGGAAATGCCCGCGACTGGTTAACTACCGGGAAGAGATTGCGCGTACCAAACGGCGAGCTTACCAGGATCAGGATTATTGGGGAAAGCCGGTGCCTGGGTTTGGCGACCGGCACGCGCGGGTAGTGGTCGTCGGACTGGCGCCAGGCGCTCATGGCTCAAACCGCACTGGCAGGATGTTTACCGGCGATGCATCCGGCGAGTTTTTATATCGCGCGCTGTATAAAGCCGGCCTGGCCAACCAGCCTACCGCTACGAGTCGTGACGATGGCCTGGAATTAAGCGGTATTTTCATCACCGCAATCTGCCGGTGCGCGCCACCCGATAACAAGCCTTCAACGCTTGAAGCAGCTAATTGCCTGGGTTATTTGTCCTCAGAATTGGCTCTTTTGGGGAAGGTGGATGGACTGGTGGCCTTAGGCCGTTTTGCCCTGGATTGGAGCTTAAATTTATACCGGAGCATGGGGAATCCCTTTCCCCCGGTAGAATTTCGCCACGGTGGTTTTACGCCGGCCAGCGGCGACCGCCCCTGGCTGCTCACTTCCTTTCACCCCAGCCGTCAAAATACCCAGACCGGGCGTCTCACGGAGGCCATGTTCGATTCCATCTGGGTGACGGTGGCGGATTACTTACACAAGACGCCCTAGATGGTGAACTCAATGAACCTCATCCGTCCAACTTTCGAACGTGGGCAAGGCATTTTCCGCTTATTGCCAGCCTTCGTTCCCTTCCGGTTCAACCAGGCGGGCGGGAGGCTGCACCTGCACCCCGACGACCTGTATCCATTGGGCCTCGAATACGGCTCGGTGAAAGAACGCTGGTTCTGCTCCGTTCTGCATGCGTTTGGAAAAGACAGCAGTCACCCAGAAATTGGCTTCAGCATGGTGGCTGTGGATGCACATTCTCCGGAGAAATTCCCTTTTCGTGATGCCATCGAAGAATTGGGGAGGGATCTCATTGGCGCGGAGCTGATGGATCAATACCACACCTGGCCCATGCACGCCAAGTTTTTTGATTATCAAAAACCGCTCTTCCACCACCTGCACCTGATGGATTCGGATGCGGCGGCGCTGGGCTGGCCGGGAAAGCCAGAAGCCTATTATTTCCCGGTGCAGCTCAACAACTATCCTGGCGCCTTCCCGCTGACCTACTTTGGATTTGACCCCATGGTCACCCGGGATCAGGTCAAGGAGCGCCTGCGAGACTGGGATCAACGCGATACCCGCATCACAGAATTGTCGAGGGCCTACCGAATCGAGCTGGGCACGGGCTGGTACACTCCGCCAGGGGTGCTGCACGCGCCGGGATCTTATCTCACCTACGAGCCGCAATGGAACAGCCTGGTAGGGGGGGTATTCGAGAATGTATCGTCGGGTGAAATAAACGCGTTTCAAAACCTGTCTCGACCTTTGCCAGAAGGCCAAAAGGGCAACCTGGACGCCATCCTGAGCCTGTTGGATTGGGAAAAGAACGTGGATCCCGCATTTCGCCAGCACTATTTTCGACCTCCTCTGGCCTGTGAGCGGGGCGATCCCCGGATCGCCGAGAAGTGGATCACCTATGGAAACCCTTATTTCAGCGCGAAGGAGTTATCGATTGCTCCAGGGGAGCATGCCGTTGTTAAGGAAGAAGTGGCTTATGGCTGCGTGGTAATCCAGGGGCATGGGGCCATTGGCCCGCACCACGCAGAAGCGCCCGGCCTGCTGCGCTACGGGCAGCAGAGCGCAGACGAGTTCTTCGTCAGCGAGACGGTGGCTCGGAACGGTGTGCTGTTCAGGAATGATAGCCCATACGAGCCGCTGGTCTTATTAGAACACTTTGGGCCCAATCACCCCCTGGCGCCAAAGGCAGCATAAACGCAAAGACGCCAGGCCTGCTCAAGTTTTTAAGGAGCAGCCCTGGCGTCCTGTGATTCAAAATCAGGGGTTAAGGGCTCAGGAGCGTTTTAAGGCGCTCCAGCCGGCGTATTGGGCGGTATCACCCAGCTCGGCCTCGATGCGCAGGAGCTGGTTATACTTGGCGACCCGGTCAGAGCGTGCAGGGGCGCCGGTCTTAATCTGGCCCATGTTCAGGGCTACGGCCAGGTCGGCGATGGTCGAATCTTCTGTTTCACCAGAACGATGGGAGGTGACAGCCCGCCATCCAGCCCGCTGGCAGGTTTCGACTGCCTCGATCGTCTCGGTCAGAGAGCCAATCTGGTTGAGCTTGACCAGCAGCGCGTTGGCGGCCTTCTCTTTGATCCCGCGGCGAACGCGTTCGGGGTTGGTGACCAGCAGGTCGTCGCCCACGATCTGCACGTGGGAACCCACCTCTTTAACCAACAGCTTCCAGCTCTCCCAGTCATCCTGGGCCAGGCCATCTTCAAGGGACACAATGGGATATTTCTCGATCCAGGATTTCCAGAAAGCCACCATCTCTTCACCGGTGAGCTTCTTGCCTTCCTTACGTAAGTTATAGAGGTGAGTATCTTCCTCGTATAACTCGGAGGCAGCCGGATCGAGCGCGATGCCCACCTGTTCCCCGGGTTTGTAACCGGCCTTGTTGATGGCTTCCAGAATGACCTCGACCGCTTCGGCATTGGCTTTTAAGGCCGGTGCGTACCCGCCTTCGTCACCCACCAGGGTGGTGTAGCCGCGCCCTTTCAGGACGGACTTTAAAGCCTGGTAAATTTCAGAGCCCCAGCGCAGGCCTTCAGCGAAGGACGAGGCGCCTAAAGGCATCACCATGAATTCCTGGGCGTCGGTCGACTGCCAGTTGGTATGCGTACCCCCATTCAGGATGTTCATCATAGGCACGGGCAGGACGTGGGCATAGACACCGCCCAGGTAGCGGTAAAGCGGCAGGCCCAGCGAGTTCGCTGCGGCTTTGGCAACCGCCAGGCTGGTGCCCAGGATCGCGTTTGCCCCTAATTTGGATTTGTTGGGGGTGCCATCCAGCTCAAGCATGGCGTGGTCAATGCCACTTTGTTCGACCGCGTCCCAACCGATGAGGGCGTCCGCAATGGTGGTGTTCACATTTTCAACCGCTTTTAAGGTGCCCTTGCCATTATAGCGACTCTTGTCTCCATCGCGGAGCTCCAGGGCTTCGTGAATGCCTGTGGAGGCGCCTGACGGCACTGCAGCCCGGCCCCAACTGCCGTCCGCCAGGATGACTTCGACTTCAACCGTAGGGTTGCCGCGTGAGTCTAATATTTCAAGAGCAGAAATTGAGTCAATAGTTGTGTCCATTTGAGTTCCTCGCGTATCAGGTATGAAATAAGTATAATACGGATCAGGTTCAGGGAGTAGATAAAAGTTAATTTTCTACTTCGACGGATTGAGGGGCAGTGGTGACGCTGGCGCGGGTAGGAATCCCGGCCCGCTGGCAGACGGCCTGGATAAAGGCAGTAAACAACGGGTGGGGGCGGTTCGGCCGGGACAGAAATTCGGGATGGAATTGGGTGCCCAGCATGAACGGGTGGCCGGCAATCTCAGCAATTTCAACCAGGCGGTTGTCCGGCGACACGCCGGAGAAAACCATGCCCCGCTCCTCGAGCAATCCGCGGTAGGTATTGTTCAGCTCAAAGCGGTGGCGGTGCCTTTCTTCAACCATAGGCTGAGCATACGCTCGCCCGGCGATCGTGTCGGGGATGAGTTTGCAGGGGTACAGGCCCAGCCGCATCGTCCCGCCCATGTCGGTAATCTCGTGCTGCTCGGGCATCAGGTCGATCACAGGATAGGGCGTGGAGCGGTCGAACTCGGTCGAATTCACTTCGTCGCTCTGCAGGGCTTCTCGGCCAAACTCCACCACCATCAACTGCATGCCCAGGCAAAGTCCCAGGTAGGGCACCTGGTGGGTGCGGGCGTAATGAGCTGCCTGGATCTTGCCTTCGATCCCGCGGCTGCCAAACCCGCCTGGGACCACAATGCCATCCATGCTTTTGATGGTATCCCAATGCTTGCCTTTTTCAACCTCCGCTGAGTGGATCCAGTGGATATCCACCTCTACGCCCAGGTGAAGGGCGGCGTGCTTGAGGGCCTCACGCACGCTCATGTAGGCATCGTGCAGCTCAACATACTTTCCCACCAGCCCCACCTTGACAGCAGGCTTGTCCTTGCGCACCTCTTCTACCATTTGTTTCCACTCGCTCCAATCCGGTTTTTGACGGGCTTCGAGACCCAGGCGCTGGACCAGGTAGTCGCCTACCCCGGCCTGTTCCAGCAGCAGGGGAACTTCGTACAACACCGGGGTGGTCACCATGGGGATCACCGCCCGTTTATCGACATCGCAGAATTGAGCGATCTTATCCCGCAGCGAATCGTCGATGGGATAATCGGATCGGGCGACGATCATATCGGGTGAGATACCGATCGAGCGCAGCTCACGGACAGAATGTTGGGTGGGCTTGGTTTTTAATTCGGCGGTGGCGCCGATATAGGGCAACCAGGTGACGTGAATGCTGAGGGTATTTTCCCGCCCCAGGTCGGTGCGAATCTGGCGAATCGCCTCTAAAAAGGGCAGGCTTTCGATGTCACCTACGGTACCGCCCACTTCTACCAGGACGATCTCGGCGCCCGTCGTTTTGGCGACTGCGGCAATCCGCCGTTTGATTTCGTTGGTAATATGCGGGATGACCTGGATGGTGCCTCCCAGGTAATCGCCGCGCCGTTCTTTACCGATCACTTCGGCGTAGACCTGGCCGGTTGTCACATTGCACACCTTGTTCAGCCGGATATCGATAAAGCGCTCATAATGACCCAGGTCAAGGTCTGTTTCGGCGCCGTCATCCAGCACGTAAACCTCGCCATGCTGGTAAGGGCTCATAGTACCGGGATCGACATTGATATAAGGGTCGAGTTTTTGCACCGCCACGTGAAAGCCCCGGTTCTTTAATAGCCGGCCGACTGCTGCCGCTGTAACGCCTTTCCCGACTGAGCTGACTACACCGCCGGTAAAAAATAAATATTTCGTTGCCATGACACACTCCTCCACTTATTTAAAGAGCAAGGGAGGGCCGTTTATTGGCACCTCCCTGCAGGTTGTCAGTCTGTTCCCACTGGCTCCAGTGGCGTCATAATGAGCTCGAGACCAGGACGATTGCGGGAATAGGGGTTGTTGCGATGACCGCGCCATCTGCGGTGTTTGCCTGTGCCCTCCAGCTGGGCTTTTTGGGTGACAGGTCGATCACTGAGAAGGGATAGCAATCGCGACAAGGCTCTCCTTTGATAAAAAATCAGGATGTACGAACTTTGTGCTCCAGCGTACGGGAAAGGATGTCTTCCTGCTCACTTGAGCTGTATTTCTTCCGTTTTTCTTTCTGCTGGTTTTTCCGAATCTTAGCCTTTTCCATGGCTTCCCGGAGGGCTATTTCCATGAAGGTTGGATCGGCTTCTTCTTGCACTTCAGCGGGGGCCGATAACGGCAGCTCGATGGTATCCCCGGTTCCTTCGTCGCCCCGGTTACGGCGCTTCCGCTTGGCCGGTTTTTCCCTTGGCGCCATGGGTTCGCTGAATTTTACAGGTTCTTCTTTAACCGGGATTTCCTGCAATGCCTTCAGGCTGAGCTTAATCTGCTTTTTGCGGCGGTTAACATCCAGCACCTGGGCTTCGACCTCGTCCCCTTCCTTGACCACTTCAGAAGGTGTGCGCACGTAACCGTGAGCCATCTCACTGATGTGGATCAGGCCTGGGCGCTCTGCCCCAATTTCTACGAAAGCCCCAAATTTTTCCAGGCGCACTACCGTCCCCTTGACCACCATACCTGGTTTAATTTCACGCCATTCGAGATCGAGCGGTTTGATCATGGTTAAATCATAATGATCTTCTTTAACCTTGCGTACCCAAACCTCTACATTCTGGCCGACCTGCAAAACATCCTCGACACGTTTAATTGGCTGGTCCGTCGAGGGGTTGACCAGTTGTGATATGTGAATATAACCGGGTTTATCCAGACTAAGATCTACAAACGCACCGGCCAGCACGGTTTTTAGGACGGTGCCGGAAAAATGCATTTTTGGTTTTATCTCACTGGAGCGGTCATCCACTACTGCAACGCTCGATTCCATAGCGTTAATCTCCCAAATTCAATATACAAGCAAAACGAAATTATACCCACAGGCGGTTAAAATGTCAAATTAATCCCCTGTCATATTTATTAAGATGACAATCGTCCTATGACTGATTTTCCCCCAGGGTCACCTTTACCTGGAAGGAACTTGAACCGCGGTAAACGGTAAGGTCAATAGTCTGGTTAGGGGCGTAGTTGAACAACGCATTCATGTAAGGGTGCGTACTGTCTAGCTTGATTGAGCCCACCTGGGTGATGATGTCCCCTCGCTTCAAGCCGGCTTTTTCAGCCGGGCTGCCCGAACTCACCTGGGTGATGTAGACTCCCCATTGGACGGGCAAGTTGTAGGCAGCGGCGATATCTGGGTCGATAGATTGCATGCTGATCCCTAAATAAGGCCTGGAGACGTACCCTTTTGAGATGATCTGGGCGCTGATGGCCTGCACCGTATTGGATGGGATGGCAAATCCCAGCCCTTCAGCCACACCTCCACTGGATCCGGAGCTGCGGACGATGAGGGTGTTGATCCCGATGACTGCGCCGGAGATGTCGACCAGCGGCCCTCCCGAGTTGCCGTGATTGATGGCTGCGTCGGTTTGGATCATCCCTTCAAGCTGGTATCCCTCGCCGGTATCCAGGCTTCTCCCGGTTGCGGAGATCACGCCGGCAGTGACCGTGTTTTTGAAATCGCCCAAAGGCGAGCCAATCGCTATTGCGGTTTCTCCAGGCTTCAATGTATCCGAATTCCCGAGGGTGGCTACCGCCGGAACTTTGGTGCTGATTTTTAAAACGGCCAAATCCGTATATTGGTCTGCGCCAATCACTTTCGCGGGGATCGATGTGCCATCGGCCAGAATCACGGTGATTTGGGACGCGCCAGAGATCACATGATTATTGGTAATGACATACCCCTTATCCGAGATGATCACGCCGCTCCCGCTGGCCTGGGTGTCCGAGCTCGAGCCGAAGGGGGTATATTGCCCCGGCATGGTGCTGTTAATCGTGACGACAGCCGGCCCAGCTTTGGATACGGCGTTAATCACATCGGACTGGATATCGGTTGTGGAAAGATGGATAGATTGCGTTTGGGTCGTAGTGGATGTCTCAGAAGCCGGCGGGAGGGTGCTCTGGGCAGGCGTTATGGTTTGTGAAATGGATACAGCTTGCGTCAGGTTTTGACGCGTGGCGGTATAAACTGCGATTCCACCCACCAACACCCCGGTTAAGCCAGTGATACCCGCGACCACCACCACAAACAGGACGTAAACCACTCGCTTCCAGGACATCGATTGCTTTCCTTGAATGGGAATGATTTAGCTCCTGCGCCGGCCGCCCATTCCGCCCAGCAGGGATACATAATACAGAACCTGCATCACGGCAGTGGCCAGGGCAGCCACGTAAGTCATGGCCGCCGCGGTTAAGACGGAATTGACGCCGTGTTTTTCCTTATCGTTCATCACGATGCCGGAATTGGCCAGCATCTGGCGGGCGCGGGCCGAAGCGTTCAATTCCACCGGCAGGGTCGCCAGGGCAAAGGCCGCGCCTGCGGCAAAGGCGGCGACACCCAGCCAGGCCAGCCCGGTCCAGTTGATCAAGAGGCCTACCAGGATGAATATCCAGCCTACCGATGAGCCAATGTTGACCACCGGCACCATGGCTGCACGTAATCTCAGGGGGAAATACCCCTCCTGATCTTGCATGGCGTGGCCTAATTCGTGCGCCGCAACGGCCACCGCCGCTACCGAAGAGCCGTTGGCTACCTCGGGTGACAGGTAAAGCGTCTTATCGCGGGGATCATAATGATCGCTCAAGCGGCCGTTGGTGCCCGCAATCTGGACATTGTAGAGCCCGTTGTACTGGGCCAGGCGGCGAGCCGCTTCGGTGCCTGTAAACCGGGTGGGCACCTGGCTCCATTTTTTGTAGGCCGATGACACCAGCCACTGGGCAATCATCATCAGCAATATGGCCGGGATCATGTAAATCAGGTAGTTAATGTTGAATAAAAAGGGCAAATATCCAAAACCCATCGTTCACCTCATCTTAAGTTTACTTTGTATCTTACCTTACTTATACTCTTTTCCTGTAAGAATGGTGTTTGAATCAGAAACGATCCTTTTTGATATTAATTTAACGCCGCCTAGGTTAAACAGGCATTGGAAACGGATGACAATACGATGAATGGCGCGGCCAGGAGACCTTGCTCGAAATTCATGGTCGTTCAAGATGGTCGCAGGGAAAGATCGCCGGTAAATCAGACAACCGGGTAATTGCCGGAAAGCCCGGTTCGGGACGGACAGGAGGTTCTGCTACCAGGGCTACGTGAAAACCTAGCTGGCGGGCTGCCAGCAGGTTGCGGGGAGCGTCATCGATCACCAGGCAGTACGCAGGATCGCTTTCGTGCGCCAGGCGCAGAGCGGTGGTGAAGGCGCCCTCCTGGGGTTTGCAGAAAGGGGCTATGGCGCGGATATCAATAATTTGCTGGAACAGGTTCTCCAGCTCCAACGCCTGGATCACCCGCTGGGCATGGCGTGTATCGGCGTTGGTCAGGATGATCTTTTGCTGTGGGTATGCGGACAGGACCTCTCGCAGGCGGCGATCCGGGGTGAGATGCTCATGCACCGGCACATCATGAACGAAAGCCAGGAAATCAGCTTCATCGATCTGGTGGATCGCCTGTAACCCGCGCATGGTCGTCCCATACGTCTGAAAAAGGCTCGCGCGGATGGCGGCGACCTGATCGGGAGGGTAGTTAAGGCGCTCGACCATATACCGGTCGATCCGCTGGCGAATCAGGCTCCATACCCCGCTGGACGCAGGGTACAGGGTATCGTCCAGGTCGATAAAAAGGGTGGTGATGACAGAGCTCTTCGAAATCATGGTCTTAATACCGGCTGAAGTATACCGTTCTCGTAGCGATCGCGCAATCATCCAGCGAAATGGGTTGAGCGATGACGATGAATCCCCGCTGCAAAAATATCGGGTGCCAGGAAGGATATCCGTTATAATGAATGGCTGGAGGAAGACCGGTGCCGATCCAACTTTTGGCCGATGATGTGGTTTCAAAGATAGCCGCTGGCGAAGTGATAGAAAGACCTGCCTCGGTGGTTAAAGAGCTGCTTGAAAATGCCATTGACGCGGGCTCAGACCAGGTGCAAATTGCAATCCTGGGCGCTGGAAAGCAATTGATTGAGGTGATGGATAACGGCTGCGGCATTCCGGCAAGTGAGCTGGAACTGGCTGTCGCCAGGCATGCAACCAGCAAAATAAAGACGGCGGAGGAGCTCTTTCAGATCAGCTCGCTCGGCTTCAGGGGTGAAGCCCTGGCTTCGATCGGATCGGTATCACGGCTGACCCTCACATCGCGGCAGGCAAAGGCGGAGGTGGGCGCCAGGCTGACCCTGGAAGGTGGAAAAATCGGCGCGCTTGAGGAGGTAGGCGCCCCTCCAGGCACGCAGGCCAGGGTGGAGGAAATTTTCTTTTCGGTGCCGGCCCGCTTGAAATTTCTGAAACAAGACCACACGGAACGCCTGGCAGTTGAAACCCTGGTGACCCGTTATGCCCTGGCTTATCCGTCCATCCGCTTCCGCCTGGCGATGGAAGGGAAGACCCTGTTGCAGACCAGCGGGAAGGGAGACCGCCGCGAAATCCTGGCCTCTTTATACGGCGTCGATGTGGCCCGGCAGATGCTCGAGGTGACCTTCGCCGATGAAGATATCCATGTGAGCGGCTATATCAGCCCGATCTCGTTAACCCGCTCTAACCGGCGAGAGATCACTTTCTTCGTTAATGGGCGGTGGATCCAGGACGTGCCCCTCAACACGGCTCTTATCCAGGCTTACCATAATCTGTTGATGGTTGGACGCTACCCGATAGCTGTGCTCTTCCTGGAGGTGCCGCCTCAAGCGATTGATGTCAATGTGCATCCGGCCAAGGCTGAAGTGCGTTTTCGCCAGCCAGATCGCCTCTTTAGCAGTGTGCAAAGAGCCGTCCGGAGAGCTTTACTGGCGGCAACCCCGGTACCCGGCCTGATGCCCTCTCATTACTGGGGCGGCGCAAGCGGACAACGCCAGGTCGACCCGGCCTGGGGGATGGCGGGAAATGCCGGGAGCGAGACCTGGCCGAGCCAGCCTGTGGCCGGAATTGATGGGAGCATGGTTCAACCGGCGGGTGATGGGGCCAGCCATGTTGACACGCTGCAACCTGATCTACCCGGACACCGCCTGCCCCTGTTGCGCCTGTTGGGACAGGTAGGCACGACTTATCTCGTGGCGGAAGGCCCGGATGGCTTATACCTTATTGACCAGCACGCAGCGC
Organism: Chloroflexota bacterium; assembly: GCA_021789855.1. Taxonomy (GTDB): domain Bacteria; phylum Chloroflexota; class Anaerolineae; order Anaerolineales; family Anaerolineaceae; genus JAJYIW01. The sequence goes on along the minus strand of JAJYIW010000102.1, from coordinate 627 downwards.
ATGAACGGGTGCTATTTGAGAAATTTATGGCGGCTGCAGCCAGCGCTACGATTCCCGCCCAGGCCCTGTTGACGCCTGTGGCCGTCACGTTATCTCTCACCCAGTCGAATATGCTGACGCCTCAGCTTCCTTTATTGGGCAGGTTCGGTTTTCAGGTCGAGAATTTTGGGCCGAACACTTTTCTGGTGCGGGCTATCCCCGCGTTGATCGTGGGCGGCGATCCGGCGGCGGCGCTGAGAGTACTGGTTGAGGATTTCGAGGAGGACGAGACCCCTCTCGAGGCGGAGATAGAAGCAAAGCTGATTGCCAGGGTCTGTAAACGGGTAGCCGTTAAGGCTGGCCAGGTTCTCTCCACCGAAGAGCAAAAAGCCCTGCTTAGCGACCTGGAAGCCTGTGTTTCACCTCGCACCTGCCCTCACGGCCGGCCAACCATGATCCATTTGCCGGCCGATTTATTGGAGAGGCAATTCGGGCGCCGGGGAGCACGGTAGAAGGAGCTGGAATGATTGGACTGTGGCTGCAAGACCAGGGGCTTTCACTGCGAAAAGATTTGCCAGTCCCTGAGCCCTCTGAGCGAGAGGCGTTAATCAAAATTGACCTGGCAGGCATCTGTGGGACCGATTTAGA
>JAJYIW010000101.1 GCA_021789855.1 Chloroflexota bacterium | reverse complement strand
GCCCTAAGCTTTTGCCCCGCGTGAGTCCCGGCAGGCAGTGGCGAATGGCGGCGTCGATCGGCTCGCCCGTCCTTGATCGCACGGGCGACCCTATCGCAATACCTGAGGCTCAATCATCATCTGGGCGGGTCGCCCCGACAAGAAGAGGCGGGCGTTCTTTCCTCCTGTCGGGGCGAGCCACCCCCACCAGGCCCCAGGCTTTTGCCCCGCACGAGTCCCGGCAGGCAGTGGCGAATGGCGGCGTTGATCGGCTCGCCCGTAATCATGCAAACGGGCGACCCGTGGAACGCTCTTACGGATCGGGGAAGAATACCCGCAGGTTACGCGGCAGCACGTCGATTAAATCCCCCAGGTTTACCCGCTCCAGCCGCTCGCGAGTGGTCTCCGGCAGCTCCTCCAGCCTGGCGCCGTGCAGCAGCCAGCCGGTTTCCTCTTCTGAAAACTCAACATAGCCGTCGAACCAGCCTTTGAAGGGATGGTTGACCGGGCAGAACTGCTGGCAGAGCATGCATCCCACCAGGGTATTGGACGCGGCTGCGTTCAACCAGGCTGGCAAGGGATAATCTGGCGCGCGCTCATTGAAGTAAACCAGGCAGCGGTCGGCGTGGATCAGGAAGCGATCCTCCGGGATGGCGCCCGTCGGGCATTTGACCAGGCAGGCGCGGCAGGCGCTGCAGAGCGCCATGACGCGCATCTCGCCCCACACATCCTCTTCCACCGGCAGATCGGTGAAAAAGGCTCCCAACTGAAGAAAGCTGCCCATTCCGCTGACGTAGATGAGGTTGTTTCGCCCGTATTCCGCCAGCCCACTATGGGCCGCCAGCGGCTTGAGCGGCAGGTTGGCCGGCCGCGCCTGGAACCCCAAAGGGCCCAGGTACTGGTCGAGCAGCGCCCCGGCTTCGCGCGGCACATCGCAAAAACCGGAATAGATCGGGGGCAGCACCAGCACGCGTTTCTGGCCGCGCCATACAAAACCCATGCGCGTTTGCGGCCGGGGCATGGCTACCACCAGGATCGAAGCCGCCGCAGGCATATCCTCCGGCGGGATAAAATCAAAGTGGTTCAAATACGTCCGGTAAAACGCCTCGTCCAGCTCGCCGTTGAGATAGCGCTCATCTAGCTCTCGTCTCAGGTCGGCCAGGTGATCGATCGACACCAGCCTGGCCTTAAACCCGCGTTTTGCCAGGCATTCCCACAGGCCATCCAAAACCGAATGTATCCCTGGAATTGCCATTTTATACCTGTAAAAGTACGGGCTCATTATAAAGTCATTGGCAGGCTTTCGCAAGGCAACCACCGAAAAAAAAGCCTGTACCGGGGTAGCACGTAAAGCAAAAAACGTCTATAATGAGTGTACCTGCCGCGCTTTATCCTGGCAATGAACAGGGCCAATTTTATCGTGATTGACCAGAGACGTTTTTTTACTGTTTGATGGGAGATACCCCTTATGTGCATATTCTGTGCAGCTATTCCAGCCACCGTCGCCGCCAGCGCCTCCATCCAGCACAAGCAGCGTCAACAAAATGAGACCCCCGGCCCGAGCGCAAAGGCCAGGCCATTCCCGATCAAAAAAGTGACTACCGTGATCGTCGCCGGTCTGGTGGTTGGGTCAGTCGTCACCCATACCCACCTGATGGGCGGAATCTAGTTGATCGATCTGATTAAGCCAGAGCTCCAATACCAGGAAGCCTATCGCTGTTATTGCGCTGCCTTCCGCAGCGCCAACGAGCCGCCCCGACCGTATGAAGAGCTGGCGATCCTGGATTTCCCGGCATTTATCCAAAAATTAAAAGACCAATCCCAGGGCGCCGGCCTGCCCGAGGGGTATGTCCCTTCGACCCATTACTGGCTCGTAGCGGATCACGCCCACATCCTGGGCAACAGCCAGCTTCGCCACACGCTCACCCCTGCCCTGGAGCGCTACGGCGGGCACATTGGCTACGCCATCCACCCCAATGAGCGGGGAAAGGGGTACGGGACGTTAATCCTGGCGTTGACCCTGGAAAAAGCCAGGAGCCTGGGGCTGCGCCGGGTGCTGGTCACCTGCGACGCGGACAACCTGGCATCCGCCAGGGTGATCACCCATAACGGGGGTGTGTTGGAGGATCAGCGGCCTTCGGCGCCCTCGGGCAAGCTGGTCTCGCGGTACTGGATCAGCCTGATGGACAGTTGACGTTGGGCAGGGTATGCCCAAACGGTCCATGCCGCCATGCCGGGCCGGATGGCTTTAGCCTACCAGGCTCGTTTTAGCCCCGGCTGAGCGCGATCCAGGCCGGGTTAGCTGCCAGGTCATGCAGCATCATTTGCGCGGTATCTTTGCGCCGCTCACCCAGCTCGTTGGGGCTGGTGGTGCTATCCACCACGTAACGTCCCACGGTGGTGCAGTCCAGGTAATCCATCTCGCGTTTGAAGGTCTCCAAAACCAGGTCCGCGCTTTCAATCGCCGTACCTTTGCAGGTCACCAGCAGCATCACCAGCTTGCCGGCGATCAGTGAAGGCGCGCCTGGGAGCCTGGATTTTACCAGGGCAAAATGGCGCTCCATCAGCGCCTTCATCCCTGCGGGGAAGCTCCATATATAGACCGGCGTGGCATACACCACCAGGTCGGCCGCGAGAATAGACCGGATGATCGCGGTGCCGTCATCCTCCAGGCCGCACCCCGGCACATCGCTGACTTCCTGGCAGGTATCACACCCCAGGCAGCCGCTATAGTTGTAGTCAATGAGATTGATCCGCTCGACTTCGTGAGTCTGGGCTGCGCCTCTCTCAAAAGCCTTCAGAATCGTGCCGGTGTTGCCAGTCAGGCGGGGGCTGCCCATTACCGTGACAATTTTCATGGCGGAGGTCCTTAAAAGCATATTTCCAACAGCACAAGTTTTTATTTTACCTCATTTATGCCGGGAAAAAAGCAAGCTTCCTGTCCTCCGCGAAGAACCAACGGCAGGACCAGGCCCAAATAGTGCTTTATTTCACCAACCTGTCATCTTCATGAAGTAAGCTAATCGTATCGGTGCGCCTTTGTTTTCTCCAACTTATCGCATCGTTGGGGCGGTGGTCATTGATCCGATGGAAGAAACGCCAGGCTGGCTTAGCGGCGGCCGGGGGACTTGCCCTGGCCTGCCTCCCGTTTTTTTATTGGCTGGCTGGTTATCTCAACCTGGATTTCTGGTACGATGAAGTTTTCTCATTAACCCATTTTATCTTCGCTCCCTGGCTCACCACCCTCACCGACTACACCAGCGCCAACAATCACATTTTCTTTGAAATCTTGAGCCGGCTTTATCTCTCGGCCTTGAACATCCGCGACCTGTCGACGGCGCTCGATCACCCCGCGGAAGTCCGCGCCCTCATGCTCGTTTACACCGCCCTGACCCTGGTGGTCACCGCCGCGATCGGCTTCAAGTATTTCAACCGGCGGGTGGCGGTGCTGGCGGTCCTGGGTCTCACGACCACCCTGCCCTACCTGAATGATGCGGTGCAATTCCGCGGTTATAGCTTGAGCCTGCTATTAACCGCCCTGGTGGTCTACTTTCTACTGGCCCATTTACGCCACCCGCAATGGAAGACCAGCCTGGCGCTGGGCGCCGTTTCTACAGCGTTGATCTACACCGTCCCCACCAACGCCTATTTCATCGGCGGCGCCATCCTGCTGCTAGGGGCCGCCAGCGTCATCCACGCCCGAAAGGCGCAAGCCAGCGGCCAGCCGGCGAGCGGTTGGCTGCGCCCCGCCATGGCCTCCCCGGAAGGGATCACCCTCCTGGTATTGGTCGCTGCCAGCCTGCTGGCCGGCCTGCTCTACCTCCCGGCGCTGAGGAACCTCTTACATTACGGCATCCAGCACAGCGGAGCCATCTATAGCCTCAAGACGCGCCTGTTGCTCGCCCCCCGCACGCTGGCTTATTTCCTTTCGTACCGCTACCTCCTGCTCCTGGGCGTGATTTTGGGACTGGCCGTGGCCGTGCAAAGAAAAAGCCACGGCTACCTGGTTCAAAGCCTCTCCTTGATCTTCGTGATCGGTTTCCCGTTTGCCGTTCACTTTTTAGCGGGGTTTGAGCCGGTCGACCGGATTTTTAGCCTCTTGATGCTGCCTTTTGTGTTCCTGATCGCCCTATCGCTGGATTATCTTCTGAGCGCCTTTCCCATCCTCATCCGCTGGCAGGGTTGGTTAATCGGGCTGGTCATCCTGTACTGCCAGGCCACCCTGGCCTTCGCGATCGGGGTGCGGAACACACAACTGCTGGCGGATATTCACCAGGGGCACACCTCCCAAAACATCAACGACAATTATTTCCAGGCCTTTTATGGGCCATCGCAGCTGATTGCCGTCTACCATGACGCCTACCAGAAAGCCAGCGACCCGCTAGTTATCCTGTATTACGGCGACAACCTGGCAACCCCTGCCTACCTGGCGAATGAAAACATCCCGGCTATCAAGGTGGCCGAGGCCAGCCAGGTTCCGCTCACCCCGTCAGCGGCCACTTACGTCCTCACGGCTTTCCCAGATCTGTTTCTCCGCGCCTTGCAGGTAGCCTATCCGGCGGCCCAATGCCAGCTATTACAGCCTGAGCCCGCCTTTCTCAATTTATACGGTTGCCGCCTGGCGCAGTGATCACCTCTACGGGTTAACGGCTGATCGCCATGGATGTTTTCAGCTATAATCCTGCTACGATGCAAAAATATCATTTCGATTGGAAAATAACCCTGCTTTTCTGGCTCATGCGGCGGACGCCGCCGCCGTCCGAGGCCCATCTCAAGCAAATCCGCGCCCACCCCGAGGCGAGCCCTCCCGCCCTGCTCTACCGCCGTTACCCGCTAGAATCGGTCGAAAACCGCGCGATTCCCGGCCAGGGGGGAAGCATTCCTATCCGCATCTATCGCCCGGTGCGAGACGAGCGCCGGCCCGTGATCGTCTTTTTCCACGGCGGCGGGTGGGTGCTGGGCAGCCTGGGAAGTCACGACGCCATCTGCCGGCGGCTGGCGTTTGAAAACCGGGTGATGGTCGTCGCGGTGGATTATCGCCTGGCGCCGGAGCACCCTTTTCCGGCAGCGGTCGAAGATGCCTATGACGCGACCGGCTGGGTGGCGCAAAACGCGCCCGGGCTGGGCGCCGATCCGCAGCGCCTGATCGTGATGGGCGATAGCGCCGGGGGCAACCTGGCGGCGGTGGTCAGCCAGGCGGCGCGAGATTTGGCCGGCCCGCCGATCGCCGCACAGGTGCTGGTGTATCCCGTCGTCGACATGGTAGGCCGTTATCCTTCCAAGGAGCAGTACCCGGATACCCCGGTGCTCACCAGCGAAACGATGGCCTATTTCAGCCGCCAGTACCTGCCCCGGCCAGCCGACGCCCGCGATCCGCGTGTTTCCCCTTTGCTGGCCAGCGACCTGAGCCGCCTGCCGCCCGCGCTGATCCTGACCGCGGAATATGATCCCCTGCGGGATGAAGGCCAGGCTTACGCTGACCGGCTCCGCGCCGCAGGGGTTGAGGTGAAGCATACCTGTGTTCCCCGCATGCCCCACGGCTTTCTGAGCTTTGGCCGCCTGGCCAGCGGCGAAGACGCCGCGTACGCCTGGATCCGCCAGGGCCTTTACGAATGCGCACCTTTGCTGCGCCGCCAACGGACAAAAAAATAGACCCCTGCTGCCAGGATGACCAGGGTCACCGACAGGCCCGTGAAGTTGTTCATCACCTGGCTGATCAACGGCCATTCATCCGCGAAAGCGTAGCCTAAGCCGCCATACAGCGCCACCCAGATCGCCTGGCCGCCGATATCGTAAAGGAGAAAACGCGGGTAAGGGTAACGGTCGCCCGCGATCAGGTTGATCACCGGCGCCAGCGTGGTCAGCCAGAAGCGGGTGAGCAGGATCGCCCATCCTCCCTGGCGTTGAAAAGTACCCTGCGCCGTTTTCCACAAGAGGCTCTTCCCAAAGCGCCGCTCGATCCAGCCTGAGGCCAGCCAGCCCAGCAGGTATTCGCTGCTGTCTGCCAGCACAGCGCCAAAGGTGCTGGCCAGGAACCCCAATCGCCAGTCAATCACCCCTTCATGCGCGAAGGCCCCGGCGGCAATCACCGTCAATGAAATAGGAAATGGGATGCCCAGCGAGCCGCCATAAGACAAGGCAAATAGAATGGGCACGCCATAGGCCACCAGGACAGAGAGCGTCCAGTTGGACAGATCGCTCATGGATGGGAGCCCGGGGTTGACGTCACAACAGGCGGGGTCGATTGAAATTCTCGCCGGTAGGTCAGGATGATCGCCTTAACCTTCCCCATGATCACGTCGGGTTTTCCCCCGGCATATTCCCGATCGAGCAAGAAGAGCGTCTTGGGGCGGTTGCCAAACGACTCAATACCCAGACTTTTCCAGATAACCTCCTCCGGCACCCGGTAAGCCCTGGCGATATAAGGGATGGTCATCCAATTTTTAATCAGAGCCACGTCTCGAGGGGTGCTGGTCAGGTGGCTATGGCGCAGGCTGGCCATCGCCTGGTACAGCCGCACGCTGAACAGGGTGGCCAACACCAGCCCGCCCACCACCAAAATAACAACCAGGATGTCCTGCCAGCGGGTGGTCAGGTCGTGAGGCTCAAAGGGAGATGGGGCATCATCGGAGGTCATTTAATCTAATTATAGCGGGATTAAACCTGGCTGCAACTTTCGGCTTCGCCCTGGTCACCCAGATTTCATTTTTCTTGCTATAATACATCCAATATCTGGTTGTATCGGTTCACAGATTGCGAGCCTGAGGGACGGATGTGGCAGAGCCGGCTATCTTCCCGATCATATTTCTGGTAGTAACCACCTTCATAGCCCTGGGTATTGCCTACACCGTGTTGAAATGGCGGGCGGTGCCGGGTAAAACTTACGTGGTTCTGCTCATGCTGGCTGTGGCCTGGTTCGCCCTGACCAATGCGGCTGAGCTGGCTTCCCCCACCCCCGCAGTTAACCTTTTATGGACGCAAATTTCATATATCGGCCTGGTCGGGCTGGCGCCGCTGTGGTTCCTGTACACCATGAGCTACACAGGCCTGATTCACCGGCTTAAACCGTGGTGGCAGTGGGTGGTGTGGATCGTGCCCGGCCTCACCGTGGGGCTGGCCTTCACCAACCCGTGGCACAGGCTGATCTGGACGCGCATCACGCCGATCCAGTCTGGGGCGTTTGGCCAGGTAATCTATACGCATGGCTGGTTCGGATGGCTTCATATCGTCTACGCCTACGGGCTGATGGCCCTGGGTGTGATCATTTTACTCCAGTTCCGCCGCCGCACCACCAATGTCTCCCCGGAGCACATCCTGCTGCTCATCTTTAGCGCCTTATTCCCCTGGCTGGGAAATGCCCTCTACCTGTTTCATCTTCTCCCCTGGCCCTGGCTGGACCTGACGCCCTTTGGCTTTATGATCAGCGGGCTGTTGATCGTGGGGGGGATGGTGAGCACCCATGAATTCGAGCTGGCGCCCGTGGTGCACGATACCCTGTTTAATAACCTCAGCAATGGCGTGCTGGTGCTCGATCGTGAAAATCGCCTGCTCGATCTAAACCCGGCTGCCCGCGCCTGGACCGGCCTGGATGACCAGGCTCTGGGCCATGATATTTTTGCGAGTCTCAAGCTCGAAGAGCATTTAAGTCCCATCAACGACGCTAACCAGGTGCATACCCAGGTCGAGCTGGGTGAGGGGTCAGACGGCCGGGTGCTCGATCTGACCATCTCTCCATTGCTCGATCCAGGGGGCGCCTTGCAAGGCCGGGTGGTGGTGCTGCACGATATCACCCGCGAGCGCGAGTTGTTATCCCAGGAACAACGCCGCTCCCAGGCCATGGAATCCTTAAACGCCATCAGCCAGGAAGCGCTGTCTGCAACCGATTTACCGTCCCTGCTCCCGCCCATGGCCTGCCGCTTGAAGAGCCTGTTCGACGCCAGGGCTGTTTACCTGGCGCTGTGGAACGAAAGCCAGCCAGACCTCAGCCTGGTGGCCTATTCGGATGCCGAGGATGGCAACGGCTCAAGCGTAACGGCCCGCTTCCCGCTCATCCAGCCGCTGATTGAAACCTGCCTGTCCACCGGCCAGGTTAATACCGTCCCGGAAGCGCCTTGCCTCTCTTCACCGCTTTCAGCTTGCGCCTACCTGCTCCTGCCCCTCATCCTGGTGGAGAAGAGGCTGGGCGCCGTGTTGGTGGTTTTTGAGTCGCCGCACACATTCACCCCGGAGGATATGTCCCTGGGCGAACTGGCCGCCAGGCAGGTGGCGCTGGCCATCGCAAAGACCCGCCTCTCCGGCGTGGAAGGCCAACGCAGCGACCAGCTCGCAGCCATCCAATCCGTATCCCAGATGATCGCTTCCTCCCTCGACCTGGAGCAAATCTTCACCACCATCGCTAGCCTGCTCCATAGCGTGTTTGGATATCAGTACATCAGCATTTACCAGTTGGAAGCGGATAGCCTGCACCTGGGCGCCCAGGTGGGCATGTCCACGGATGTTGACCTGTCCGACCTGCCCATCACCCGGGGCATCATCGGGCGGTGTGTGCGCACCCGCAAGCCCCAGTTTGTGGCCGACGTATCAGCGGATGACGATTACATGCGCGTGATTGAAGCGGTGACCAGTGAGATATGTGTTCCGTTGCTGAAGGATCAAGATGTCCTGGGCACCTTGAATATAGAAGCCGACCGCCAGCACCCCTTGTATCCGCAGGACGTGGGGCTGTTGATCACCATCGCCAACCAGGTGGTGGTCGCCATCGAGAATGCCAGCCTGTTCGAGGCGGAGAAAGAGCAACGCCGGCTGGCGGAAGCGTTACGCATGACAGGCCTGGCGTTGAGCCAGAGCCTGAACATGGACGATGTCCTCGACCGCCTGCTGGATCAGATCGGCAACGTGGTGCCCTATGATTCAGGCTGCATCCTCCTGCTGGATGCCAACACCGCCACGGCATCGTTAGCTCGCCAGCGCGGCTACCTGCCGTTGCAGGAAGAACCGCTATCCCCCACAAGCCACTCCTACCCGATCAGCGCCTTCCCCTACTTGCAGGAAATGATCCGCCGCCACCAGCCAGCGCTGGTCAAAGATACTCGCAATGACGCGCGCTGGGCGCCGCCGGTGCCTTCGGCCAGGGTCGGCTCATGGATGGCCGTCCCCGTGATCACCCGCGGTGAGGTGATCGGCTTTACCTGCCTGGACAAAGAGCAGCCGGGGTTTTACACCCCCGAACACCTGGATCGGCTGACGATGTTTACCGACCAGGCGGCCATCGCCCTGGATAACGCCCGGCTGTTTACCGAGATCGAGCGAAAGGCCGAAAAAGAGCGCCTGCTCTATGCTGCTGCCCGCGATTTTAACGCCGGGCTGGATACAGAAGCCGTGCTGAACGCCATCGAAACCACGATGCAGAACGCGCTCTATGTCGACGGTGGAACCATCTTCGAATGGGACAACGACAACCAGATTCTGTCGCCCCTGCTGGATTTCACCAGGGAGGCGTTTGCCGACAATTTTAAACCGGGCGAGCCGCTTGGCCTGATGCATTTGCCGGCTTACCAACGCGCCATTTTCAACCGGCAGCCCGCTATTTTGCGCCGCCAGCTGAGCGCGACCGCCGAAGAGCTGGCGCAACTGGACAGCTTTAACACAGACGAGTTGTTATTAATCCCGTTACCGGTCAGCCGGCTCGAGGTCAGCTTCGGACTGATCCGCCTGTACCGCAAGAACGGTTCGCCTTCCTTCACGGACAGCGACCTGGAGCTGGCGCAGAGTTTTGCCGCCCAGGCCGCCACCGCATTGGAAAACGCCCGCCTGCACACCGAGGTCAAGAACCTGGCCGTGCTGGATGGGTTGACCGGGCTGGCCAACCGCCGCGCTTTTGACCAGGCGCTCCAGCAGGAGGTCTTGCGGGCCGAGCGGTATAGCGCGCCTTTAGCGCTGTTAATCGTGGATATCGACTCTTTTAAGCTGTACAACGATACCTACGGCCACCCGGCCGGAGATGAACGGCTCAAGGCGATTGCCCAGACCCTGCAAAAATGGACGCGGACGATCGACATCGCCGCCCGGTATGGCGGCGAGGAGTTCGCCGTCATCCTCCCCAATACCTCCCTGGAAGCGGCCCGCTCCATCGCCGACCGGGTGCGCGCCGCTGCGGAAGTGGAATATTTACACGAGTCCAGCCACAAACCCGAGCTGGCCGTTATGGTCATGGAAAGCCCTGACCAGCACCCTCTGTATGCCGGCTATACGCTCAGCATCGGCGTGGCCTCTTTCCCCCAGGACAGCCAGACCGCCAATGGGTTGCTGCTGGCCGCTGACCGGGCCGAGTTGGCGGCCAAGCGCCTGGGGAAAAACCGCGTGTGTACCTATCCCGAGTCTCATTAACCAGCCACCAGCTTCCAGCTTATTACTTGTTAAATGGAGTCCTTATGGACAATCCTATCCTGACCACCCTGCTCAACCGGCGATCGGTGCGCCGTTATCAGCCTGACCTGCCTTCCGATGAAACGATCCAGGCCGTGGTGCGCGCCGGGCAACAGGCGCCGTTTGCCTGCCAGATGTACAGCGTGCTGCTATCCCGGAAGAAGAAAGCGCCGTATCACGCGCCCCTGCTGTTCACCATCTGCGTCGATATCTACAAATTGGAACGATTCATGGCCCTGCGCGGCTGGAAACTGGTGACCAACGACCTGTCCCTCCTGTTCTTAGCCATCCAGGATGCAGCTTACGCGGCGGAGAACATGGTCATCGCCGCCGAAAGCCTGGGGCTGGGGTCCTGTTTCCTGGGCGCAGCGCCTTACAAAGCCAGGCGTATCCAAAAAGAATACCGCCTGCCTCAGCACGTCTTTCCGCTGGTGCAGCTCGTGATGGGTTACCCGGCGGAGAGCTTTCCGCCGCGCCCGCGCTACCCCCTGGCGTTCACGCTGTTCGAGGACGAGTACCCGGCGTTGACTGACGACCAGGTGAGGGAGGCGATGGCGGTGATGGACGAGGGATACCTGGCCCAGGGCTATTACCGCAAGCAGAATGTCAAGATCGTCCTCGAGGACGACCGCCAGGAGACGTTCACCTTCGAAAACTATTCATGGACGGAGCATATCTCGCGCAAAAACGGCCAGTGGTACGCGTCGCCGGATGAGCTGCTGGAACAGCTCAAAGCCTGCGGTTTTTCCTGGGAAGCGAGCGATTTACCCCCCGCGTAACCCTCCCCTCCGCGACGCCGTCGCGCCCCTCTGGGTTGGCCCAGTAGGGTGCTGGTCGAAGACCGCACCCCAACGAGTGGCGGCTGGCCCAGGTAGGGTGCTGGTCGAAGATCGCACCCTACGAGT
>JAJYIW010000100.1 GCA_021789855.1 Chloroflexota bacterium | reverse complement strand
AGGCTTCCTGTCCTTGCAACAGGTGCCTGGCCTGGTCGATGGAAATCTTGCCCTGATCCAGGTCGTCCAGGATGCGGCGGCGCTCTTCGAGCGATAACTTGACCGGGGTTTCTTCCTTCCCAGGTTCAAAGCCCAGCGCACGGATGATATCATACAAGCGGTTGCGGATGGTGGGATACGACAGGTTCAGCTCATCTTCCATGCGGTTGAAGCGACCTTCGCAACGGACGAAGGTGAGGATGAATTGCATCTGTTCCGGCGTGAGCTGGGTAAACGGCCCGCTGGTGCTATCGAAATGGCCTTCAATCACGGTATCGCATTGGGCGCAATGTAGCCGGGTGATGGACAGCGGAGAGCCGCACACGGGGCATTTGCTCAATAGTGGATTCATTAACCCTCTCCTTTACAATATATAATGATAACTTAATATTCTACCAATATATTACCACGTATATTGATTTTGTCAATATGTGCTTTAACTTATTTACCTGCTTCGTACTCCCCCACCAGCACCCAGCTTCCCTTTCGCGCCCCGGCGTCTTTGGGGGCGCGGTCATAATAGAGCTCGAACACTTGGCCGGTGTCTACTTTTACCCGGAAGTAGAAACGACCCACCCCCCACGAGCCGCGCTCTGACGCCACGGCGGCATGTTGGGGCTGCATGTTGCGCGCCATCCGCCCACGCCGCCGGAAATCGGCCCATTCGGCCAGCAGCTCCACCACGGTGTAGCGCTGCTCGCGCCAGGTGAAGGCATCCGGGCAGGGCGGTTTCTTTTCCAGCGCAGGCGGGCGGGTGAAGCTCACCTCAACCGGTTCATCGTAGAAATGGAGAGGAACCGGCGCATTCATTTACCAGAGCGCCAGTTGTTGGGCCGGGCGGTGCCCGTCCAGGAGCAAAAAGGGCGCGGCCCGCTCGACTTGCATCCCCAGCCGGCGCAGCTCGCTCAGGTGGCGCAGGCGGCCTTTGCGCCGCGCTTCCAGGATGGTTTGGGCGGTGCGGGGCCCAATGCCGGGGATGCGCAGTAAAGCCTGGCGTTCGGCCTGGTTGATCTCGACCGGCGCTTCTGCCAGGTTGACCCGCGCCCAGGCCAGCTTGGGATCGACCTCCAGGGGCAGGTTCCCCTCCGGCTGGAAGGGCATCTCTTCCAGGTCGAAGCCATAATCCCGCAGGAGAAAGGAGGCCTGGTAGAGGCGGTGCTCGCGCCAGGGGTTGGTCGCGGGCAGCCCTTCCAGCGGCGTATCTGCCACCGGCGAAAAGCCAGAGTAATAGGCACGCGCCAGGTGAACGGCGCGGTTGAGATAGGCCGTGGTGGTGAGCAACTCCAGGTCGCTCTCGCCCGCTCCCCCCACCACGAACTGGGTCGTGCAGGAAGGCCAGCGCCCGTTCCAGCCCAAAGAAGGGGGACGAGAACGGCGAATGGACTCCACCCATTGCAGCGGCGCCAGGAGCTGCTCGGTGAACGTCTTGTGCGGCGCGAGCCGCGAGAGGCGCTCCGTGTTGGGCGCTTCCAGGTTAATCGATACCCGGTCGGCCAGCGCCATGGCACGTTCGACCTGGGCCAGCTCTGCGCCAGGCATAATCTTCAGGTGCAGGTAACCGCGAAAACCCAATTTAAGGCGCAGGATCTCAGCGGTTGCGATCAGGCGGTCCTGCGTGCGCAGCCCGCCCCCGGCCACGCCCGAGCTGAGGAACAGCCCACTGACCGCGCCGGCCTGGACCATCTGCATGAAACCCCGGGCCAGCTCATCCGGGCTGAAGGTGGTGCGCCTGAAATCCCGCCCCGCCCGGAAGGAACAGTAATAACAGTCTTTTTCGCAGGCTGAGGTTTGCAAGGTCTTGAGCAGGGCGATGCGCTTGCCGCCGGGCATGGCGGCCTGGTAAATGGGCACGCCGGCTATTTTTGAAGGGACGCAGGCGGCCGTGGATGGCAACCCATGGGGGCTGCCTTCAAGCGGCGCGAAGCCAGGGCAGGCCGGCGCCTGTCCCACCCCCATTTCTTCGGCTGGCTCGTAAGCCATGGCTTCGGAGAGCTCAGACAGCTTCTGGATGACATCCATACCCCTATTATAGAACAAGTGTTTCTAAAAAACAAGCTGGAATTTTAGCCGGCTTCGGCCAGCGAATCCGGTTGCTCTTTAATCACCGGCCAGAGCCAGAAGGAAAAGGCTCCAATACACGATAGCAGCCCGAAGACGATCAGGCTGGGGACGAAACCGAAGGCGTTGGCCAGGCTGACGCCCACCAGAGGGCAGATGAAGATGCCGATATTGACCAGGCCGGTATAAATAGCGGAATAAGAAGCCCGCCGGTCTTCGGGAATGAGCTTGAGCAGGGTGATGTATTGGCTGAGGTTGATTCCAGAGGCGACCAGGCCGTTAAACGCCACCGCCACCAGGATGAGGGTGAGGCTGGGGGCGAGGGCGACCATCACGGGCACCAATCCCTGGGTGATGATGGTGCGTTTGAGGGTGTTATGCACACCCCAGCGTGCCATGATCCAGCGGAACAGCGTGTAGCCGAAGATGGTTGCCAGGCTGCCCACCGTGCCCTGCAGCCCAATCCAGGCGTCGCTGGCGTGGAGGATGCGCACGTAATAGATGATATACAGGGGCTGGGCCAGCCACAGGCCGATCCCGTACAGGCTGGTGTTGAGCACGATCAGGAAGAATCCCGGGTAATCGCGAATGGAACGGCGGACCACCTGGATCTGCTGGGGCAGGTTGAGGCGAATTTTAACTGGGGCAGGGGGCGGCGCTACCGCCGCAGGAACCTTGATCCGCGACAGGTAGTAGATGCTCATCATGGAGGTGACGACCCCAACCAGGTACATGACCTGGTAATTGAGCGGGAAAGCGATGTAATACAGCCATTGGCCGAACAGGAAGTTGAAGGCGCTGACGGCTGCCCCCAGCACCACATTGCGGGCGGTGAAGGTGGCCGCTCGTTTTTCCTCCGGGATCACATCCGCCAGCATGGGGGTAAAGCCGACGTTGAAGAAAGTGGCGGGCGCGGTCCAGCCAATCAACCACAGCACCGAAAGCGTCCCTTGCGACAGGTGGGCAAGCTGCACCAGCGGGATGATGGCCATCATCGCGTAGCTGAGCCGGTAAACAGTCAACGCCCAGAGGATCCACGGCTTGAGCTGGGAGCGTGATTGTAAGAAGCGCCCTACCGGAAATGAGACTATCACCGCCAGGAGAGCGGGGATCGAGTTGAGCCAGGCGATATCGGTATTCGTCGCCCCCAGGTGGACGGCATAAGCTCCATTAAAAGACGCGGCGCTGGCCAGGATGGAGGCCCAGAATATTTCCAGGATCAAAAACCAGATATTGCGGTCGTCCTGGCGGGTGATATCCAGGTGAAGGGCGCGGTAGAGTTTTTCCATGGGCTCCAGGGGAAGCGTGAGGATACAGGGTTTCATTTTACCTTAAATTACCCCGGCGCCTGGCTATCGCCAGGAGAGGCCCGTGACCGGATTCTTTCAACTTCCCCCGTGTGGATGATACAATGAGCGGTGAAGCAAATGACCTTATACCAGGCTTGAATATTGGATGAAAAATCTTTATATTATTCCTATAACGTTCATGGATCGGCAGGCGTAATAGCTATATAAATGGAGGAGATGTGAACCACTCGCGGTTATCTAAAAGGTATTTACCTGTTTTTTTGGGCTTTCTGGTTTTGTTCAGCCTGGCCTGCAATCTGACGGGCAACCTGGCGAATAGCGTGGTGAATAAGGTGGGCAATGCAGTCACGGGTTCCGGCGACGCCGGGACGGTGGCCACCTTGTGGGCAGACGTGCCCCAGATGAGCGGGCTGAAGCAGGAAAACCTGGCCCTGCCCGTCGGTGCCAAGCTCGCCTTGCAAACGGTGATGCGCACCACCACCGGTGGGAGCGGCCAGCTCAATTTCATCGCCTTTACCACCCCCCAATCGCCCCAGGATGTGGTCAATTATTATACCGTCGACCGCATGACCAAGGCCGGCTGGAATCAAAGCGACCAGATGGGATGTGAGAGCGCTTCGGCCGGTAACGGCGGCCCCTCATCCATCGCCGGCGGCGGCTTTTGCCTGTTTGCCAAGGACGCCGGGAACCAGGAGACCTCTTACCTGGGGATCTTCATCGGGCAGGACAGCGTCAGCAAACTGACCCAGGTCTTCTTCATGCGGGTGGATGCGCAGAACCAGGCCACGCCCACGGCGACTGGCGGCTGACCGCGAAGGCGCGCGAATTGCCTTTTCTCTTTTTGCCAACGACCCCCGAAGAGCTGCGCCAGCGCGGTTGGGATGCGCTGGACGTGATCCTGATCACCGGGGATAGTTACATCGACAGCCCTTTCATCGGCGCGGCGGTGATTGGCCGCGTGCTGGAACAGGCCGGGTTTCGGGTCGGGGTGATCGCCCAGCCGGACATCGACTCGCCCGCGGACATCACCCGCCTGGGTGAGCCGCGCCTTTTTTGGGGCGTCACCGGCGGCAGTGTGGACTCGTTAGTCGCCAATACCACCGCGACCAAAAAGAGGCGCAGGACGGACGATTACACCCCCGGCGGGGTGAACAATCGCCGGCCGGACCGGGCGGTAATCGTCTACACCAACCTGATCCGGCGATATTTCAAGCCCACCCGCCCGATCGTCCTGGGGGGGATCGAGGCGTCCTTACGCCGGGTAGCCCACTACGACTACTGGTCGGACTCCTTGCGCCGTTCCATCCTGCTGGATGCAAAAGCCGATTACCTGCTTTACGGCATGGCCGAAAGCTCGGTGCTGGCGCTGGCGGAAGCGCTTCGATCCGGCGTGCCGCCCACGGGGGTGCGCGGCTTGTGCTACCTCACCCGGCAGCCGCCCCCCGATTTCCTCGAGCTGCCTTCCTATGAAAGCGTGGCGGCGGACCGTAACGCCTTTATCGACATGTTCCATACGTTTTACCGCAACAACGATCCCCAGACGGCGAAAGGCCTGGCCCAACAGCACGGCGATCGCTGGGTTGTGCAGACCCCTCCTGCGCCTTATCCCGGTCAGGCCGAGCTGGATGCAATCTACGCCCTGCCTTTCCAGCGCGCCCAGCATCCCTATTACGAAGCCCAGGGGCCAGTCAAGGCGCTCGAGACGATCCAGTTTTCCCTCACCACCCATCGCGGGTGTTATGGGGAATGCAATTTTTGCGCCATTGCCGTGCACGAAGGGCGCACGGTGCGCTGGCGCAGCCAGGACTCGATCCTGGCTGAGGCGGAGACGCTGGTCCACCTGCCAGGCTTCAAGGGGTACATCCAGGACGTGGGCGGCCCCACCGCCAACATGTACGGCTTTGAGTGCCGCCGGAAGCTCACCCGGGGAACCTGTGACGACCGGCGCTGCGTTTACCCGGTGGTGTGCCCGGCGCTCAAGCCGGATCACCGCCCGCAAACCGAGCTGCTGAAACGCTTGCGCAGCCTGCCAGGCGTGAAAAAAGTGTTCGTTGCCTCGGGGATTCGCTATGACCTGGTGCTGGCCGACCAGGCGCATGGCCCGGCTTACCTGGCCGAGATCGCCTCCCACCACGTGTCGGGGCAGCTTAAGGTCGCCCCCGAGCACAGCCAGCCGGCCGTCCTGGCCCGCATGGGCAAGCCAGGACCGGAGGCGCTGCTCCGCTTCAAGCGCGCCTTTGATGACCTGTCGAGTGCGGCGGGTAAGAACCAGTTCCTGACGTATTATTTCATCGCGGCTTACCCCGGCTGCACCGAGGCGGATATGCGCCGCCTGAAAGAATTTACCTCCCACGAGCTGCGCCTGTCCCCCGAGCAGGTGCAAATTTTCACCCCCACGCCCTCCACCTATGCCAGCCTGATGTATTACACCGAGATGGATCCCTGGTCGCGCCAGGCTTTGTGGGTGGAAAAAGACCCATCGCGGCGGGAGCGCCAGAAGGCGATCGTGGTCGACCGGCAGAATCCGGCAGCGGCCAGTTCGCGCTCGCCCCGCCGGGAAGGAAGCCTTCGCCTGGGGAAGCGGGCAAGGAAATGAGCGAGGGCCGTTCACCGCTGCGATTGTTTGCCGTGGCCGCGCCCGGCCTGGAACCGCTGGTGCAGGGCGAGCTGGCGCGCCTGGGGCTGGTCAGCGGGGAGGCCGTCCCTCGCCTGGCCGAAGCCGGCCTGCCCGTTGAGGAGCAGCGATCGCCCGGCAACCGGCCTCCAGACGAAGAAGGGGGCGAAGAAACGGGTGGGGTTGAATTTGACGCTGACCTGGCCGGCCTGTACCGCGCCAACCTGTGGCTGCGCACGGCCAGCCGCGTGCTGCTGCGCCTGGGTGACTTTTACGCCGCGGCGTTTTCCGAGCTGCGCAAGAAGGCCAGCCGCCTGCCCTGGGAGGATTACCTGAGGCCCGGCCAGCCGGTGGTCGTCCGGGCCACCTGCCACCGCTCGAAGCTCTACCATTCGGCAGGGGTGGCTGAGCGGGTAGCCGGCGCGATCGGCGACCGGCTGGGGCAGCCCACGCCGTTGGTCAAAGCGGATCCCGCCGCGCCGGCGCCGCCCCAGCAGGTGCTGGTGCGCCTGGTGCACGACCATGCGGTGATCAGCCTGGACACATCCGGCGAGCTGCTCCACCGCCGGGGTTACCGCCAGGCGATGGCCAAAGCGCCGCTGCGCGAGACCCTGGCCGCCGGGCTGCTGCTGGCCTCGGGCTGGGACGGGGCTGCACCGCTGCTTGACCCTTTTTGCGGATCAGGCACCATCCCGATCGAGGCGGCTTTGATCGCCCGGCATATCCCGCCTGGCAAGCGCCGCCGCTTCGCCTTCATGGACTGGCCGGGTTACTCGCCAGCGGTCTGGCAGGCCATGCTCGACCAGGCGGCGGCCCAGGAATGCGCTGCGCCTGGGCCGATCCTGGCCTCCGATCGGGACGCCGGCGCCATGGACATGGCCCGTTCGAACGCAGAGCGGGCCGGCGTGGCGGATAGCCTGGCTTTTGCCTGCCAGGCCTTCTCGGCCATGACCCCCCCGCCTGGGCCGGGCTGGCTGGTCACCAACCCGCCGTACGGCGTGCGGGTGAGCGCGGGGCGCGACCTGCGCAACCTGTATTCCCAACTGGGTAACGTGCTGCTCCGCCTGGCGCCTGGCTGGCAGGCCGGCATCCTGTGCTCCAGCGATTATCTCATCGGCCATACTTACCTGCATTTAAAGCCGGGGTTGCGCCTGGTCAATGGGGGCATCCCGGTCACTTTTTATATGGGCCGCGTGCCCTACCCCCCTGGGGCTGGCGGCCGGAACGCACGGCGCGGTTAACCCTGGCATGGCAATCGGTGTAAAATATCATTGAAGCGCCAGTTTGGGATCATGACACAACTCATTTTTATCGGGAGGAACCAACGATGGTCACTGCGATTGTGTTGATTGAATGCGAGAAGGGCATGATTAATAAAACCGCCGAAGAGCTGGCCGGCATGCCAGGGATCAGTGAAGTCTACTCGGTCGCCGGGCGCATGGATCTGGTGGCGATGATCCGGGTGTCGGATGACGAGCACCTGGCCGAGATTGTCACGGATAAGATGCTCAAGGTGGCTGGCATCCACCGCACCGAGACTCTGATCGCCTTCCGCGTCTATTCCCGCCACGACCTGGAGAGCATGTTTTCCATCGGCTTTGAGCAAGATTGATGAATTCCCCCTTCTTTTTTCACCTGCTCAACGGCCTGCTAATGGTGGGCATGCCGTTGGCCCTGGCGGCCTACCTGACCCGCCGCTTCCACAGCGGCTGGCGCCTGGTGTGGATCGGCGCGGCCACCTTTCTCATCTCCCAGGCTGGCCATATCCCGTTTAACACCCTGGTAACGCACCTGTTTCAGACGGGTGTTCTTCCCAAGCCGCCGGCTTCCTGGGTGCCTTATTTCAACCCAATCTTCCTCGGGTTGAGCGCTGGCCTGTTCGAGGAGCTGGCGCGGACGGCGGTGTACGCCTGGTGGGCCAGGGACGCCCGCACGTGGCGCAAGGGGGTGCTGTTCGGGGCTGGCCACGGCGGGGCCGAGGCCGTCATCCTGGGCGGGTTAGCCCTGTACACCTTGATCCAGATGGTGGCGCTGCGTCACGCCGATTTGAGCAAGCTGGTGCCGCCCGATCAATTGAGCCTGGCCCAGCATCAGGTGAGCGCTTACTGGTCGATGCCCTGGTATACCACCCTCCTGGGTGCGCTGGAGCGGGTCTTCGCTATCCCCCTGCAGATCACCCTGGCGGTAATCGTGCTCCAGGCCTTTATCCGCCGGCAGCCGGCCTGGGTGGGGTTGGCCATCCTTCTGCATGCCCTGGTCGATGCCCTGGCGGTCTACCTGCCGGTTGTCTGGCGGGGCGCGCCCTGGAGCACCCTGGCAGTAGAAGGCGTGGTGGGCGCCTTCTCTGTGCTAGGCGTGATCCTGTTGGTATTCCTTTGCCGGTCAGAGCCGCGGGCGGACCTCGAAGTGGGGAAAGCGTTGCCACCAACCCAGCCACTTATCGGGGATGATGCGGATCGGAGTCACAATGACCAGGCCTGAGCGGGCCAAAAAGGCTTAGCTCCCGGCTTGGGGACGCTGGGCCAGGGCCTGCTTCACGGCTTTCAATCGCTGGCCGTACAGCGGGTAGAAGGCCAGCGCCAGGATGGCCAGGCCGCACCCGATGATGGGCGGGATGGTCATGAAAATGCGAAAGCCTGCGCCCACGCTGTCGGGCTGCACGGCCAGGGCGGTGTTGTAGCCGTACAGCGGCATGATCCAGCCGAACACCTGGGCTACCAGGGCGCTGCTCAGGGTGGTAATGAGGCTGCTCAGGCCGAAGAACATACCCGCCCGGCGCTGGCCGATGCGCACATCGTCTTCATCCACCACGTCCGCCATGATCACATCGCCCATCAAGATCAGCCCAGCCAGGCCGATCCCGACCAACACGGCGGCGGCGATTGCCCCGGTGGTAGAAGTCGCCAGGCCGAGGGGAATGATCGCCAGCCCGGTGACGGCGTAGGCGGCAATCAGGGTGGTGCGCGCTTCAAAGCGGTTGGCGATGAAATGCCGCCAGGGCCACAGCGCTGCCCCGGCGGAGATGAAGGCCACCGCCAGGATGATGGTCGTCAGGCCCGGGTTGGCCTTGATGCTGTACTTCATGTAAAAAATCATCCCGGTGACCAGGGTGCCGGTGGCAAAAAAGCGCAGGGTTTGGGCTGCCACCAGGGTGAGGAAGCTGCGGTTGATCAAGGTCGCCTTAAGCGCCTGGAAGAGGGGAAGCGAGGGCTCATCCTGGTAGCCTTTGCGCTCAAACATGCCGGGGATGCCGGCGTACATGGCTGCAGCCGCAATCGCCCCAAAAAGGATGCCCATCACAGGGTAGCCCAGGGTGGTTGCCAGGACTGAGGGCAGCGCCGCCCCGATGAGCAGGCCGACCGTCTGGACAATGTTCATTCGCACGGCCACGTCGGTGCGCTCTTTGTAATCCATGAACATTTCAGGCAGCAGGGCGTAATAGGCGGTGGAAACCGCCGTGCCCAGCCCTTCCCAGATAAAGACGATCACGTAGAAATAAATCAACAGGCCTACCGGGTTGGTCAGCCCGTTGAAAGGCGCCATCCAGATCAGGGCAAAGGCGATCGCATAAGGTGCGGTGCAGAAGAGCAGGTAAGGGATACGCCGCCCCCAACGCGAGCGGGTGCGGTCGGAAAGATACCCCAGCACCGGGTTGTTGAAGGCGTTGTAGATGGCGTACAGGGTCATGGCCAGGGCGGCCCAGCTCACCGGCATACGCTTAACGTCGGTGTAGTAGAACAACATCATGGCCCCCACGGCCTGGTAGGGGATGACGTTGCCGAGGTTAGCAATCGAGTACAGCCAACGCTGGCGGTTGGAGGTCAGGGTGGAAGCGGCGGCTGGCGCCGTGACGGGTAGGGCGGTATCCATGGTAGCATTCTCCTCAAAGCATCAGGCAGGCATCAAAGCTTGCAGGTGGTGGTAGCCGATCACGTGTAAACCGGTCGATTGGATATGGCGGCGCAATTCCTCCTCCTGGAAGGCGTGGTAATCCACCACGCGGCAGCGCCAATCGGGGGTGATGGCGCGCAGCTCAGGCGTGTCGGCGGAAGGGTGGATGATAAAATGGGTCACCCCAACGGGCAGATCGTCCAGTGCGCGCTTAATCTGCGCCATGCGGTTGTCGGGGTTATCCAGGTTCATGCCAGTTTCGAGGTCGAGCAGCGGCATCCCGGCTTCCTCAAGCTGGTGCACCATCTGCTCTGCCATCTGGGCAGTGGCCTCATCCAAACCCATTTTAAGCCAGCCAGCCTGATCCAGGCGCATGATCATGATCGGCAGGTGGAATTGAAGACCAAGCTGGATGTAGCTGGGGATAAATTTGAGGTGGGCCACCGTCCCCATGTGGGTATCCGCATGGGTGGGCTGGATGCCGGCGGCGATGGCGCGCTCGACCTGCGTCTTCATTTCCAGCGCGGCTGCCTGGGGGTCAGCATGTTCCTGGGCCGGCTGCGTGCGGTGATAAAAATAGCCTTGTTCATCGATCAGCCCGCTGGCCGGGTCGCGGGTCGATAGCGGCCCCCAGCGGTAGGTTTCCCATTCGCTGGTCAGGGTCAGGTGCACCCCCATATCGACGCCGGGGTGCTCGCGACAGTACCTGGCGGCATGCAAAAACCAGGGGCACGGCACCATGGTAGCGCCCGAGGATACGATGCCAAATTCCCACAGCTCCTGGTAAGCGGTGACGCTGGCCTGGCACATGCCGATATCGTCGGTGTGGATAATCGCCACCCGGTCGGTATCGCTCAGGCCCAGCTTTCGTAAAACGGGATTGGGTTGCATAGCGGCTCCTTGATGAAATAAGTTGTAGGGGGATAGACCAGAGTATTATAATTCCATTGCCTTTATACGGCCCTCATCCCCGGCCTTTCTCCAAAAATGGGTGAAGTGAGGCGAGGCGAGGGCTCACCCAAAGGAGCGCAATGAAAATCACCGGTACATTTTTAGATGAAATCACCCACGATATCCCCTCGGCTAACTGGGGCGCGGAGGAATGGGCCGCCGATTTCGATGCCATGCGCGCTGCCGGGATGGACACCGTGATCTTGATCCGGGCGGGCTACCGCGACCGGATGACCTTCCCTTCCGAGGTGCTGGCTTCTCAGCTCGCCATGCGCCCGGCCCATATCGACCTGGTGGACCTGTATCTCACCCAGGCTGAGCGCACTGGCATGACCTTCTATTTCGGCCTGTACGATTCGGGGCGCTTCTGGCATGAGGGTCACCCCGAGCGTGAGGTCGAGCTGAACCTGCGCTTCACCGAAGAGGTGGCGCAGAAATATGCCTGGCGTAAGGCCTTCGGCGGGTGGTACCTGACTCACGAAATTCATGAGCATGATGAAGGCGTCACCCGGCTGATCGAGCGGCTGGCGCGCCATG
>JAJYIW010000099.1 GCA_021789855.1 Chloroflexota bacterium | reverse complement strand
GGAGTGATCGGCATCAACCTGTTCCAGACCCAGACCCAGGGCACGGTCAAGCAGGGCCAATCTTTAAAGTTGGACGGGTATACTATTACGTATGTTTCGCTGGCCACTTTTGATACCGCCGATGGCAGGAATGTAGCCCGCGCCGTCGTTGACGTCTCGAAGAATGGGCAGCTTTTATCCCAGCTTTATCCCAGGCGGGATTATTATTACCAGGCTCAACAACCCGTGACCATCCCCGGGCTGCGGAGCACGTTGGAAGGTGATATCTATATCATCCTGGTGGATTGGCAGCCGATTTCGGCGAATGGCGCCACCTTCAAAATTTATCATAATCCCCTGGTTGATTGGATGTGGATCGGAGCGCTGGTCTTTATTGTGGGTTCGCTGGTAGCGGCCTGGCCAGACCGTGAGCCCGAAGCCGAAAAAGTGACCCGTAAGGTCACTGGGCCGCTTCCCAGCCAGGCCTGACGCTCCTGGAGGAAGATTGTTGGAGAAAGATTGTTAATGAAACGTTATCTTCCTGGCCTGATCTTGCTTGGCCTGTGCCTGGCCTTGAGCCTGGGGGCTTCCTCTGCCGTGAGCGCTGCGGGGCTGGCCGTTTCGCCTACGCCGGCGACAACGCCTTCCGATAACCAGGTGAACCAGGTCGCCAGCCAGCTCTACTGCCCGGTGTGTGAGAATGTTCCGCTGGACGTCTGTCCCACCCAGGCTTGCGCTCAATGGCGTGATTTAATCCGCCAGAAGCTGGCCTCAGGCTGGTCTTCTGACCAGATCAAACAATATTTTGCGGCACAGTATGGCGATAGAGTGTTGGCCGAGCCGCCTAACCGGGGGCCGAACCGGTGGGTCAACCTCATGTTTTATGTCTTGATCGGCGTTTCTCTCCTGGGAGGGATATTGGTCCTGGTGCGGGTCCTGGCATCCAGCCGCAGGCCCAAACCCGCTCCCCAGGCCAGAGTCGAGACCGGCGCTGGAGATCAGTATATGAGTCGCGTGGAAGAGGACTTGCGCCGGTTGAAGTGATTCGCGTTGTCTTGAATAATTTGAAGAAAAGAGAGAAGTAAAAATAAAAAATGGAAAACGCTACGGTTAATCAGCACACAACCGGAACCTCCACCCGGCGGGGTTTGCCTGTGTGGGCTATCGTGCTGGCGTTTATCGTTTTGGCCGCCTTTCTGGTTTTTTTAGGCCTGGGGCTGAAACGTAACCAACAAGCGCCGATTGTAGTCGGCCAGGATGTGCCTCCCATTCAGTTGACCACGTTTGACGGAGCGACGTTTTCTACCAGCGATCTCAAGGGAAAGGTGGTCGTTTTAAATTTTTGGGCCTCCTGGTGCCAGCCTTGCGCCGGTGAAGCGGCTGACCTGGAACAGGCCTGGCAAACTTACCGACCTGGAGGGCAGGTGGTTTTTCTGGGCGTTGATTATGTCGATACCGAGCCCGAAGCGCGGGCTTACCTGAGTAAATTTCAAATTACCTATCCCAATGGCCCAGACCTGCGCACGATTATCTCCCAAATCTTCCACATCAGCGGTGTCCCGGAAACTTATTTTATCGACCGGCAGGGGCGGTTAGCCTACGCCCAAATTGGGCCGTTTGGGTCGGTTGATGAAATTACTGCAATCGTTAATCCACTACTCAATAAGTAGGGGGGGCTATGGAATTAGGTTCCATCTTTTTGTTGCTGGCGGTCATTTTACTGGTGGGGATTTACGTGAGCCGGCCCTTTTTTAAACCGCCCGAACCTGGAAAGCCAGGTGAGTTACCTGGCGAACAGGCCCATGATGAATCGGATTTTTACACCTTGCCAGCGGATGATGATCACAACCGCTCCAGCTTGCTGGCTGAATATGATCGGTTGCTTAATGCTCTCCAGGAATTAGAATTCGACCATGCCCTGGATAAAATCCCTGAAGAGGATTATCCCCTTCAACGAGCAGCGTTGTTGCAGGCTGGCGCAGAGGTTTTGAAGAAACTGGATGCCATCCAATCAGCTCCCACAAGCCCAGAGGCACCGGCTGGAGAGGAAACCAGCCTGACCACCAGCGAGCGCTTTGCTGCTGCCGTGCAGTCGCAGCTGGCGCCTGTTGTGCCAGGTGGGGGGAATATACCAGGTGAAACAGAGGGTCGCCAGCCAGCTCCCTCGGACGCTGCGGAACAAAAGGCGGCTTTCAGCGAGGATGACCTGGAGCGCCTGATTGCTTCCCACCGCCAGGCGCGCAGCGAAAAAGCCAGCGGTTTTTGCCCTCATTGCGGGAGGCCCGTGCAGAAATCGGATCTTTACTGCCCAAAATGTGGTACAGCGTTGGTTGCAAGGCGACCGTCATGAGGAAGCTATTAACGCTGGCGGCCGGCTTGTTGTGGATCGGGCTGCTTTCAGCCTGCAATTTTTCCCTGGCGGGCGATATCACTCCACCTCCTGGCTACACCCCTCCGCCCGCTTCAACGCCAACCAACAGCGCTGCGGTGTCCCCGACTCCCTCCCCCGTTTCGACGCTGTCTCCAGGCGGCGAGGCGGTCACCGCGACATCCACTCCCCATTCGCTGACCCCGCCAGCCGGAACAAGCCTGACGCCTCCCAGTACGACGGCGACCACCGTGGTGACGATCACCGGAACGATCAGCTTTGACCCGGGCGTGCCTTCCACCCTGCCGAGTGGACTGCTGGTGAGCGTCCAGGGTTTTGATGGCACGACCCAGGCGGTTAACCTTTCGGCGCCGATCAACGCCGATCATACCTTCCGCTTACCAGGGGTCGATGTTCCTTCCGGCCGGGTGTTTATGGCGTCGATTACCCTGAACCAGGTGACCTATAGCTCGGAAGTAGGCCAGGTAACCGCAGGCTCGAACGAGATCAACCTCCCGATCACCGTCCATGCCACAACGACCGACGCTTCTTCTCTTTCGGTTGACCGTATGCACGTCTTTCTGGATTTCAGCACCGCCGGGTATGTTCAGGTGGTGGAATTGTTTATTATTTCCAACCCGACCGGCAAGGTGATTGTACCCGAGGCTGGCAAGTCAGTGATCAACTTTACCCTGCCTTCTGGGGCGACTAACCTCCAGTTTCAAAGCGGGCAGCTCGGCCAGCGTTATCTTTCCATGCCCAATGGATTTGGTGACACGGCCACCATCGCGCCTGGCGTCGACCAGCACCAGGTGCTGTTCGCCTACGATCTGGCTTACTCTAACCAGTTGCCGGTGTCCCTTCCCGTGCCATTGCCAGTCAATGCCGCGGTGGTTCTGCTGCCCCAGAATGGCATAACCGTGCAGAGCAGCCAGCTGGTTGATAATGGGGTGCAGAATATTCAGGGATCGGCCTACCGGATTTATGCGGCTCAGAACCTGGCCAAAGGCGCTGACCTGACCTTCGACCTGATCGGCCAACCCCAATCAGCATCCTCGTCAGCGGCCGGCAACAACACAACGACCAACCTGATCATCGGTGGGGGAGTATTGCTCTTTTCCCTGGTGGTGGTCGGCTGGTGGTTGTACCGGTCAGGAGGATTCACGGGCAGAAAATTAAAGCCTGCCGTTGCAAAGTCGCCCGTTAAAGATGACCCGGATTCGCTCATTGATGCTATTCTGGCTCTGGATGACCTTCATAAAGATGGCTTTTTACCAGAGCCAGCCTACCAAAGCCGCCGGGCTGAGCTGAAAAAGCGCTTGAAAGCCAGTTATCAAGGGGATAATTCGCCAGGACAGGAGCAACCGTAAGGGAAGAGAGGATAATGATCGAAGTCAACCGGCTGGTTAAGCGGTTCGGATCTAAGGTTGTCTTGCGAGGCCTGGATTTTCGAGCGGAGGAAGGGGAATTTGTGGCCATCTTAGGCCCGAATGGGGCTGGCAAGACGACGTTTTTACGTATCCTGGCTTCGCTGGCGCGGGCGACGGCGGGGAATGTGCGCATCGCCGGTCTCGATCTGCCAGAGCAGGCCGCCTCTGTGAGGCGGCGCCTGGGGGTCGTCTCTCACCAACCGCTGCTATATGGCGACCTGACGGCGGAGGAGAACTTGCGGTTTTTTGGACGCATGTATGGCATCAGGAACCTTGACCAGGCCATCTCCGCTATCCTGGCGCTGGTTGGGCTGGCCCACCGGCGGCGCGACCTCGTGCGCACTTACTCCCGGGGGATGGCCCAACGCCTGTCCATCGGGCGAGCCGTATTGCATGACCCGGAAGTCTTGTTGCTGGATGAGCCGTATACGGGGCTGGATCAGGATGCCTGCGACATGCTGGATGCGGTTCTGCGCCAGGTGACTTCACGTGGGCGCACCGTGGTGATGACCTCGCATGACCTGGTGCGCGCCGCTGACCTGGCCTCGCGTTTCGATGTGTTGAGCCGCGGTTCCATCCAGGCATCGCTACCCCGCCAGGAACTCACTCCCGATGGCCTGCTGGCGTTCTACCGGGAGGCCTCGCAATGAACGCCCGGCCTGAAGCGGAAAAAAAGATATCCAGGCCAGCGGACATGGATTTGCCGGCCAGCCATTTTATCCAGGCGATCCGCGCTATCGTGTGGAAGGACCTGGCAGCCGAGCTGCGCAGCCGGGAATTGCTTTCCGGTATGCTGGTTTTTGCCTTGTTGGTGATCTTGATATTCAATTTCGCCCTGGAGCTGGACGCTGCGACCCAGGTCACCGTGACCTCCGGGGTGTTATGGGTCACGTTTTCCTTTGCCGGAACGCTTGGCCTGAACCGTTCGATGGCGGTCGAAAAAGATCGCGGCTGCCTGGATGGGCTGCTGCTGGCTCCAGTTGACCGTTCAGCCATTTATTTTGCCAAGCTCATCGCCAACCTGATTTTCATGCTGGTGATGGCGGCTATTGTCCTGCCGGTTTACAGCCTTCTATATAACATCAACCTGTTTATCCCTGGTTTGATCCTGGTCATTTTCCTGGGAGCAGAGGGGTATATCGCGGTGGGCACCTTGCTCGCCAGCATGGCGGTTGAGGCTCGGACGCGGGATATTCTCCTGCCCATCCTGTTGTTTCCAGTGGTCATCCCACTGCTGGTTGCCGCGGTCAAAGCCAGCAGTGGTTTTCTCCAGGCCCTAGACTGGGCTGATATCCAGCCCTGGATTACTTTGTTAATCGTCTACGATGTGATTTTCACATCGGTCGCCTTTATGGTCTATGATTTTGTCGTAGAGGAATAGGAAAGCGAGTATGCCAAAACAATCGCGTTGGTTAACCATCCTGGATTATGTCTCGGTGCTGCTTCTGGCAGGGGCGACGGCGATGGTATTCTTTTATGCCCCCGAGGAAGCCGTTATGGGCCTGGTGCAAAAGGTGTTTTACTTTCACATCGCCACAGCCTGGATTGGGATGCTCAGCTTTGGGGTAGCCGTGGTGGCCGGCATCGTTTACCTGCGCACGGGCAATTCACAGTGGGATATTGTCGAGGTCGCCTCGGTAGAGCTGGGCATCGTGTTCAACCTGATTACCATCTTTATGGGGATGATTTGGGCCCGGCCCATCTGGAACGCCTGGTGGACCTGGGATCCACGCCTGACGACCGTGACGATCATGGAGCTGATTTACGTGGCTTACCTGATGTTACGCCAGGGGATCGAAGATCCTGAACGCCGTGGCCGGTTTGGCGCGGTATACGCCATCGTGGGTTTCTTGAGCGTCCCCCTGACCTTCTTCTCCATCCGCATCTTTCGCACCATTCATCCGGTGGTGATCGGCGGCAGCGATCCCAATGCCACGGGGAGCTTTGATATGACCCCTAAAATGCTGCAAACCTTCATGACCAGCCTGCTGGTTTTTACGGTGATTTACGCGGACCTGCTCTGGCATCGTATCCGCCTGGGCGAGCTGGCTGAAAAAGTCGAACAGCTCAAGTTGAAATTGTCGTAAGGAAGGAGCTCCTCATGCCAAACAGCGGCCCTGCCGATACCCTGGTTTATTATATTGCCGGTTACACGGTCTTTTTTGTGGCGTCGTTGATTTACCTGGCCAGCCTGGTCATCCGCCGGCGAAGCCTGACACAGGATTTGCGCACGTTGGAAGAAGTGGATTTAAAAACAGGCAGCACCAGCGAGCCTGGTGAAGGCCAGCCCCAGGCAAATGCCAGGGATACCACGGGGCGCCCATGACGCGCCTCCTGGCTTGATGCGACTCGACCGGTTAACCCTCTACCTCCTGATTATATACGCGGCGCTGACGGCTTATTCGGTCGCCACGCTGGTCGTGCCCATCCCGCGCATCCCGGCGTCGACGATTGTATTGACTTTGCTTGCTTTTACGGTGATGCTGCTGCATGCCGGGCAGCGCCTGGGTTGGGGCCGGGCCGGTTGGCTGATCGCCCTGTGTTTTGGCATCAGCCTGCTGTTTGAATGTGTGGGGGTGGCGACCGGCCTGGTGTACGGTCCCTACCACTACACCGATTCCCTCGGCCTGAAATTCCTGGGCCTGGTGCCGTTGTTGATCCCCCTGGCCTGGTTTATGATGATGTACCCATCGCTGGTGATCGCACAGGGCTTAACTGCCTGGCGGCCATCCAAAAGGAGCCGTATTCTCCCCATACTGGGCGTTTCTGCTCTGGGGGGTTTGATTATGACCGCGTGGGATCTGGTCATGGATCCCTTAATGGTGAAGCTGGGCCACTGGGTATGGGATGGCGCGGCGTCGACCCGCCCTTATTTTGGGGTACCCCTGCAAAATTACTGGGGGTGGTGGCTGACCACCTTTGTCATCTTCGCCATCTTCTTGAGCCTGGCGCCGCGGGTGGGGCGAGGCCAGAGGGCCGATCCCCCTCGGCCGGGTTTTAACCGGCTGGCGCTCTTCGGCTATTTGGTAACCGGTCTGGGCTCGATCGGTATCGCTTTTTTGAGCGGTCTGGAAGGACCGGCGCTGGTGGGGCTGTTTGCCATGGCTCCCTGGGCCTGGATGGCGTGGCAAAAACTGTAGGTAAAAAAGGGATGGCTTTATTCGTGATTGGGTTTCCAGGCGCGCGATTCTTTGTGCAGCGTCTCCAGATGCTGCCAATGGTTGTCGATTGCCTGTTTCCCCTGGCTGGTGATCGATACCATCGTATTCGGGCGTTTATTGACAAACCCCTTTTCAATTTTAACCAATCCAGCTTCTTCCAGTTTTCCCAGGTGATTGGATAAATTGCCCACCGTGAGCCCGGTTAACCGCTCGAGGAAAGTAAAATCAGCGCTCTGAACGGCGGAGAGAACCGTCATAATTGAGAGGCGGGCCGGCTCATGAATCCGCCGGTCCAGCCCGGCCAGTTCCTCAAATATGCCCGCCATATAGAGCCTCCTTGGAAAGGGTATGGGCAAAGTAAACGTGGGAGGTGATCGAGGCGGCGATCATGATCAGGCCAGACCCCATCACCACGCCCAATAATTGGCTCTTTGTGCCAATCGCCAGCCACCAATGATCCAGCCCGAGCACTGGCAAAATGCTTAATAGCGTGATCAATAGTGTAAACACAGACCAGAAGGGCATGTACCAGACCTGGGTGATCTTCACGAGCTTCAGGTAATCAAAGAGGAGCGCCGCGGCCAGCACCAGGCCGATTATACTGAATGGCAGGTGGTTGAAGGTGATATCGATGATGAAGGCAATCAGGCCCAACACACCCCCACCCATGGCGATGATCCAGTCCAGGTGGCCTCGTGGGGCCTGGACCACGCGGCCGAAGGCTCTTTTATAATACCGGTCTGTCAGCCAATACAGGACTACCATTGTGGCAGCAAACAGAAGCGGTAGGAGAATTGACCAGCCCGCTGGCCCGTGTAGCCGGTTGGCCCATAAGGTGACCGCGAACAGGCCCAGGCCAGGTGGCAGGCCGCGCAGTCCTTGCAAACGGGAGTAATTGACAGCCATAAACTGCATCCGGCGCATTTGAGATAAGGATGGCTCGCTCATTGACAACTCCTTTCAAATGCAAATAACTTTGTATTGCAAACTAATTATAATTATAAATCAATTTGAAATAATATCAATGGGTCTATATAAAAATCTCCTGTGGATCGGTGTGGCCTGGCGACCACACGGCATGCACAGGAGATTTCTGTTTCTAAGTTACCGGGAATGGGGTAAAACCCGGGTTTACGCCGGGAAGATTGGTTAGTATCTGCCGTACAGCGGGCCAAAGGTCTGGCAGGCGCGGTAATCAGCGCCCATGGGATCCTGGGCGCCAAAGGCATTCCAGGCGGTGGGCCGGAAGATCTTGTCCTCGGTTACGTTGTGCATGCTGATCGGGATGCGCAGGATGGAGGCCAGGGCGATCAGGTCGGCGCCGATGTGGCCGTAACTGATCGCGCCGTGGTTGGCGCCCCAGGCGTTCATCACCGCGTACACGTCTTTGAAGGGGCCGCTCCCGGTCAGGTTGGGCACAAACCAGGTGGATGGCCAGGTAGGATCGGTGCGCTGGTTGAGCTTATCGAACACATCGGCCGGCAGGTCGACCGTTTCACCCTCAGCGATTTGCATCACCGGACCGAGTCCCTTGACCAGGTTGATCCGCATCATGGTAACAGGCATGCCGCCGCGGGTGACGAATTGCGAGGACCAGCCCCCACCGCGGAAATACTCCGTGTTGCCGGGGTACCAGGTGGTGACATCCAGGCAGCGCGCAGCTTCTTCCGGCGTCACCTCCCAGAAGGGCTTGATCACAGGCTGGCCGCCGCGAGTCTGTTGGCCTGAGCCATCCAGGGCGGCTGCGCCGGAGTTAATCAGGTGGATAAATCCATTCGCAGCCTTGCCGGTGAGGGTATGACCGGTGACGCGCTGGACGGCAGTGGGGCTCCAGTAGGTGCGCACGTCGGCAAAGATTTGCGGAATACCGGTGAGCAGGTAGCCCAGCAACATGCCGGTGCCGTTGAGGGAGTCGTTTTCCGTAGCGAAAATATAGGGCGCGCGGATGCCGTTCCAGTCGAAGGATGAATTGAGGATGGCCTCCATGAAGTCGCCGTTGGGGAAATGATCGGTCCACTGGCGCTGTCCCTGGAATCCGCCGGCGATGGCGTTGAATCCCAGGGCTTCCTCGCCGAAACCGATCGTGGCCAGGTGGGGGTTGCCAGCCAGCATGTCGCGGGCTATCAGGGCCATTTTGACCGAAACTTCCCAATCCGAGTCCTTTTGAGCGCGGCTGCGCTGGCGAACGGGCGCGTTATGGTCTTCGCCCTCTTTACAATTGGCCTTGACCCAGGCGAGGGCGCGGGTGAATTCTTCTTCATCGTAAATATGCTCCTCCATCCGGCGAACAAATTCGCTCATATCCGCCGTCTGGATGCGCATGCCGAGGTAGCTCTCAAAAAAGGCCGGGTCCACCTGGGAACCAGCGATCCCCATGGATACGTTACCTAGCGCCAGGTAATTCTTGCCGCGCAGCGTAGCGGCGGCCAGGCCGGCGCGGGTGAAGCGCAGCAGCTTCTCTTTAACGTCTTCAGGGATGGCCGGATCGCCAGCGTCCTGGACATCGCGCCCATAGATGCCGAAAGCCGGCAGCCCTTTCTGGTTGTGGGCGGCTAACACCGCCGCCAGGTACACGGCGCCTGGGCGCTCGGTGCCGTTGAACCCCCACACGGCCTTGGGGATGAGCGGGTCCATATCCATGGTTTCGGAGCCATAGCACCAGGCGGGAGTCACGGATATT
This sequence comes from Chloroflexota bacterium, assembly GCA_021789855.1. Taxonomy (GTDB): domain Bacteria; phylum Chloroflexota; class Anaerolineae; order Anaerolineales; family Anaerolineaceae; genus JAJYIW01. Next base: position 1,788 of record JAJYIW010000099.1, on the reverse strand, counting down.
GACAGGCCTACGCCTTCGCGGGTAAACTTGGCGGCTGCCTGGGCAGCCTCAGCCGCCCCGCCGATGCAGGTGTCGGCGATGACGCATTCTACCGGCAGGCCGTTCGCGTGGCGCAGGTTGGCCGAAAGGAAAGCTGCCACCCCACGCGCCAGGCTCATGGTGGTCTCTTCAAGCGATTCGCGCACACCCTTGCGGCGCCCGTCGATGATCGGGCGGATGCCGACCTTAGGCATGGGACCGACCCAACGGTTGGCCGGCGGATTGACCTTGAAACGCTCTGAAAGGTTCATATCATTACTCCTTTTCGATAACCTGAAGGCTAAACCGGTTGGCCTTTGGGCAGCTCGACGCGGATATGCAGCTCATTGAGCTGTTTCTCTGTGGCGCGGGATGGCGCGTCAGCCATTAAATCGCGGGCAGCCTGGTTCTTGGGGAAGGCGATCACCTCGCGGATGTTGGGCTCATCGGCCAGCAGCATCACCAACCGGTCAATGCCAGGAGCAATGCCCCCGTGAGGCGGCGCGCCAAACTCGAAAGCTTCAAGCATGTGGCCAAACTTGGCCTGGATATCATCGTCTTTCAATCCCAGGAGCTGGAATATCTTCATCTGGATGTCCCGCCGGTGGATACGGATCGAGCCGGAGGCCATTTCGTAGCCGTTGCACACCATGTCATACGCATCCGAAAGGATGGCGCCCGGGTCGGTCTCGAATTTGGGGAGGTCTTCCAGCTTGGGCATGGTAAAGGGGTGATGGGCGGCGTCCCATTTTTTGTCTTCTTCGTTCCACTCGAACATGGGGAAGTCGACCACCCAGGCGAAGGCCATGACGTTCTTATCCACCAGGCTCAGCCTGTCGCGGAAGAGCAGGCGCAGCGCGCCCAGGGTTTTATTAGCCACCGCGCGGGAATCGGCAATAAACAGGATCAGATCGCCTTCCTTGGCGCCCGTCAATGCTTTCAGCGCGTCCACTTCGGACGGGGTGATAAATTTCTGGGCGGTGCCTTTTACCCCTTCGGCAGTCAGCGCCAGGGTAGCCAGCCCTTTAGCCCCTTGATCTTTGGCAAAGGTGGTCAGGTCGTCCACTTCCTTGCGCGTGTATTCTGCGCAGCCCGGCGCCACCAGGCATTTGATCACGCCTTGGTTTTTGAGAGTGTTCTGGAAAACCATGAACCCGCTGTGGGCCATGATCGCGCTGGCGTCGTAGAGCGGCAGGCCAAAACGCAGGTCAGGCTTGTCGCTGCCGTAGGTGTTGACTGCCTGGGTATAGGTCAGCTTAGGCCAGGGAGAAGACAGCAAGCGTTTGTGAGGCGCAACGCTGGGTATCATGGCGGTGAACAGGCTCTCCGTCAGGGCCAGCACGTCGTCGCGGTGAACGAAGGACATCTCCAGGTCGAGCTGGGTGAATTCAGGCTGGCGGTCGCCGCGCAGGTCTTCATCGCGGAAGCAGCGCGCGATCTGGAAGTAGCGTTCCACCCCGCCCACCATCAAAAGCTGTTTAAGCTGCTGGGGCGATTGGGGAAGGGCATAGAAGGAGCCGGGATGCACGCGCGAAGGCACCAGGTAATCCCGCGCCCCTTCGGGGGTGGTCTTAAAGAGCATGGGCGTTTCGACCTCGATAAACCCTCGCTGGTCGAGATAATCGCGCATGAACTTGACGACTTTATGGCGCAAGAGCAGGTTATTTTGCATCCGATCGTGGCGCAGGTCCAGGTAGCGGTATTTCAGGCGCACATTCTCGTCGGTGTCTTCGTCTTTGTTGATAAGAAAAGGCAGGGGCTTGCTGGGGT
>JAJYIW010000098.1 GCA_021789855.1 Chloroflexota bacterium | reverse complement strand
ACCGCAAGCCTGCCTCCTGGGACAACGACTCGGAGACTTTTACCAGGATCGCCGCGGCCGATTCGATGCTGGCGCGCAGGCGGTCGCGTGCTTCAGCGATGCTGGCGGCGCCGGTGAAAGCGGCCACGGCCAGATCGGCTGCCTCGATGGCCAGGGCAAAACCTGGCTCGTCCTCGGACGCATACGCTGATGGGAAAAAGGGCGCGCCCGGTGGGACGTTGGCCAGGGCGGCAAAGCGCAGGTTCGCAAATCCATCTGGCAAGAGTCTGGCGGCCCGGTGAATCACCTGGCTGCAGGCGCGCCCCCCCGGCAACGAAATGCCCTGGCTGGAGGTCATTTCACCGGTGACAAAGACGGATTGGGTAGCCGCCAGGATGTCGGGGATCACCGGGTAGCTCCCCAGCCGGTTGGGGCGGGCGGGCCCCAGTGCCACGTAATCGAAGCCGTTTTCCTGGGACATGGTTTCCAGCGAGGTGGCAAGGTCAAGGCTATGAGCTGGCTCTACCAGATCGGAGAAAGGCACCGTGGCCAGGCGGGTGGATTGCACCTCAAACCCGGCGGAGGTTAAACGCGGGCGCGCCAACCCGATCAATTGACCTGCCTGGGCCAGCGCCTGTGCATTGACGGGCCAGCCAGGGTTGACAAAGGCGCTGATGGAACGTATTCTCATAGGAATTAATACCTCGAGTTCAGGGGATAGGGATCGACCGTTGGCGAACTACTTCAAACATCAAGATGGCCGCGGCGGCGGCCGCGTTCAGCGATTCACTGGGGCCGGGCATAGGGATGGTCAGGCTGGCGTCGGCCAGGCGGCGCGCCGGGGTGCTTGCGCCTTCGGCTTCACCCCCGATGACCAGGGCGATGGGCTGGCGCAGGTCAGCCTGCCAGCAGGCTAACCCCTGGCCCGACTCGGCCAGAAAAACGTGGAGCGGCCGGGGACGTTCTTTAACGAATAGCGCGATCGCCGGCCATTCCAGGGTCTGCACGGGCAGGTGGAAATGTGCCCCCATGGCCGCACGCAGCACCTTGGGCGCGAAGGCATCCACGCTGTCTGGGGTGAGGACGATCCCATGCGCCCCGGCGGCGCTGGCGGTGCGCATCAGCGTGCCCAGGTTCCCTGGGTCGCGGATGCCATCGGCGATTAGCACAAAATCAAGCGCCTCCGGCCAGGGGAGCGGATGGAGACGGAAAACGGCCAGAATCCCCTGGGAGGTTTCAGTATCTGAGACGGACTGCAGGACGCGATCGGCCACCGGCTCGGCCTCAGCGCCCGCGCCGGCCAGGCGCTCGACCACCGCCATGCCGCGTGGCGAGAGGGTTTCAGAATACAGGACGAGGGAAGCCGGCCAGGCCGCGGCCGCACCCTCTTCGACCAGCCGCACCCCCTCGACGACAAACCCTCCCTGCAGCCGCCTCTCACGCGGCCTGGCCAACAGCGCACGCACCGCTTGTATTTTGGGGTTCTGGGTCGAGGTGATCACGCGGTTATTATACGCCCAACTCCTTCCCGACCTGCCCGAAATCGAAGCTGTCCATGAGGATTAACCTGCCCATGCGGTCACTTGCCGGGAATTACGGTAGAATCACCGGGTGATGATCAACCTGAAGCCAATGCCTCGCCCGCTCCGACCGTCATTGCGAGGCTTTGCGAAGCAATCTATTTTGGGCTATTTATACGCTGGCCCATTGCGCGCAGCCAGTCTATGGCTGGCATTTGGGCTGGCCTGGCTTTTGCTGGCCGGCTGCCAGCCCACGCCAGCAAGCCCCACGGTAAAGCCAGCTACCGCGAGCCCGGTTCAGACGATGACGCGGGGTGACGCTTTCACCCGGAGTGCTACTCCCACCGGTAGCGTTCTCCTGGCGCCAACCACAACGGAGACCCCCTTGCCTACCCGCCCGGCCGCGACATGGACGCCGCTGCCCACCCTCACCCCAACTGCGCTCCCCGGCCAGCCGGCCACGGTATCCACCGCGGTGTTGGATGTGTGGGATGATCCGGCGCATGAAAAACACTACTGGAGTCGTGAGACCCAGCTCATTGTGGGCGAGCGGGTGTTGGTGCTGGCAGAGCAGGGAGATTGGGATCAAATTGTGGCAGTGGAGCAACCGTCATCAAAGGATTCCCGCGGCTACCCCGGCTGGGTCAGGGCCAGCGGGCTGGTTCCGGGCTGGAGCCAGGCGACGCAATACGCCGTGGTCATGGTCAGGCGCAGCCTGGCGCGTAGCCGGCCGGATGGCAAGGCGAGCGTGGTGATGGGCCTGTCCATCGATACCCACTTAGCCCTCAATAAGGTCGACCAGGGGTGGGCGCAGGTAGCATTGCCCGGTGGACGCCTGGCCTGGATCGCTGCGGCGGATATCCGCATAACAGGCGCTTCCCAGGCACCTGCCGCGCTGGACGGCTTTTTTGCCACGGCGCAATCGCTGATTGGCATCCCGTATGTATGGGGTGGGACGGCCGATGGCGCGCTGGATTGCTCTGGCTTTATCTACCGGCTTTACCACGCCTATGGCATCACCCTGCCACGCGATGCGAACGACCAGGCGATGGCAGGGGAAGACGTCAGCGGCCAGCCCTTGCGGCGCGGCGACCTGATATTTACCGGGCACACTCCAGGCGGCCCGGCGGCGCATGTGGTGATGGTTTGGGGGAATGGCCAGGTGATCGACGAAGATACCCCGCAGGGGCTGACGATCCGCCCCCTCAGCGCGGTATTGCGCACCAGCATCCTGGTAGCGGAGCGGCGTTACTTACCCTGATGCGCCCACCGCTGGAACGCTGCCTGGAAGGCCGCCAGGGTCGGCGCATCGAGGATGGTCAGGCGCACCAGTTTCAGGCCTGAGCCGGGGTTTGCCGTGAAGTAATTTTGAATAGCGGTAAAGAACAGGCCGGCAGCGCGCTCCTTGGGAAAGCCAAAGATGCCGGTGGAGATGGCCGGAATGGCGATGGAAGCCAATTTTAGCTCGTCGGCCCGGCGTAGCGAGCCGCTGATCGCCTGGGTCAGCTTATGATCTTCATCCCCTTCACCCCAATAAGGGCCGACCGCGTGGATCACGTATCGGCATGGCAGGTTGCCGGCGCCGGTGTATGCAGGATCGGCGTGACTGACCGATCCATGCGCACGCACCCAGGCATCGCTTTCTTCCTGGATGCGGCGCCCACCTTTGCGGAGAATGGCGCCCGCCACGCCAGCACCATGGGCCAGCGACGAGTTGGCGGCGTTGACGATGGCGTCCACCTGCTCGGTGGTGATGTCCCCCTGGACGAGCTCGAAGCGGCGATCAGGAGCCAGTGTTAGCGTTTCAATGAGGATAGACATAACAAGATTGTGGGTAAAAAAACGCCTCCCGGCCAAATTTCCAGGAGGCGTCTCGTTGTTTTTGGGGATGGTGAGGGTTATGCTTTGGCTTTGGCAGCAACGGCGGCAAATGCCTGGGGGTCGCGAATGGCGAGATCGGCCAGGATCTTGCGGTTCAAATCGACGCCAGCCACTTTTAAGCCGTGCATCAGGCGACTGTAGCTCAAGCCGTTTAACCGGGCAGCCGCGTTGATCCGTGCAATCCATAGTTTACGCAGGTCGCGCTTGCGCACCCGGCGGTCGCGCGTGGCGTACCACATGCTTTTCAGCATGGCTTCATTAGCCCGTCTGAAAAGACGGTGGCGTGAACCAAAATAGCCCTGGTTCAGCTTCAAAACTTTCTTATGACGTAGATGGCCTTGCGGACCACCCTTTACACGAGCCATATATTACTCCTTTGCAAACCCCTGGGCGTCGGTTTGACCCTGTTGTATACACCCAACGGCCGCGCTAAAAAGATGAATAAGAACACCCTGAGATAGGGTTAACCGGCCTTCATCGAGGGCGCCAGGCGGCGAACGCGCTTGATGATGTTTTCACCCTTGACGGTGATCATCTCAGGCAGCAGGGCCTTGGTTCGCTTCGATGTGCGGCGGCGCAGATGGCTTTTGCCACCCTTGGTGCGCACCAGGACCCCGGCTCCGGTCAGGCGAAAACGCTTGGACGTTGCCTTGTGGGTCTTAAGCTTGATTTTTCCTGCTTTGGTCTTGCGGGGCACAGCAAACTCCTCTCAACAAAATTCTGTGGCTGGTTTTTCCAGCCACAGGGATAACCATCATTCTATCGACAACGATTGCTCGGGCTGCGAAACGACCGGTTTTCTAGGCTTCCACGGCCTTTTCGACTTTTTTCTTGCCCGGTTTAATCGGATTGAGTATCATGAGCATGTTGCGTCCTTCCATCATGGGCGCCTGCTCAATGGCAGAGATATCCGAAAGCTCTTGCGCGATTTCCCTCAGATCCTGAAGGGCCAGCTCCGGGTAGTCGATTTCTCGCCCGCGGAACCTGATCGTCACGCGCACCTTCATCCCTTCTTGCAGCCACCGGCGAGCATCTCGGGTTTTGAATGTGCGGTGATGCTCACCAGTTTTGGGGCGTAACTGGATTTCTTTGACTTCAATTTTCGTTTGAGCCTTACGTGCTTCCCGTTCCTTCTTGGTGCGTTCGTAAAGGAACTTCCCAAAGTCCATAATCCGGCACACGGGAGGAGTGGCGGTTCCTGCGACTTCTACCAGGTCTAATTCCGCTTCTCGGGCCATGAGTAAGGCCTTATCGATGGGCACAATGCCTATATTTTCACCTTTTGCGCCGATGAGACGGACTTCTGGGACGCGTATGGTTTCATTGATCCGAAAATTCGTTGCGCTGATAAGCCTTCTCCTTACATGATAGGTCGATCCGGCTGTTTAAAAGCCAGCCGGTTAGCAAGTGGTGTAGATAATACCACAACTTTGCCAGAAACGTCAACAAAAATGACAAACCAGGTATTCAGAGAGATAGCCGGTTAAGCATCGACTATCTCTCTGTGCCCTGGCTCGGGGCTATAATCCTTGCTCGATATCTTGTTTAGCCTTTTTGATAAAGTCATCCAGGCTGATCGGGCCGGGGTTGTCGCCGTTGCGCAGGCGTAGCGCCACCTGGGCATTTTCCATCTCCTTGTCGCCAACGACCAGCATGTAAGGCACCTTCTGGTTTTGCGCGTCGCGAATTTTGGCGTTCATGCGTTCGTTGCGGTCATCAACTTCGACGCGAAAGCCGAGCGCTTTTAGTTGAGTCGCGACCTGGTGGGCATAATCAAGGTGCCGGTCGGCGATGGGGATGAGGGTGGCCTGGACGGGCGCCAGCCAGGCCGGGAAGGCGCCGGCAAAATGCTCGATCAATACGGCCATGAAACGCTCGGTCGTGCCGGTGACAGCCCGGTGGAGCACCACGGGGATATGCTCCTGCCCGTCCTCGCCGATGTAGGCCAGGCCCAGGCGGGAGGGCTGGATAAAATCGACCTGGATGGTCGAGAGCTGCCACTCGCGGCCGAGCACGTCGCGGGCCATAAAGTCCGCCTTGGGCCCATAGAAAGCCGCCTCGCCGGTCGCTTCATAGTAGTCCACCTGGTTAGCATCCAGGGCAGCGCGCAGGGCGGCTTCTGCCCGCGTCCACTTCTCGTCATCCTGGACGTACTTGCCGCCAGCGCCGCGCAGCGACAGGCGCACCCGGTAATCGGAGAAGCGGTAACGTTCCAGGACTTCCTTGATGACCTTCAGATCGAGCGAAAATTCGCTCTCGATCTGCTCTGGGGTGCAAAACGTGTGGCAATCGTCCTGGGTCAGGGCGCGCACGCGGGCGAGCCCGGACAATTCGCCCGTCTTTTCATAGCGGTAGAGCGTGGCAAATTCGGCGAAGCGCAGGGGCAGCTCGCGATAGGAATGTCGCCCCATCTCTTTGAACAGGGTCATGTGGCTGGGGCAGTTCATCGGTTTTAACCGGAAGGTTACGTTCTCGTCCACCATGGGCGGGAACATGGCGTCTTTATAGTTATCGTAGTGTCCCGAGCGTTTGTACAGGTCTTCTTTGACCAGGTGGCCGGTCCACACGTGCTGAAAACCATAGCGCGTCTGCACATCGCGAACGTACTCTTCCATCAAGTGGCGCACCATTTCGCCCTTTGGCGTAAAGAGAGGCAGGCCGGGGCCTACGTCGTCGGAGAAATAAAACAGGCTGAGCTCTTTACCCAGCTTGCGGTGGTCGCGTTTTTTGGCCTCTTCCAGGCGCCATAGGTATTCTTCCAGCTCCTTTGACGTCTGCCAGGCGGTGCCATAGATGCGCTGGAGCATGGGGTTCTTTTCATTGCCGCGCCAGTAAGCGCCGGCAATGCTCATCAATTTGAAAGCCGAGGGGTTGATCTGGCCGGTGCGCTCGACGTGCGGCCCGCGGCACAAATCGACGAAACGATCCTGCGTATAGGTCGATATGACGGGTTTATCAGCCAGGGGATTGCCGTCCTCGTCAAAACCGCCCTGTTCCAGGCCGGTGATCAGCTCCAGTTTGTAAGGCTGGTCGCTGAAAATCTGGCGCGCCTCATCGGCGCTGACCTCACGGCGCACGAAGGGGGCATTACCGGCGATGATCTGGCGCATGCGTTTCTCAATGGCGACCAGGTCTTCGGGCGTCAGGGCGCGGGGCAGATCGAAGTCATAATAGAAACCATCCTCGATCGGCGGGCCGATGGCGATCTTGCCGCCAGGTACCAGCTCCAAAACCGCCTCAGCCATGATGTGCGCGGTCGAATGACGGATCCGGTAAAGCTGGCTGTCACGGTAGGCTTGTTCAACTTTTTCTGGCATTTTTACCTCCATTTAGAACAAAAAACTCTCACCCAACTGGGGCGAGAGTTTTACTCACGCGGTTCCACCCAGATTAACCGGTGAATACCGGTTATCTCCTGGTCGCCGTTAACGGGGCAAACCGTTTTCCCTACTGAGGGCCAGCCTGGCCTGTTCGGGTCACCACTCGCAGGGGGTTTTCGCCGTGGGCTTTCTGGAAAAGGCTTTCAGCCGCGGACCTTTTCTCTCTGGCAGAAGCTTTCGGGCTACTCGTCCTGGTCAATGTGTTTGGTGGGCGGTATAGGACTCGAACCTACGACCTTTGCTATGTCAAAGCAACGCTCTAACCAACTGAGCTAACCGCCCATCGAACAAAAATTATACATAAAGGGCACGTTTTATGCAAGGGTTAATCTGGGCCGGGTATCCATCAGCAGGCCCTGCCCCCAGGTCATACGGGTCAGGAATAGAGTATAATGATCAGCGCATCAGCCGCCAGATCAGGGAGATCTTACCGTGAGCCGAAAAACGTCCGCTGACGACCTCTCCGCGAGTGAGTTGCGCCAGCTCTTAATTGAAAAACGGCGAACTGCGCGCCAGGAACGCCTGGAGCAGTACCGCCGCACCGGGCGGGTGATCCTGGTCAACCCGGAACCGTCTCCGGCCAGGCTGGACGACCTGCGTGCTACGGAAGAAACCGCGGCGAGCAGCTCTTCTCAAGAGCCGCCTAAAGTTCCCAGGCGAAGGCGGGTATTTGACCGGCTGTTGCTCCTGGTAGAGATAGCCGCTGTCGCGGGGCTGATGGTGGTCTTTTTTTCAGGATTTAAGGTATTGCAGAGCCTGAATAAAGAGGTCGCCTCTGCCTTAACCATGCCTACCCTGACTCCCACGCCATTGATCTCGGCGGTGGTGTTGCCGTCAGGCCATACCCCGCCTATAACTGGCACAGAACCCAGCTTCAATGAGGCTGAGATTCCCGAGCACTTGCGGCCCCTGGTGCAAACCCTGGCGAACATCCCGGTGCCGACTCCCAGCCCGGAGTCGGCGGTGGAGATCCAGATTGCAGCCATCCACGTGGACGCGCCGATCGTGCAGGGAGACGGCTGGGAACAATTGAAAAAAGGCGTCGGGCAGCACGTCGGCACGCCCAACCCAGGCCAGCCCGGCAACCTGGTTTTATCTGCACATAACGACATCTTTGGAGAGATATTCCGCGACCTGGATAAATTAAAGGTGGGCGACCAGATTATCATCCTGACCCAGCAACAACAATACGTCTACCGGGTGATCAACTCGAGCATCGTCTTGCCGACCGATGTAGAAGTGATGGCTCAGACCAGCCGCCAGGTGCTGACCTTGATATCGTGCTATCCCTACATGGTGGACAAAAAGCGCATCGTGATCAGCGCGGAATTGCAAAAATAGCAGGATGCCGGCCGGGGCGCTCCCTGGCCTTGCTTTCCCCAATCTCCTGGGAATCCGGAGATTGGACAGCCCAAAATGGCGAATATGGGTTAAAATCAGCCCGCAGGATTTATTAATGTTCAGGAGTTGACTCATGAGTAAGAAGCAAAAACGCCAGGTTTCACAACGGGTTGCGAGCGCATCCTCGGCCCGGCCCGCTCCAACCTCTGCGGCGCCATCCTCCTTTAGCCGCCGGACGCTTGGGCTGACCGAATTTACCCCCGACTACTCGCATGTAATTTCTGACTTGAAGCGCATCGGCACCCTGGCCGGCTCGATTTTTGTGATTTTAATCGTCTTATCTTTTTTCCTCAAGTAAACCAGGCCTGGCCGGCCGCGCATGAGGCTGAGGGGGCTTGAGGTTTTTCCCCAACAATGACGGATCTCATTAACCACATTGTCGACATAAGCGTGGGGGAGCTGGTATATGGGGGAGCGGCCATGGGCCGCCTGGCCGATGGCCGGGCGGTTTTTGTGTCGTTTGCACTCCCCGGCGAGGTCGTGCGCGCCCGGATCACCCAGGAAAAACGGGGGCATGCGCTGGCTGAGCTCGTGGAGGTGATCCACCCGTCTCCGGAGCGGATCCAACCCCGCTGCCGCCACTTTGGCGCCTGCGGCGGTTGCCATTACCAGACCCTGGATTACCCGCGCCAGCTTGAGGCCAAGCAGGCTATCCTGCGCGATCAATTACAGCGTATCGGGTCGATCCAGTCGCCGCCGGTAACGTCTACGGTGGCATCGCCTGAGCCGTGGTTTTACCGCAACCACGTCCAGCTCCACCTGGCGCCGGGCAGTCAGGTGGGCTACCAGGCGCCCGATTCGCATACCGTGATCCCCATCCAGGAATGTTTTTTACCAGAAAAGCCGTTAAATGACCTGTGGCCGTTGCTGGATTTAGAGGCTATCCCTGGCCTGGAGCGAGTTGGCCTGCGATTGGGGGCCGGGGATAACCCCATGATCGTCCTGGAAGGCCATTCGGGCGAGCCGCCCGAATTGAGCGTTGATTTACCCGTTTCAGTGGTTTACCTGGATGATCAGGGCGCGGTGGTGCTGGCTGGAGACGAGGCCCTGATCATGGAAGTGCGTGGGCGTTTATTCCGGGTCTCCCCGGGGGCTTTCTTCCAGGTGAACTCGTCCGTGGCGGGCTTGATGGTGGATTACCTCCTGGCCCACCTGCCGTTATCCCCGGATGGGGTGGTGTGGGATGTGTATTGTGGGGTAGGGTTATTCAGCGCTTTTCTGGCGCCGCGGGTGAAGCACCTGGTGGGGATCGAAATATCGCCACCGGCCTGCCAGGATTTTGCGGTAAACCTGGATGAATTTGAGCAAGTCGACCTGTACGAGGGAGCGGCGGAAGCCATTCTCCCTGGATTGCCTGGAAGGCCGGATGGCGTGCTGGTGGATCCCCCTCGCAGTGGGCTGGAAAAGCCGGTCATTGACGCCATTCTGAACGCCATGCCCGCCTGGATCGCTTATGTGTCGTGCGATCCAGCCACCCTGGCGCGTGATCTGCGGCGCTTCATCCAGGTGGGATACCGGCTGGAGAGCGTAACGCCGTTTGATATGTTTCCCCAAACTTACCACATCGAAAGCATCAGCCTCCTGAGGCGGTGAGCACACCAGCGGGATTGGCTCGCTGGAAAATTCTGCCGGCCCGAACCCAGGCTCAGCCCAGGAAAGTTCCCTGGATCCAGGCGTTTGCGACCGTCAGGTCCACCCCGTCTCCGATCTGTTCCAGCAAGGGAATTTGCTCATAAGCGTCGAGTCCGATGCCCACCGGCAAGACCGGATCCATGCGAAGGTAGTTGCTGCCCAGCACCTGGACGCATTGGAAGTCAGCGACGCCCTCTGAGCCGCCCATCATGATCGATACCAGGTGGGGCGCCCATTGGGCCAGCCCCCAACTGGCGTTCAGCTCGTCTAGAAAGTCCAGGCTGTGGCCGGTGCCGACCGACAACAGGGTGATTTGCGGGGGTGTGGGCAAATCGTGCAGCTCGTGCATGGCCTGCGCCAGGGCGCACATGCTGGGATTGTTCGCAACCACACCGCCATCGATGAAACCCTGGTAAATGGGGAAATAAGTAGGCGCCGCGCTGGTTCGCAGGGCGACATCCACCACGGATTCGGCGGCGTCGGTGCCGGGGCCGGGATAATTGTGGAAGAATTTGGGCTTCCACGATCGGATTTTGCCGGCGCCTGAAGCCAGGTTATCCAGGTCAAAGCTGGAGACCAGCACTTTTTTCTTGAGATCGCCCAGGGTGATCGGGCCAAACTCGCGCTGTAAAGCGGCCTTTAACGCCTTGTTGGAATAATTGGCTTCAACCAATTGATCCACCGAAATGTGTAAAATTTTCTCAAGGACATCCTGGGCAAAGATTTTGTCGGCGTTCTTTTCATACAAATTTCGCATGTCCACGGGTGATTTGCCGGCTCCCAATCCCAGGGTCAATATCCCGCCGGTGGACGTGCCGGCAAATAAATCGATCGATTCGAGAAAGCCGGGATTAGCCTGCTCGAGACGGTCAATCAGGGTGCAAGAGAGCACTCCCCGGATGCCGCCCCCATCCAGTGAAAGAATACGATACCGGGTGTCACCTGCCATCATCTACCTCCCTTGGAGATCAGAACTTTTGAGTGATACGTATCCAGGCCGTAACAATTACGCCATATCAAGGTAACATAAAGAAGCTATGGTTAAAGGATGGAACGTTGCCCGGCGCTCTGGCGCCTTCCTATGTATAGCATACCATTTCGCATAAATATTGCAACTATGGAATGAACCTTCTAAGGAGGAAAACATGGCTATTCGAAAATTCCTTGTATTTGCCAGCCTGATGACTTTGGTGGCGGTGACGGCGGGATGCGGCCTGCCCATCCGCGCGACCTCAACGCCCTTTGTATTCGCCACGCCCAACCTGACGACAACGGCTTTATTTAACCCCACCCTGGCTATTCCGCCGACGGCAACACCGCCAGCCGTCAAGACTGCCACGCTCTCGCCAGGGCAAGCTGCCACTGCGACGCCGGTGCCCACGGCGACAGGCGCCGCGCCTACGGCCACCCCAGAGGCCGCCACAGCGACGGCGGTCCCGCCTACGGCAACGCCCACGGGCCCGATACAGAGCACCACGGGCCTATACGTTTCTACGCCGCCTAATTTGAACGGCGATTGGAGCGAGTGGACGGCAAAGGAATACCCGGCCAAGTTTGTCGTTTTTGTGAACAGCCAGCACCCTGGCTCCACCAGTTTGCAGGCCTCTTACCGGGTAGAGTGGGACGCCACGTACCTGTACCTGGCGGTCAAG
>JAJYIW010000097.1 GCA_021789855.1 Chloroflexota bacterium | reverse complement strand
GCAGGCGCAGGTGCAGGGCACTCTCTCGCTCAACCGCGCGCTCACCCCTCTCTTCAACCCGCAGACCGGGCTGGATAACCTGGTGCGCCAGATCGTCCAGGTCGTACAGCGCGAATTCTCCTCCACCTATTGTTCAATTTATTTATATGACGAATTCCGCCGCGGGCTGCGCCAGGTCGCTGAAGCCGGCCTCAACGCCAGCGGGATCAACTTCCTGCCGGTGGATGGGCCAGGGTTGACGGTCGCGTCGTACAGCGGGGGAGAAATGATTTATGCCCCGGACGTCCGGCAAGACCCGCGCTACCTGCAAGGCCCGCCCCTCACTCGCTGTGAGCTGGTGCTGCCCTTGCGCACTTCCGGCCGGGTGCTGGGCGTGCTGAATATTGAGAGCCAGGCGCTGGAGGCTTTTGATGAATCCACCCGCCAGGTGCTGGCCAGCTTTGCCGAGCGCGCCGGGCTGGCGCTTGAAAATTGCCAGCTTTTCGAGCTGGCACGCCGCCACGCCCAGGAAGCCGGAGCCCTCAGCCGGGCCGCGGCGGCCCTGACGTCATCTCTGGACATCAACCAGGTGCTGCGTACTATTTTTTCTTACCTGGAGCAGGTGGTGCCCTACGACAGCGCCTGCGTCTTCCTGCGCCACGGCGACCGGTTAAGCGCCGACGCCGGGAAGGGGATCTCGCCAGCCGACGGCATCCTGGGCACCTCCTTCCCGGTGGATAATCCCTTCTTCCAGGAGATCAGCGCCACGGGAAAGCCCCTGGTGCTGTTCGACGCCCAGGTAGACCAGCGCCTGCACATCCTGGGGAAAACCAGCCGCACGCGCGCCTGGATGGGCATCCCCCTGATCGCAGCCGGATCGATCATCGGGGTGCTGACCCTGGAGAGCTTCAAGACCGGCTCGTTCAAAGAGGAGCAGGCTGGGTTGGCCCAGGCCTTTACCAACCAGGCCGCTGCCGCGCTGCAAAATGCAAGGCTATACGAAGACGCCCAGCGCCGCTTGCGCGAATGGAATGCCCTGCACGTCGCCACCACCGCCCTCCAATCCACCCTCGACATCCAGGTGCTCATCCGGCGCATCCTCGAGGCCGCGGCCAGCGCGGTTCCAGCCGCCCGGCGCGGTCGCATGATCATGGCTAACCAGGAAACCGGCGACCTCCTGGTGCAATCCTCCATCGGTTACCCGCCTGATCAATCTCCGGATGGCCGCCTTCCTGAACAGGCAAATTTCATCACGACCGTCATCCAACAGGGCCACCCGGTGATGAACGCTCCACAAGACGGCATCCCCGGTGCTATCATCGTTGCCCCCCTGCTGGTCGCCCCCCAGGTGTACGGCGCGATATCGCTCGAAACCCCCCGGCCCGGCGCTTTTACCAGCGATGACCTGGAGCTGCTGGTCAGCTTCGCCAGCACTGCCATTGCCGCCATCCGCAGCGCCACGCTGTACGCCGAGGTGGAAAAAATGGCCCTCACCGATCCCCTGACCGAGCTGTACAACCGGCGCGGTTTTTTTGACCTGGGGATGCGCGAATTCGAGCGCGCGCTGCGCTACGGCCACCCCCTGGCCTGCATCATGATCGATATCGACCTGCTTAAAGCGGTCAACGATACCTATGGCCATGCCGCCGGCGACCAGGTGTTAATCGCCATCGCCCGGCAGTTCCGCTTAACCTTGCGCAAGACCGACATCTTCGGGCGCTTCGGCGGGGACGAATTTGCCATCCTGCTGCCTGAAACAGCCCTGGATGCCGCGCAAGAGATTGCGGATCGCTTGCGGGAGAACGTCGCCCGGAACCAGATTTCCTTCCAGGGCGCCCGCGTGACCCTCTCCATCAGCCTGGGCGTGGCGGCGCTGGAACAGGAGATTGACACCCTGGATGCGCTGATCAGCCGGGCCGATGAAGCGCTGCTGATCGCCAAGCACAGCGGGCGCAACCGCCAGATCGCCTGGAAAAAAGGAGCCTGATGCCATGGTAGATTTCGCCGGCGGCAGCCAGCGCGCAAAGCGCGCCTTGACCGCCCTGTGGATCGCCGGCCTGGCCGTTTTCATCGCCGCCCTCCTGGCCTATGCCCTGCTGGGCAGCACCACGCGCTACATGGCCGACGATTATTGGACCGCCCACCTGGTGCGGACCACGCCTTTCTGGGAGCTGCCAGGTTACTGGTACACCCACTGGTCTGGCCGCTACACGTTTTTCTTTCTGGTCAGCCTGGCCGAGCTGGCTGGCCCTGGCGTGGTGCCCGTTTTACCCGGGCTGGCCTTGCTGGGATTGACCTGCGCCAGCGCCCTCCTGGCTGTGCCCTGGCTGGTGCGCCTCAAGCTGCCCCATCCGCTGGCGGTCGCCTGGCTGTTGAGTGCGCTGTTCGTCTTCACCACGGTCCACGCCACCCCCAACGTGCTCCAATCCCTTTACTGGCAGACCGGCATGCTGACCTATTTCGCCCCCATCCTGCTGAGTGTGGCCTACCTGGCCCTGGTGGAAAGGTGGTCGGCGCACCCCCTGGCAGGCTGGGCCTGGGCTGGATGGCTGGCCAGCGGGCTGCTGGCCTTTATCCTGGCCGGGTTTTCAGAAACCTCGGTCGCTATCCAGGTGACGGCTTTCGGGCTGGCCCTGGCCTGGGTGATGCTCCTGCCGGCAGGCCGGCGCTGGAGGGCCTGGCTGGGGCTTGGCCTGGTCGCCTCGCTGATCGGGATGGCGGTGATGATCGCCGCTCCCGGCAACCTGGTGCGACTGGGTGGAAACCACCTGCACCTGGACGCCCCCTACGTGTTGGGAACGGCGTTCAAATCCGCCTGGGAGGCGCTGGTCTTAGCCCTGCGCACCCACCTGGTGGATGCCGGCGCCGCCCTGGCTGTGCCATTCCTGGCAGCGTTCATGCTGGCCCCGCCTGAGACGGCTGAGGAGCGCCGCCGGCGCCTGCGTCATATCGCCTGGGCGCTGGCGGGTGCACCCGTAGCTGTGCTGGTGCTGGTGGCTGCTGGCAATGCCCCGGCCTACGCCGTCATGCAGAGCGGCCCACCCCTGCGTTCAGCCATCATCCCCCAGGCCATCCTCACAGCCGGGCTGATGGTGTGGGGCTTTTCCGCCGGGCTGGCAGCCCACACCGCGCTTGAGACGACCCGGCCCCAGCCAGAATTCCTGGCGCTCACCGGGCTGGCCGCAATCGTTCTGATTGGGGTGCTGGCTCTGAGCCCCGGGCGCTTCCTGCTCAAGGCCTGGGCCCAATACCCGGTATTGCAAAGCTATGCCGCCCAATGGGATGCACGCGACCGGTTGCTCTGGCAGGACGCGCGCCAGGGACAGCATTCGGTGGTCGTGCAGCCGATCGGCCAGCTGGATCGCACGCTGGGAGACCTGCGTGCCGAGCCGGATTTTTGGATCAACCAGCGGGCCGCGGAATACTACGGCCTGAACAGCATCAGCGCGAAATAGCGCCTATCGCCGGTGCGGAATGGCGCTGCGCGCCAATTGGTCGGCGCGCTCGTTCGCCGGGTGACCGGCATGGCCGCGGAGCCAGTGCCAGCTCACCTGGTGGCGCGCCAGGGCAGCGTCCAGCGCCTGCCACAGGTCAACATTTTTCAGCTCTCCCCCTTTTTTCTGCCAGCCCCTGGCCTTCCAGCCTTTCATCCATTCGGTGACGCCGCGCGCCAGGTAGGTTGAATCGGTGTAGAGATCCACCTGGCAAGGCCGGTCAAGCGCTTCCAGGGCGCGCAAGGCCGCGGTGAGCTCCATGCGGTTATTGGTGGTGTCCCATTCCCCGCCCGAGAGTTCTTTGGCAGCCTTGCCTGAGCGCAGCACCGCCGCCCACCCTCCCGGCCCAGGATTGCCAAAACAGGCGCCATCGGTAAAAATCTCAACGTGGGGCAGGCTCTCGCTCACCGGGCTTGCCTGGCGATCAATTCGGCTGCGGTCTGATCCATCTGCGCCAGCACCGCCGGGATGACGTCCAGGGTGGCCTCCGGCTGGAGCACCTGGCTCGCGCCATCGCTGAGCACCCCGCTGGCTATCGACCAGGAAGCCTGGGCCGGTTGGGGTCGCGCCAGGGAGCGCAGGTCGAAGGCCGCGCTGAGCTGCGGGTTTTGCGCGCGAAACCCGGCCAGCACGGCGTTGACGGATACGCCCAACGGCGCCGTGCCCACCATCTTGACCCACTGCACCTGCGCCTGGCTGCCTTCCAGCCAGCGGATGAACAGCCAGCCGGCCATCTGGCGCAGTCGGTTAGTTTTCACCAGGTAATACGCCAGGTCATCCGTGAGGACGAAGGGCTTGCCGTCTGCCGAAGGGAAGGGGATGACCGTCCACGCATCCGGGTGGCTGGCGGTCTTCATCGCGTTGCTCTGCGCCGGGATATCATCCAGCGTTCCCACGTAAAACAGCGCGTCCCGGCTGGCAAAATACGGGTACGGGAGCGCTTCCCGGCCAACCCAGGCGCAGTTCTGATTTTCGAGGTTTTTTAAAAAGGTGAAAGCCTGGGTGACCTGGGGGGTGTTAAACGTGTACAGCCCCTGGGCGTTCGGGCCAATCTGCCCGCCGTACACCTCGATCCAGGCCAGCACCGGCAGGGCATCCGCGGTGATCAGCCAGCCGCCCGTTCCGCGTCGCTGCGGGTCGGGATCGTACTGGTTGGCCTGGGCTGCCTTGCAGGCTTGCTGGCGGAAATCGCCGGGGGTGACGGGAGGCCTGGTAAATCCCAGCGATTGAGCCCATCCCTGGTTATAAAACAGGAGCACCATGGAGCGCTGGGCCGGCGCGGCCAGAACTGGCCCACTCGCGGATTGGCTGCCGCCTGCGCCCGGCCATTGGCCGGTCGCCAGGTCCTTTTTCTCTGCGCCGGTCAGGCCCCAGGTGGGATCCCCAATATACGGCCCCAGGTCGACCAGGGGCGATCCGGTCGCTTGCCAGCCAGACGCGGCGACCGGGTCAGCCACCACCACGTCTGGTAAAGCCGGCGGGGGCTCGGACAGGCCGGGCGTGGTAGACGTGGGCTGGGGGGTGCCCAATGCCCCCTTCATCCAGCCAGCCACCTCGCTCTGGCTGCCGGCCATCACCGCCGTCACCGTGATGCCCCAGGTGTTGGCGCGGTTAAATTGATCGACCAGGGATTGGAAGCCCTGCCCTGCCTGGCCTGACCAGGGGTACAGCACCGTGATGGTCGTTCCTTTGAGCTCCGCCGCCTGGACGGGTGGGAGCGGGTTCGTGGCCTGGGTGGGGGTGGTATCCGAAGCCAGCGGCAAGGCCGCCGGGGAGGTAGGCGTTCCAACGGGCGTCGCCTGAGGCGGGGCAGGCGTCGGGGTGGGCGCTTCCACGGTCTGGATGAGCCCGCCCAACCAGGAAGGGATGCCGCCATTGGAAGCTCCCTGGCAGCCGGCGAGGGCCAGCGCCAGGATCAAGAGCATGACCCCTGCCCGATTAAAAACCTGCCGCCAGATCATCAGTCGCCCGACCACCGGATCTTGCCAGGCGCTCTTACGCGCCGAAGTAATAGATCAGCGGAACAGGGGTGAAAACCAGGAAGAAAATGACGATCGCCAGGACAGCCAGGGCCTTGCGCTTTGGATCGAGCGTGGTGATCTGGTCGAGCGGCTCGGCATACACCCGGCCCAGCAGGAAAATGAGCGCCGCCCACAACCACCAGCCGGACCAGACAAAGCCCAACAGCACCAGGAGTCCCAGGATGATGGGCAGGATTTGCCGGGCGCGTCGGGTTCCCAACAGGACGAAGAGCATGTGGCCGCCATCCAGCTGGCCGGCCGGAATCAGGTTGAGCGCGGTCACCAGGATGCCCACCCAACCGGCCCAGGCAATCGGGTTCAAGAACACATCCGTGCCGCCAAAAGGCAGGGGCTTGCCGGTGAAAAAGTAACGCACCCAATAAAAGATGGGCGACACGTTGCCGTAGCTGACCGGCGCGGGGAGTAACTGGTGGAACACGACAAGCTTGCTCGCCAGGTAGAGCAGAGAATTGCCCTCCAGCTGAAAGCTGGCGCCCTGGTCGGTGATCGTCGGTAGGTGGTTGAGGTTTGAAAGGCTCAGCCCGATCAACAGCACCGGGATAGCCACCACCAGCCCGGCCAGCGGCCCGGCAATGCCGATATCCAGCAGGATACGCCGGTTCTTAGGCGGCTCTTTCATATTAATAAAGGCGCCCAGGGTGCCAAAGCTGCCCGGAAAAGGCATGGGCAGGAAATAGGGCAGGGTGACCTGGGTCTTGTGAAAACGGCCGGCCAGGTAGTGGCCGAATTCGTGCGCCGCCAGGATCGCCATCAGGCTGATGCCGTAGGGCAGCCCGCCGAGCACCAGGTCGATCACGCCGTTCAGGGTAAAGCCGTTGGCAAACGGGTCGACGGTGGCCGAATAGTAGCCGCCCACGATGAGCACGCTGATCACCGTCAGGACGAACAGCAACACGTTCACCCACGGGTTGGAGGGCCGCGTTTTAAGCAATCCGTTGACCAGGATGATGACCTGGCGATCCTTTTCGACTCGGAACAGCGGGGTCAGGTTATAAGGGCGGAGCGCCTCGGCGAGCTGATCATAGGCAGCCGCCGAATCCTCGCCGTACAGGTGCCCGATATAGCGCATGGCAAATCCCTGTTGGGGGCTGCCCAGCGTCACGCCTTCAATGGCAAAAATACGACTGACAATAGCGGTCAAAACTTCAGAGTTGATGTCGGGTGCTTGCGCAGTGACCATGAAAATTCCTTTATTTAAAGTATAAGGCGGGAATGGATGGGTGTCGAACCCACCACCAGCCGCAACGCGACCAGTCACCGGTTTTGAAGACCGGGAAGCCCACCGGGACCTAACCATTCCCGCGGTTAAGCATACTCCCTAGGTTGGCGTTCTGTCAACTGCCAGGGGAAACACCCGCCTTTTTTCCCCTTCTATAATCCAATGCGACCCTCAGGTAAATCCTGCCTGGGCCTTGGAGTTGATTGTATCGCAAAATGGTAAGGAATTCTATCGCCGGGTGGTAGCGTATAAAGTCCACGAGCTGCCACCCGCCCCCCGCATAAGATGAAGGTCGCCTTTTACATCCAGCCCTGGTAATCAGCGGATATCAAGCTGGCGGGTAGAAGTGATGTATGCGTTGCCGTTCATTTGTCCGGTCGATCGGAAGGGATATTTGCCGAAGTGGCTGACTCATCCGAGGTAAGCTTAGCGATAGGAAGCTGCCATTGGCGAAGGATCGATATCATGCGAAGTCCAAAGCAAAGCATCGCGCCCGTGGCCGCCACAGCCGCAGGCGGGAGTTGCAACTGGCCCCCAATGACCACCACAACCGCGCCCGCCAGGCCCGCGACGGCGTAAATTTCGCGGTGCAGCACCCCGGGGACTTCTTGTACGAGCAGGTCGCGCGCGATTCCGCCGCCAATGCCGGTCAACATCCCAAGCAAAGCTGCCGCGACCGGGTTTAAGCCAAAGGATAATGCTTTATACGTACCGCTGATCACAAAGAGCGCCAACCCGGCGGCGTCGAACAACACGACCATATGACGAAACCTGTGCACGATTCCCGGCGCCCAAAATATCACCAGTCCGGCAAGAATGGGAACGAAGATATAGCGCAGGTCGCTGATCGCCGCGGGTGGGATCGCGCCAATCAGTAGATCGCGCGCAAGGCCACCGGCTGTAGCGGCAGCAAACGAAAGCACCAGCACACCGAAGAGATCCAGGCGGTGCTTGATCCCAGCCGCCGCTCCGCTGACCGCGAAGACAAAAGTGCCGACAAGATCAAGCACCACCAACAGTATTTGGACCGACATAAGCTGCCTCTGCCTCTATCTCGACAACGACTCTACCACACTGGGTGGCTTTTTTTCTTGAATTTGGATCAAAAAACCTCTTCCTCTTTGCCGGCAGGAACCGTTGCCTGGATGGCGATGATAGCTACTAACACCATGATCAGGTTGAATGCCAGGGCGACCATGGCCGCGAAGCGCACATTGATGTTATCAGTGCGGCCAACAAAGATCGGATCCACAAATTTCACGGCTTGCGAGCTAAGTCCGGTGTATATCGCGGCCGAGATGGCCACCCCTAAAGCTGCACCCAGCGACGAGGCCATCTTGTAGATGCCGGCCGCGGAGGCTGCCTTTTCTTTTGGGACGCTCGAAAGGGCTGCGTCGGTAGAGGGGGTCGCGTAGCAGCCAAGACCAATTCCGAAGAATGTAAAGCCGATGACGGCCAGGGCCATGTACTGCCAGGCGTAGACCCACCCCTGGGCAGTCAGCAGGATGCCGAGGCCGGTGATGGAACATCCGAGCAGCATCGGTTTGCGTGGGCCCCACATCCGCAGCAACTTTTCGCCAACCCGGATGGTAGCCAGGATGGCGATCAGGTAGCCCACGGTCAGCAGGCCAGCCTGGAGCGCGGTCATGTTCGCTCCCTGCTGCACGAGGCTGAGTGAGACAAGCAACGTGCCTGCCGCGCCGTTCAGCAAGAAGTTCGAGAGGGTTGCCCCTGCAAAGGTGTGGTTATTGAACATGCTGAGGTCGACAAAACCGTTGTACTTATTGCCTTCGATCCTGAAGAAGGCGATGGCAGCCACCACAAAGATCGCAGCAAGTACGAGGGTAATTGGGCTCCCCCACCCAAATTTGGAACCCTGCCCGATGACAACGTTCAGACAGATCAATGCGACCATGAATGCCGTCAGGCCGGACCAATCGAACGCCTTCTTCTCGCCTTTCTGTTCGACCTTGCTCTCCGGGGTCCCCCGTATCAGAATAAAAGCCGCTATGGCAATGAGGATCGACATCCAAAAAATAAACCGCCACCCAATGGTCGAAGCCAGGAGGCCGCCGAAAAGCGAGCAGGCGCCGGACCCACCCCATGAGCCGATGGACCAGAAACTGACCGCTCGCTGTCTTTGCGCGCCATCCCAGAAAGCCTTCACCAGGGCCAGGGAATTGGGCATGATGCACGCAGCAGAGAGACCCTGGATGATGCGACCAGTTAATAGGAAGACAACCGTTCCCGTCGGCGTGAGGGCGATGAATAGCGAACCGATGATGCTGAGTCCGATTCCAAACTGCACCATCTTAACGCGGCCAATACTGTCACCCAGACCACCCAAAACCACGATGAAGATGCCGGAGAACAAAGCGGTGATACTGACCGCGATATTCATCCAGTTTTGGTCGATGCCGAGGTCCTGGCGCATCGTTGGACTGACATTGAGCGTTGTCTGGGCAAACAGCCAAAAGGTGATGACGCCTAGAACGATGCCGATTAAGAGTTTATCATTGCCCTTGAAAGAAGCTGCCAAAGTGGGTTTCTGGGCAAACGATGCAGAAACATTTGCGGACATGTTTTCCTCCTCTGCCTCATTTGGCTAACCAAATAGCAGCAGCAGTCAGCATAGTCTCGATTCCAGTTTCTAATGTAGGATGCAGTACAGGCGCCCATAAAGGCGAATGCGGGCCTGGCAGCTTCCCTACTGTGCCATCGCGTACGGCCTGGTCGTATTTTTCCGGCGCAGTTCCACCCACAAACCAAAACATATATGGCGATTTCCAGGCTCTCCCGAAACGGCTAAAGTCTTCGCTAGCTCCCGCCGGCTCAGCCTCGAAAACCCGCTCGCCGAACTGGGAACGAAACGCCTTGGCGACCTTTTTCGTCACCTCGGCATCATTGACGGTGAGGGGATAGTTATTGATTGTTTCGAATTCCGGATCTTTAGGCGCATCCGAAGCTTGAGCCTCGGCGGTGCAAATTCGCTTGATGGCTGCGAGTACGTGTTTACGCACGGCTTCGTCGGTGGTACGCACATTCAACTTGATATACGCCTCAGCGGGGATGATGTTCTCTGCCGTACCGGCATGGAACTCGCCTACCGTTACCACAACGGATGCCTGGGGAGAAACCTCGCGTGAAACAATGCTCTGCAGGCGTAGTACTGCTGCAGAAGCCATCACAATCGGATCAATACCGATTTGTGGCATCGCGCCGTGCGCGCCCTTGCCAAAAAAGCGTACCAACAGGCTATCGGCGGCTGTAAGTATTTGCCCTGAACGGTAACCCACTAAACCGGCCCGGTATTGCAATAAATGCTGCCCCAGGACCACATCAGGCCGGGGGAATCGATCCATCATGCCGTCATCCAGCATTGCCTGCGAGCCCTCAGCCGTTTCTTCGGCCGGTTGGAATACGACCATCAAAGTGCCCTGCCAGGCCTGCTTCGCGTGGGATAGCACTGTGGCCGCGCTTACCAGCCAGGTCGTATGCATGTCATGCCCACAAGAATGGCACACCGGAACCGTTTCGCCCTTTTTGTTGACACCAGTCTTGGTGCTAGCGTAGGGTACTCCGGTATTCTCAGCCATCGGCAATGCGTCCATATCGGCGCGCAGCATCACTATAGGTCCGTCGCCGTTCTTCAAGAGCCCGACCACCCCGGTCTTGCCAACTTTTTCTGTCACCTCAAAACCGGCGTCGCGTAGCTTTTGTGCAACCAAGCCTGCGGTCCTTACCTCCTGTAAAGAAAGCTCCGGATTCTGGTGGATGTCCTGATACAAACCCTCAGCCATTGGCAGCACTTGTTCGATTTGACTAGCTAGAGATTCTATAAATTTGGACATAGCGCTTCCCCTTTCCAGTTGATATGAGACTGCTTAAACCGAGAATCCACGTCGAAATCATTTTGCCATCAATTTCGCCCAAACCGGGCGAAAACTTTGGCTGAACCCTCTTAAGTTTAACATTGTTTTTGCCATTTACTAATGATTTTCGCAACCAATTGCTCAGAACCAAGCATTTACGTTTTCATCGTCCCGATTAAATAGAAATAACAGTTTGTTAAATAAATCTATCTTCCATTATTTTATAACCAAATCAAACATCACCGGTGCATAAATGTCGATTCCGGGTAGGTTGCGGACGGCCCGGCCAGGAGCGGCGAAGCGGCGCCTTTCAGGTAGCGGTCAAAGAACGCCAGCAGGTAGGCGTCAGCAATTTGCAGCCCGCGCGCCGGGTCAATCGTGCCCTCGTAGCCCGCGGCGATGAACAGCAGCCGGGGGATTGCAAGCTGGCGGTAGGGCAGGTCGCTGAAGTTGAAATGGCGCGTGCCCGCCACCGAGACAAAGTAGGCCGCTCCTTGCAGCGTGTGGTCGTACACCTGGCGCATGGCAGCGCAATCGCTATCGCAACCGCGGGTGTAATCCTCGGTCATCAGCATAAAGGGTTTGGGCACGCTGGCCGCCTGCTCCACGCTGGATGGCGTGCCATCCATGTCCACCCCGGCCTGGCATCGCGCGTCTTGCTGGCACACCGCAATGGCCGTGGCGCCGCCGAAAGAGTGGCCAAAAAATCCCAGGTGGGCCATATCGAGATGATTGTGCAGCGGACTGGCTGGATCGGCGTTCAACTGCTGGAGCTGATCGGCCACAAAGCGCGCGTCCGCCTGCCAGACCGCGCCGATGCGGATCATATCCTGATCCACCTCAGCCGGGGTGGCCGAGTCGGGGATGGTGCCCGCGCCGGAGCGTGGCACCACGCGCCCATCCGGAAAAACGACCAGGTTGGAGGTGTAGGTCTGGTTGATCCCGGCTACCACGAACCCCTGGCTGGCCAGCGCTTCGGCCATGATGGTGTAATCGGTCGGCGCCG
>JAJYIW010000002.1 GCA_021789855.1 Chloroflexota bacterium | reverse complement strand
GAGGGCGTGGATTACGTTCGTTCAGGCCAGTGGCGCGCCTGGGGGCTTTCGCTGTTGTTAGGGCAGGACCTTTACGGGGCCACCCTGGGAATCGTGGGTATGGGCCGGATCGGGGAAGCGGTGGCCAGGCGCGGGCTCGGTTTTAAGATGAAGATCCTTTATTATGATCACCGGCGCAAGCCAGAGCTTGAAAATGCCTGGGGTATCCGTTATGCACCATTCGATGAGTTGTTAAGCCGGGCGGATTTTATCACCCTGCATGTCAATTTAACCGCTCATTCGACCAAACTGATTGGCCCGCGAGAGCTATCCCTGATGAAACCGACCGCTATCCTGATCAATACCTCGCGCGGGCCTGTTGTGGACACGGAAGCTCTTTACCAGGCATTAAAACAGGGCCGCCTGGCGCATGCGGCCCTGGATGTAACCGATCCGGAACCTTTGCCCCCTGACCATCCCTTATTATCTTTACCCAACGTGACGATCACCCCGCACATTGCGAGCGCATCAGTCGCCACGAGGACGCGGATGGTGATGATGGCCGTTGAAAATCTGCGGGCCGGGTTGTCCGGGCATAAGCTGCCATACCCGGTCAATTTTGCCTGACCGGGTCGTGTGCACCCCGATCAATTGAGTGCAGCGGTTGGTTTTACATCCGCTGGCATGGCGTTATAGGACTCCGGCCTGTGCAGCCGGCGCGTCCAGGTGCCCAGAGCCTTGAGGAGCTCAGCAATTTGTTGAAAAGTGGGCTCATCGTGCAAATTACCTTCTGAGTCGAATTTCTCCCAGGCGCGCGCCACCATCACCTCGGGCTTATTCAACAGCGCCAAGTTGAGCGATGCAGCTACCTGTCGCAGCGCCATTTGCGCCCTGATAGTGCCCATAACGCCTCCGGCGCCCATGATAGCCGCTGGTTTTCCGATGAAGGGAGATTCCTTATTCGGGCGAGAAGCCCAATCGAGCGCATTTTTTAATACACCTGGGATGGAATTATTATATTCAGGAGTGGAGATCAATAAAGCGTCAGCGGCAGCTATACGGTCTTTGAAGACCCTGACGCTTTCCGGTGTCCCGGCTGTTTCGACATCCCCATTGTAGAGGGGGATATCGGACAGGTCGAACACCTCGAGGGTCATCCCTTCAGGTAAAACGGTGGTTGCTGCGCGGATTAATCCGCTATTATAGGAAGCTTTCCTTAAACTGCCTGAAAAGGCAAGCACTGAAACTGGGGTCATGATTAGGTGTCTCCTTAATAGATGAAAGTCAAAGCTGGCAGAACCAACAAAGGCCTGCCAGCTTCTCCTTCGAACTCATCCGATGTTAGTTAATCAAGAGAATTCATACAACCGGGTTACGCCGGCACAGCTTCAGCTTGCTTGACCAGTTCAAGCTCAATATCCAGGGTAATCTCATCGCCCACCAGAAAACCACCGGTCTCGAGGGCCATATTCCATTCAAGTCCCCAATCCTTGCGATTAATCTTTCCCTGGGCGCTGAACCCAGCCGCTGTATTCCCCCAGGGATTCTTGGCCATCCCATTGAATTCTACGTCAAGGGTAGCCTCATGGGTCACGCCGCGGATGGTGAGATCGCCAACCAGTTTCGCATGGGTGGCATCCGTTGTTTTAACCGACTTGCTGACGAACGTCGCGTAAGGAAACTTTTCAACCTCAAAGAAATCAGGCGAGCGCAGGTGCCCATCCCGCTGAGAATCGCGGGTATTGATGGTCGCCATATCAATTTTGACGTCAACTTTCGTGTTTTCAAGTTTTTTGTCGTCTAATTCTACGGAACCACTAAAATTTTCAAAACGACCGCGTACGGTTGATATCATCATATGGCGGACTGCAAATTGAATTTGCGAATGTGCGTTATCAATGCTCCAGGACATGTTATTTCCTCCAAAATCTTTCAATAAATAGGTTTGATTACTCACTTACAGATACAGTATAAGTGACCGGCGTGGCTATAGCGTCAACAAGAGCGTCAACAAAACGCCCTATTCTTGGGGGAATTTTTCTTCTACTTGGGAAATGTCATGCAGCAACCGCTGGCGTCTACCCGCCTCGGCAAGGGCTTTGGCCTCGATCAGATGGCTACGGGCTTCCTCAGGGGGTAACAGCGGGACCAACCACACGCGGATTTGAGCGGAAAGATGGCGGGTGCCGAGGTCATCGGATAAAGCCAAAGCGGTGGATAAGTGATGGATGGCCAGATCCTTTTGCCCCCTGGCGATCGCCACCAACCCCAGGTTCGCGGTTAATCCCGCGGCTCTCTCTTTGATGGAAAACTGCTCAGCCAGGCGTAACCCTTCAGTGAAATGAGCTTCCGCCTTATCCAGGTCAGCGGAAGCCAGGGCAATTTCCCCCAGGGTGGAATGGAGGTAGGCCAGTTGGGGAAGCATGCCTTTTTCCACCGCCAGGTCGAACCCAGCCTGGGCATAATGGATCGCCGTGGGGTCGCCCAACAAGAGCAGGTGATATCCCAGGTTGTTATTAGCTAAAATCTGCCAGTTTAGGGCGGACTCATCGCCTTGCGCCACCTGCAAGGCCTGCCTGTAAAGCGAGATCGCTTTTTCCAGGTTACCTTGCTGCGCCTGAACGCTGCCTTGTTCAAATTTGATATGCGCCAGCCCGGCATGGTCGGGCTTGGCGTATGAATACAGGTAACGTTCAGCGCGTACCAGGTGTTGGCTTGCCTCTTCTAAGTCAGCGCCTTCCAGGGACAAAGCGGTACCCCAGATGAGCTCCGCTTCAGCCGCCATGTTGATCTTGCCTACCGCCAACACCTGTTGGACGATAGACAGCACTTCGCTGTACCGCCCCTGTAGCAGGTAGGCCTGCGCCAGGCCCAGGCGAGCCTGATCCAACGCCTTGGCCTGTTCCGGCCCTTTAGCCATCTCAATGACAGCGCGGTAAGCATCGGCTGCCTTGGAGAGATCACCGGCCTGCAAGCAGGCATCACCCAGGGCCAGGTAAATGGTAATCCGCTGCCGGTGGTGGGTTTCACCCGCCAGGGCTTGCTCAAAAAATCCGATAGCCTCTCGCCAACCGGCCAGGCTGGCTGCTCGCTTTCCGGCTTGATAGGCGTATGGAGCGGCCAGCTCAGGGGCGTTTCCTTCGCTGTAATGCCATGCCAACATAGCCGCAGCCAAATCGAGATGGTGGCGGTACACGATTTTCAAAGCATCGGCCACGCGGCGGTGCATCAGGTGGTGGCGGGCCACCCCCATTTCGCGATATGCGACTTCCATCATCAAGCTTTGATGAATGGTAAACCGGCGGTCGTCCAGGGGGTCGATCAAACCGGATTTGTGCAATTCGTCGAGGGCATCCATGGCCGCCGGTTCCGATAGGCCCGAGGCGTGAGTCACCACCTCCAATTCGAACTCACGACCAGCGGCCACAGCAGTATCCAGCAAGCGCCTGGCCGGGTCGGATAACCGGGATAACCGGTCCTGCAAAATGGCATAGATAGAGGCAGGTACGACCAGAGAAGCGTTCAACGCTTCCTCTGTTAATCGCCCATCGGCTTTAATCAGCCCTTTTTCATCAGCATACCGAATCAGCTCCATCATAAAGTAAGGGTTGCCTTCGGCATTCTGATCGAGCCATTTCGCCAGAGGCTCTGCTGCCAATGGGCTTAATATGCGCGAGAGACTTAATATGGCCTCCGCATTAAGCCGGCCCAGGGTTATCCGCGCCAGGCGGTTTTCGCGGGTGAGCGTCTGCATGAGAGAGGCCAGGGTCGAACGGGGTGGTGCCGGGCGGGTGGCAGCCAGGAAAATGATCTTGGATTGTTCCGGCTGCCTGAGCAGGTAGCCTAGCAAACCCAGGGTTGAAGTATCCGCCCATTGCAGATCATCCAGGTCAATGATCACCGGTCCTTGTTGGCTGATGGCGTGCAGGAGCTGGTTAATCCCTTCCCAAAGCCTGGCCTCGGTGGTGGTTGCGGTGGAAGATAGGGAACTGGTGGAATGCGGAAACAGATCGGGCAGGAGGCGTGAAGTTTCCGCGATCCAAATATCGGGCAGTTTTAGCCGGCTGCGCAGATCAGGCCAGGCCGGATCGTTGGATAGGTTGCGCAAGGCTTCAATGACTGGCTGGTAGGGTAACGCCTGGTCCAGCTCGTGAGCTGTTCCGGCCAGGGTGAGCGCGCGCGTCTGGTGGATAAATTCATGGGCTAACCGGGTTTTACCAATCCCGGCTTCTCCCTCGATCAAAATCAGCCTTCTGGCTCTCCCACCGGCCAGTTCATGCATTTGTTGTAATTCTTTTTCGCGGCCCACCCATGGCGCCTTGGGGCTTGCGGGGGGAATTGAAAGGTTGGCGCCGGGCCGGGTAACCCCGCCAATGGGCTGTCCGGGTGTGGGAAGCGCATCCGTGATGATGGCCTGGTAAAGCTGGCGGGTTTCCGCCATGGGCGGAACGCCCAGTTCTTCATCGAGCAACTTGCGCAGTGATTCATACCGGCGGATTGCGCCTGGACGATCGCCGCCCAGGTACTGCAAGCGGAGCGCATTGCGTTGGAGGTCTTCCTGCAAGGGATCAAGCCGCAAAGCCATTTCCAGCGCTTGCAGGCCGTTTTGATAATCGCCGTCCGCTTCATAAATCTGGCTCAGGCGTACTGCGCCTTGAATATACAGGCTGCGGTAATGTTCCGCCTGGTAGGTTTGCCAGGCGTCAAACTCGGCCGAGTCGGGCAGGGAAAACGACTCAAGAAAATCTCCCCGGTAAAGCGCTAAAGTGGCTCCAAGTTGAGCCAGGCTCATGGATGGGGTAGCGGCCAGTGCTTCAAACTGCCTGGCATCCACAGCGACGGCCTGGGATAACCCGATGGATTCATCTTCCATCGCCATGGCGGCTCCAAAGGTTTTGCGTAGCTCGTAGAGCGCGGTCCGTAATAACTGCTGGCCGGAAGACCGCTCGTGGTCGGGCCAGAAAAAAGCCAGCAGGTGGCTGCGCGTCAAAGGGGTGGCGCTGGCAGCCAGGTAATATAAAACAGCCCGGCTTTTCCGGCGGCTGATCCGCACCTGGCGCTGGTCGTCTACAATTTGTGGGCTGCCAAGCAGTTTGACCGTCAGCATATCCTAAGTATAATTCATGCAAGCCAATCCATTGCGCTGTCGATAAGGAGAGTTTTTATGATTAAGCCCACCGGCTGGAATACCTGGGACGCCAACCACCTCAATGCTTTCGTTCACCTGCCCAGCCGCTTGAGGGTTCGCTTCTGTTTGTATCACCTGGGCAGCCACACCAAAAAAGAGATATTTGATTGGCGGGCAGGGATGCGCCGCCTGGGCCCTCATGCCAGCGATGGGAGCTATAACCAGGTTGACCTGCGCTGGGACGCACTGACCCTGTCTTGTGAGTATGGCCACCCGGTCGTTGAGGAGCCAGCCCCGGCGATCTGCCGTTTCATCGCAGCCGAGGGCTCGATGGCGGACGAAGCGGATTACCTGCTTCTGGTAGAGCTGGATGGAGCCTGGGCTGCGCCGGTTCAGGTCAGCCAGGGGAATTCAAGCCTGGCTGCGCAGGCTGGCGGCGTTACCTGGCAGCTTACCGCCAACCATGCGCCCCTCAATCCCTTGCCTGAGGGAATGCCATCCGCTACCCCATTCCTGGCCTTTGCCATACCACCTGCTTTCCAGGAGTGGGAAGATGAACCGCAGCCGGTTGATCCTATCCTGATCAAGATCGAGCCGGTTGGCGTGCCTCCGGTGACCTTTGAAGAGGCAGCCCGGCGGTTGGATGATGAGCGTAAACGGTACCAGGCGACTGCCTTACGCGGCATGGGGTGGCTGGATGAGGCAGCGGCGGGGATGACGCGCGGCCTGCACTGGAATACGATCTGGGAGCCCGTAAAAAGACGGATTTGCACGCCGGTCAGCCGGGATTGGTGCCGGGTTCCTGGATGGGGTGGGTACGTCCTGTTCGATTGGGACACCTTTTTTGCCGCTATGATGTCAGGGTTGGAGGATCCCTCCCTGGCAGAGGCCAACGTGAGGGCAATCTTGCAAGAGATCACCCCCGCGGGGTTTGTACCCAATTTCGGGTCAGCCCGGGCGACCTCTCAGGATCGTTCTCAGCCGCCGGTGGGCTCTTACGTGGTGCTGAAGCTGGCGAGCTCTCGCTCCCTGGTGAGAGCCCCCCAATGGCTCAACCTGTTGTCCGAGGTCTACCCGGCGCTGCTTCGCTGGCATCGCTGGTGGATGCCCCACCGCGATGGCAACGGCGACGGCCTTTTGGAGTGGGGTTCCACCCCCACGGGAGAGAACCCCGGCTGGGAGGCTGGCACCTTGCGAGCTGCCATGTATGAATCGGGCCTGGATAACAGCCCGATGTACGATTCGGTCGTTTTTAATCAAACGACGCACACCATGGAGCTGGTAGACGTGGGCTTGAATGCTCTCTATGCCCTGGATGCCTGGGCATTGGCCCAGATTGCCGCCATTTTAGGCCTGGAGGCGGATGCCAGTGCTTTAACAGATGAATATCAGCAGATGGGCGAACGTATCAATTCTGTGCTGTGGAACGAAGCTGCCGGCATTTATCAAAACAAGAGCTGGGATGGGCGTTTCTCGCCTTCCCTGTCGCCTACGAACTTTTATCCATTGTTGGCCGGGATTGTCCCCCTGCAGCGCGCCAGGCGTATGGTGGACGAACACCTGCTCAACTCGGGAGAATTTTGGGGCGGATTTGTCTTACCCAGCATATCGCGCGGCGATCCGGGCTACCGCAGCTCAGAGCGCCGGCGAGAAGGTCTGCAGTCTGCGGTCAACGATTACTGGCGCGGGCGCATCTGGGGGCCGATGAATTTCCTGGTTTGCGAAGGGCTCAGGCGTTATGGCTTTGACCTGGAAGCATTAGCGCTTAGCCAGAAAAGCCTGGATCTCTTCCTGGGTGAATGGCGGGGCGAATCCCATGTGCATGAAAATTATGATGACATCAGTGGGGACGGGGATAACGCGCCCAACTCTGACCCGGTTTACCATTGGGGCGGGCTCCTGGCTTACCTTGGCATCCAGGAGCTGGCCGATTTTGAGCCCTGGAAAGGCTGGCGTTTTGGCAACCTGGGCGAAGGCGTATCCGCAATTAAAGGGATTCGCCTTGTTGAAGGTGAGCTGGCGGTTGCTGTCAGCCCGGCCGGCCTGCGCCTCAGTCTCAATGACCTGCCGGTTTTAACCACGGATCAGCCCGTCATTTTACGCGGCGTGGAGGTAGAACCAACAAAGTTGAGCGGCGAGCTGGTGACAGGTGGGCCTGAAGTTGAATTGACCCTCTATGGGTTTAAGCCTGGCCAATCCATTTCGATCCGCGCCGGTCAAACGCGTCGGGTGAGCGTGGCGAACCCCGAGGGACAGGTTACCTTGAAGTTGGCGAAAGGTACCCGCTTTGAGGCTGCCGGGTCAGGCTGAGGCGGCCAGGTCGCGTAAGTAATCCGCCATCAGCGGCCAGAGACGGCGATACCGCTGGTAGCGTTCGTCGTACCGGCTCTGCATCGCCGGGCTGGGGTAGAAAGTCCGTCCTGGCCTCACCATCTGGTCGACGCCAGCCTGGATGGATGGGAATATGCCGCTGCCGGCGCCGGCGATGATCGCCGCGCCCAGTGCGCCCGCTTCGTTGACGATGGGACGTTGGAGCGGCTGCCCTAAAATGTCAGCGCTGATCTGCATCCAGGCATCCGATTTACTGCCGCCTCCCGCGGCGCGAAAATCGGATATCACGATGGTCGCCGGCAGGGCTTCATAACATTCTCGCAGGTAAAACGTCATCGACTCGATTAAACCCTTGAGGATTTCCCCTCGCGGCGTATCCAGGTGCAGCCCAGCCAGGACGCCGCAGGAATCCTCAATGAATTCTGGTGGCCCGGTGGTGGTGAAGTGGGGCAGGGCTAATACCCGGCTTAGCCCGGTGGGCATTTCTGCGGTCAGCAGGTTATAAATATCCGTTCCATTGGCGGCGCATTGCTGGCGCTCTGCCGCCGCAAAGGTATCTCGGAACCATTTCACCAGGGAACCACCCTGGTTATAGATAAAACTCACAAATGCGCCCGGGACGACGTGATGCTCGGTGCACAGCCCCTGTGCGATCATCAGGGCGGGTTCCGGCCGTTGGTTGAATACCGGCACCATGCACAGAAAAGTCCCCATGCCATACATGGCGTGGCCGGGTTCCGTGACGCCGCACCCCACGCTGTTACAGCTCTGGTCGTGCCCCCCGCTAATGATGGGAATGCCGGCGGCCAGGCCCAGCTCGTCTGCGATTGGACTGGCGACGTTCCCGATGATTGTTCCGCTTGCGACGGTTGGCGGCAACTTGTCACGCTCAAAGTTTACCAGCCCCAACAGCTCATCCGACCAATCCTTTCGATCCAGATCGAAGAGAAGGGTGCGATTGGCCAGGGTGTAATCGACCACCGGGTCTGCCCCTAGCATGAAAGAGACAAAGCCACCCCAGTGAAGAAAGCGATCCGTTTCGGCGTACAGCTCAGGCTGGTGCTGTTTCAGCCAGAGCAGCTTGGTCAGCGAGTAATGGTTTCCGGGTGTATTGCCGTTGATCCGGTAGAGGTATTCCGGACTCATCTTTTCGTTAATCTCGTTCAGGTATTCAGCGCCCCGTATATCAAAATTTAAGATAGAGGGCCCTAATATTTGCCGGTTGAAAGACACTGGGACGACTGCCTCTCCCAGAGAGGAGACGCTTAACGCCCGCACCGGGTCACCAGCTGATTCTTGGACGGCCTTTTTGATCGTGTCTTTTACTTTTTGCCAGACCTGGTGGGTGTCCAGTTCGGCCCATTCCGGATAAGGATGCTGGTAATCGTATTCTTCATACGCAACGGCCAGTTGCCGTCCTTCCTCTGAAAAGGTTACCGCTTTGCAACCGCTGGTCCCAACATCAATCCCTAGAAGGCTCATAGCTCACTATCCTCACGCATCTTCACGGCCTGGTGACTTCCCCCCCAAAGAGCGAAGGGTGCCTCCAGCTTTTTGATAGATCTTTGCATACGTCGAAGCAAAATGAACCCAAAATGGCGACAGGGCCTGGCTCGATTGGGCCTGCCAGATGACCTGCCTGAGCTCTGCCGGAGTATTGAAGAAAGGTATTTTTTGCCTGGCGGCGCCGACTTCCATGAGAATATGCGCGTCTGAGCCACTGGTGCCAGCCAGGTGATGCGCTCTGGCATACGCCTGCGCGGCAAGGTTGGCCTGGTTGTTCAGGCAACGGGCGTTGAATGTTTCTATCGCGTCGACCAGGGGGGCAATTGTTTCCAGGTCGGCTAAATCCCAGGCGCCTGAACGGGCTTTATCGAAAGGGTGGGAGACGCTGATAAATGCGCCCTGTTCGCGCAGGCGTTGGATAGCTGCTTCAGGTGTAAGTCCCTTGGGGATTTTCTCCTGGACATAAAATGCCAGCAGCTCGCCTCGCGTGGTCATTATTTCTTCACCGATAATCACTCGTTCAGGCTCTATCTGGTGAGCCAACCGGGCGCCTTCGATTTCGTTGTGATCGGTGATGGCCACGCGATCGATTCCTTTGCGGCGGCAGGTTGCCAAAAGGGCCTTGATCTGGGTCAGGCTATCTTTGGAGTAGCGCGTGTGACAATGGAACTCTACTTGCAACACATCAGCCATGTGGGTTTCTCGATCGATGGATAAGATGGCACGGTAGTTCACCCTCCATTTTACCAGACCCGTCCCTGAGTGGGCTTGTCCGTAAACCATTTATTATATAAAATGAAAAGCATGAATAATCGCCTTGGCTTTTTTCGACACCCCAAATGGCAAATTTTTTCCGCCATTGTCCTGGGTCTTATCTTTTATATTTTCCTGACCTCTTACCTGGGGGGCGCTGATAAAAATGCCGGCGCCATCGTGATCGATCTCTTGCTCTTTTATGTGGGGATCGTCTTTTGGATGTTTTTCTTTGCTCAATTCACCCTGCCGGTGCGGGATTTGGTGAGCCGGCTGTTAACGTTTGATCGCCTGTGGAATTACCTCTTTGGGAGACATGGCGCAGCGATCTTTATCGAGGATGGCAAGGTGCGCAAACACGCGGGTGAGCTGAGCCGTAAATTCCCCGGCATTGCCTTGCTGGACACGGCCAGCGCGGCGGTCCTCCGTACCGACGTCGAGTTCACCCGCGCGGTGGGCCCGGGGGTTGTGTTTACCCGGGTCAGCCCGCAGAGCAACCAGGTCGAGCAAATCCTGGAAGGTGAAACGGCCGATCTTCACCGCCAATCCCAGTTTTTTGGCCCTAAAGAGGAGGAAGATCCCTTCAAAAAGCAAGGTGAAA
This sequence comes from Chloroflexota bacterium, assembly GCA_021789855.1. GTDB lineage: Bacteria > Chloroflexota > Anaerolineae > Anaerolineales > Anaerolineaceae > JAJYIW01. The sequence goes on along the minus strand of JAJYIW010000002.1, from coordinate 41,444 downwards.
AAGAGACGGAGGCGTCTTATTCAGAGCGCCAGCGCCGCCGGTGGCTGACCAGCGGGCGCACGCGGGATGGAATCGAGGTCGTCCCCAATATTCTCGTTGCTTTTCAATTGGAGGCCGTTCCCGGTGAAGGGAACACTCGCTTCGGTTATGACGAAACGGCGACTTACCGCGCCCTGACCAGCAGCGGGATCGAGCCAGACGTTCCCACCGACGACCCATTGAGAAATGTATACTGGAATGAGCTGCCGGGTTACCTGGCGGGCGACGTTTGGCGTGAGCTGGTGGGTAAATTCACCCTGGATGATCTCTTCCGGGATTTGGCGCCTGGCATTGTCTCTGCGAGTGAGGCTGGTAAGATCGGCCAATCATCACGGAAAGCGATGACCGGATTGGAATTCATCAATATGTCCCTGCGCCAGAGGCTGACCCAGGCAGAAGTGAACCTCCTGGACGCAGACGGCCGGGTGATCAATAAAGTGCCCAGTGATGAGTACCGGAAGCTTAAAGACCGGGGGATCAAGGCCACCGGTGCCTTTATCGTAAACCTGCGGTTTGATCACGATACCAATCAAGAATTAAAACAGCGTTGGAAGTCAACCTGGAAGCAAAGTGCAATGGCAGAAAAAGCACAAATCGAGGCAGACACAGGTAAGGCGATGGTCGATGGCCAGGCCAAGGCTTTGCAAGACTATTCTCGTGCGGTGGCGCGGTCTCTGGCCAGGCTTTCCCCGGGCGTCTCGCACGACAGCACAGAGATCCTGGTGACCATGGCGAAGGAGAGCTTAAGCCAGGTGGCCCATCCATCGCTTAGCAGCTCGATGGAGGAAGAGAAGCAAATCCTCGTCGAATTGATCAACTGGCTGGAAGAGAAGCCCTGACGCTTATGACTGCCAACCATCCTCCGCGTGAATACTCTTTTCCCCTATTAGCTGGGATCGAATCCGCCCTTCGTTCCCTGGTCGACGATCTACTCAACCAGGTCTTCTTGATGTCCCGCCGGGGAGGGACGGTTCGTTTTGTAGTATTTATCTTGGGCGGTCTGGCCCTCTGGATCCTTTTCGACCTGGCCTCCCACCCCCTGGTTTATTGGGACATCTTTATCCGCTCGGTCGGGCAGTTGTTGACTTTCTTCTTATATCCGGATCCGATCAGCGTGATAGTCAATGGGCCGTTTAAAATTTTAATTTATGGTGGGCTGGTACTGCAGGAGCTGATTATTAATTTATTCCAGGCCGATGTCCTCAGGCATGTCCTGGTGGTGTGTATCACCGTGTTTATGGCCGCGCGTATTGCCACGGCTTACCTGGCGGATATTTTTGAGCTTGAAGACGAATCGATCGCTTCCCGCTTTATCACCGGTTCAGCGTTCTCAACTACCTACCACCGCATGGTCATTGAAAACGGCGATGTGGCTCAAGGATCCTTGTCTTCTCCCATCTTGCGGGTAGGCGGGCCAGGTTGGATCCAGGTTAACCTGGAAAACATGGCTGTTTTTGAGCGGCGGGATGGCACGCCACACCTGATCGGCCCGACCCGGGATAAACCGGGTAACGTCGAGACCATTCATAGTTTTGAGCGCTTACGCGAGGTCATTGACCTGCGAGAACAGGACCAACTGTTCAAAGGATTTCCGGTTGAAGGCCGGACCAGAGATGGGATTTCACTGACCGTCAAATACGTTCGCATTATTTACAGCGTCTTGCGCGACCCAAAAGGCCCTCCAAATGAGTACTCTTTTGATAAGGCGGGAATAGAGCACCTGGTGTATGGGCGCGGCCGCTCGGGCCGGCGTCTCCTGGTGGGGGCGGAAGAGAAGGTCACCTTTCGGGCGGAATGGGCCGCCACCGTAAAAGGGATGGTCAGCCGTGAGCTGCGTAATTTTATCGCCAGCCACAACTTGAATGATTTCCTGGGTTCGTCCAACATGGGTGATCTTTCTAAGCCCACCTTGATTTTTATTCCTCGCCCTGAAATTAAGCAGCGCTTTATGAGCCCTGAGTTTCAACAGCGCGCCGCGGAGCAAGGCTTTCAGTTGAACTGGATTGATATCGGCTCCTGGGATGTCAATGAAGTAATTACCAAAGAACATTATGATGCCTGGAAGCTCACCAGCGAAAATCAGGTGGCTCGTTCAAAAATTAAAGATGTTTCAGAGGAAAGCCGGAAGCAATTTTTAGCCCGCCTGATCCATACCCTTCAAAGCGTGGCTTCCGATGCCAATCACGAGGGGAAGGACGATGAAGAGATTCGGCTCGAATTAATCGCGAATTACCTGGCGGCATTACGCGTGGCGCGCGACAGCTTTGCTCAAAGCGCTACGCCTGATCAGCCCGAATTGGAAGCCGCTATTCGTTATTTAAGTCAATTTCTCAAGGAAGCTCTCCAATCGGCCGGCAAAGCGCGTTATGCTACTCCCCCGCCGGAATAAGTAAGGACGGATAAAATTGGCGCACCAACCTGAAGAGGGTCATGAATGGTTATTCAAAGTTGAAGGTTCGCACCTGACGCCCTCAACACGACTCCTGGTAGATAAGATGCGAGCATCGTTCGAGCAAAACGATAAGCCGGGCGCGCTGCAACACCGTGATTGGTTATTGAGCATCCAGGCGAGTTTTCCGGATAAGCTTGAACAGGCAGAAACCCTGGTGGAGTGCGGCTTGATGACTCATCGCCTGGGAGATTTGCTGAAAGCCATTGAATGGTTAAAGAAAGCAGAACGATGTTACGATAAGAATGGTCATTATCAGGCCGTGGTGCGCTGGATGATCGGCGCGATCCAGTGGAATCTCCCTGAAGAACGGGTTCATGCTTACGAAAGCTGGAGCCGGTGTTTACGCCAGTTTACATGGCTGCAGAACTGCAGTGTTGACCGGCAACAGGCGCAATGGTATGCCGAACGCATCCAGGAAATTCAAGCCGGCCTTGAGGAAGCCATAAGCCAGGAACAAGGAGCTGGCGGTCCAGCCGCACCTGCTGCGCCTGAGCCAACCCCAAAAGTGGTTGTGACCGGGCAGACCGGTTCCGAAGAAGAGGCGTTTTATCCATTGGTGTTGCAGCTCTTTTCAGTGGTTGAGAAGATCCCAGCCGGTGGGTTTGGCCCGGTTGGCTACCGAGCTCTTTCCATTGGGGAAGTGGACATTGATCGGGTGATCATCCAAAACAAGCCGTATCGAATGGTCAACCTGCGTGGTTCAAGCCAGGCGATCTCCTTGCCGCCGAGCAGATATGTGGTAGTCCAAATAACCGGTGATAGCATGAATCGCCCTGGTAAATTAGAGAAGGAGGGGGTTGACATCGGCGACTACGTCCTCCTGCGTATCCAGGAGGACGCCGATGATGGCGATATCGTCGCGGCCGAAATCGACAATGAAGATAGTTACGCTACCTTAAAGCGTTTCCACGTGGTCCAACCGGGACTAAAATATAGCCTTGAGCCGCAAAGCACCAACCCGGTGCACCAACCCAGGGAGTTTTCGAAATTGAATGAAGGCTTTCATATCCGCGGCGTGGCTCTGGTCGCTTTTAAACCTGTTAATCAAGGTGGAGGAATATGACCCCAACCCTTTCTGAATATTTTGTGCTGTCTCCTGAAGTCAGCCAGGCCCGGCAGGCGGGCACCCCCATGGTGGCGCTTGAGTCGGCCGTGATCACGCATGGTTTACCGTATCCCGAGAATCTGACCCTCGCCAAGGATGTGGAGGCGGAAATCCGTTCCCTGGGGGCTTTACCGGCTACCATTGCAGTGCTGGATGGGAAGATCCGCGTCGGTCTGTCAGGGGAAGAACTGGAGCGCCTGGCTCAAGAGAAAAAAGTTCGTAAAATTAGCCGGCGCGATTTTGCGATTGCCATTGCGGAACAGGGTCATGGAGGCACCACCGTGGCCGGCACCTTAATTGCCGCTGGACAGGTCGGTATCCAGGTATTTTCGACCGGCGGGATCGGGGGTGTCCATCGCAACGCTCCTTTCGATATCTCGGCGGACCTGCCTGAGCTGAGTCACTCCCCCATGATTGTCGTGTGCGCTGGCGCAAAGGCTATCCTCGATCTCTCGGCTACCCTGGAATATTTGGAAACGGTCGGGGTCCCCGTGGTAGGTTATCAAACGGATGAATTACCGGCTTTTTATTCGCGCCAGAGTGGCCTGAAATTGACGATGACGGCCAACAGCCCTCAAGACGTGGTTGAGATTGCCAGGACGCATTGGGGGCTGGGCCTGGGCAGCGCTATCCTGGTGGCCAACCCTCCGCCGGCAGAGGTAGCCCTTCCCTATGAGGAGATCGAAGGCGTGATTCAACAGGCGGTCAGGGAAGCCGAGGCCGAGGGCATACATGGGTCTGGAACGACCCCATTCTTGCTCAACCGGGTGAGTGAATTAAGCGGTGGGGCCAGCTTGAAAGCCAACCTGGCGCTGTTGCTCAATAACGCCCGCCTGGGCGCGCGCATCGCAGTTGCCTTGAGCCGCTGATCGACCAGGGACTCCCCCCACAGCAAGATCCTAATAGGGTCGAGGAGTAATGGATGGGTACGGCGTTGGGCTTGGCCAGGGAGTGCGGGTAACCGTAGAAGTTGCCGTGGGCGGGTAAGTGCGTGTCACGGTAGGCGTGGCCGTCTGGGTCAGGGTGGGCCACGGTGTGCGGGTCGGCGTAATGGTTGGGCTGGGCAGTGGGGTATAGGTGGATGTCGCCGTTGAGGTGGGTGACGGGGTGGGTGTTGGCAAGGGAGGGTTGCCGGTAACGGTGAATCGGCCGGAGATCATCCATTGAATCCCCACAAAAATCCGCACTTCATAATCGCCAGGCAGCCAGGCGTCCGCCCCAGGCGCCCAATCGGTATAACCATACCCGCCGGTTCCCCCCTTCCACGCAGACGTCTCAAAGTAGACCAGGTCAGAGCCCCGGTACCACAATGCCGACCACTCGGTGCCATTTTTCATCTTATCAAAGCTAAAGGTGGCATACAGGTGCCCCACCGGGTTTTTAAACTCGGTGGCCGGATTGACTGGTTTGTTGTCCTTATCGACCGCCTTGGCGAATTGGATCGGGCTGAACACGGCGTCCGGGTTGGCGATAGGGGTGGTTTGGAACTGCGCCAGGACCGAGGCGGGTAAGGCAGGCGTATCGGTTATGGAGGGGGTGTTGGTGATCGTGGGCGTCATCGTAACGGTCGGCGTCATGGAAATGGTTGGGGTCAAGGTGATGGTCGGCGTCAGCGTGATGGTGGGGGTGGGAGGAAAGATTGTATAGATGGTGGGCTCTGCATATTTGTAGAGAACAAAAGCAACCCCGGCCAACAAGAAGGCCGAGAATATATAGCGCCAGCCCCGCACGATCCGGTCCCGTTTTTTCCGGAAGAAAGGCAAATTGCTGCCAGATCGGATGGAGCTGATGCCAGCCAGAAAGGTGATTAAAAAGCCCAGCAAGGCCAGCAGTAATGCGGTCATGACTGCTGAATGGATGTCTAGCTTCATGCGTCAGTTACCCGTAGGCGGGCTCATCCTCGATCGGATGAAGCCCGGTTGATTGCCAGGATGGATTGCTTCGAAAAACTGTCCACCCCGAAATTATAGCCGATTTGGTCGCCGATCCGGCCCACAAATCGATGAAGTTGGGTTAAAATCGAACTCGATACATTCTACACCCGGGTGAGAAATGCCACTTGAGCCTGGCACACTGCTCAATAATCGATATAGGATCATCGAAATCTTAGGACAGGGGGGAATGGGATCGGTTTATCGCGCCACAGATGAGAATCTGGGCGTCTTTGTGGCCGTCAAAGAGAATTTATTTCTGAGTGACGAATATGCTCGCCAGTTCCGACTGGAAGCCAATATCCTGGCGGGCTTACGGCATCCAAGCCTGCCCAGGGTGAGCGACCATTTTGTCATTGACCGCCAGGGGCAGTACCTGGTGATGGATTACATTGAGGGCGAAGATCTGCGGCAGCTACTCGATCGTTCAGGGGCGCCGCCAGAAGATGAAGTGATCCGCATGGGGGCGTCAGTATGTGATGCCTTAACCTACCTGCACACGCGTGAGCCTCCCATAGTCCACCGGGATATTAAGCCGGGAAATATCAGGTTAACGCCGGATGGTAACATCGTTTTGGTTGACTTTGGCCTCGCTAAGTTGATGCTGGATAATCAATCGACGACCACGGGTGCACGCGCCATGACGCCTGGTTACTCCCCACCGGAACAATATGGCACCGCTCATACCGATCCCCGGTCGGATATCTATTCCCTGGGCGCCACTATGTATGTAGCGATGACCAATGCTGTTCCCGAAGATGCCCTGGCTCGAGCTACTGGCAATGCAGATTTAACTAATCCGCGCAAACTGGTGCCAACCCTCAACCGCAAACTGTCGGCCGCAGTGCTGAAGGCAATGGCGGTTGACCCTAAGGCGCGTTATCAGACGGCTGAAGAATTTAAACAGGCGTTGATCGAAGCGCAATCCCAACCCGGAAGCTTTATTTCCAGGCCCATATCCACTCCTAAAAATGGAACTCCAGTAAATGGCTCCCGCGGCATTGCGCCATCTCAGCCGGTGCCGAATGGACGGGTCGATCACCCGAAAAAAACCGTGATATCTCACTGGAGGGAGAGGGTCGCGGGCCTGGCCTTGTTAGTCCTCATCGTTTTGGGCGGGGTCTATGGATTGGGTCACCGCAATGTCTTTTCCCCTTTTTTCGCGGGGGCCAGGCCTACGGCGGAATTTACCCCTACACGGTTGGTGCCGGAGAGCAGCCCAAGCCCCAGGCCTCACCCGACCAGCACGCTGGCTGAGGTCAAGCCGCTGGTGACTGCGACATTGCCTCAGGTGGCGGCGCCCGTTATCAACACGCCGGCCCTCTCTCCCACATCAGCGATCGCCGCCGAATCATCCGAACAAATCGCTTTCGTGTCCGAGCGCAGTGGATCACCGCAACTGTGGATCATGAATTCCGATGGATCCAACCTTCGCCAGATCACGGCCATTAAAGATGGAGCCTGCCAGCCCGATTGGGCTCCGGATGGTAAACGGCTGGTTTTTATTTCACCCTGCCCGAGCATGGCATCGGGTCGCTATACTCAGTATCCTGGCTCCAGTTTACACATCATCCATTCAGATGGCACAGGCCAGATTGACCTTCCCCTGGCGCCAGAAGGGGACTTTGACCCGGCCTGGTCACCGGACGGGAAAGAGATAGCGTTCACATCGTTGAAAAATGGCCGCCCTCGCATATACAGCTTGAATCTGAGCACGAATGGCCGTACCGACCTGTCCCATACGGCCTATGAGGACCGCCAGCCAGCCTGGTCGCCGGATGGTAAACGCCTGGCTTTTGTACGGTTATATGGCTCTGAACAAATCTGGATCATGAATGCGGATGGAAGCTACCAGAAACAGGTGACCCGCAGCAATGACCTTAACGATTTCTGGCCTGCCTGGACGCCGGACGGGGAAATCCTCTTCTTTGGCCAATCGACTTCTGCCAGCCTGCTCCCGTGGCTCATGGCGATTCGCCAGGAAGATTTCGGTACGGACCGCGAGTTTAAGGTGCCAGCTTTTAAGCAGACAGACTTTGGATTTATTGCCCAGGCGCAGGTCTCACCGGATAATCATTGGATCGTTTTCGAAGGCTGGTCAGGCCCAGACAGCCATGAAATCTGGGTGATGACGGTGAGCGGAGCTGAAAGGCAACCTCTGACCAGCGGCTCCTCCTTGAATTACTCGCCCGTCTGGAGCCCGGCCATAAAATAAGACCTTAATCCTAAATCACCCGCGTTTCGCGGCGGGTTTTGGCTTTTCCTCGCCAGCGCATGATCGCGAGCAAGCGCGGCAGCGTTTGGGTGTACAGACGGTAAAGACCCGGCCGGGCAGGGTAATCCCATGCCCCAGGGGTGCGCAGGACATATCCGCCAAGGCCTTCTTTGAACTTAAACACTCCCCACATGGGGTCTTCTTCCGTAAATTCATCGGGCGCTCCCCACAAGTCGTAGATCTTCGCGCCGGCGGATTTACAGTAACGCATGGCTTCCCATTGCAGCAGGTAATTCGGCATGGCTTCCCGGTGCAGGTTGCGCGACATGCCATAGAGGTACCAGGCTTTCGATCCGAACCGGAAGACAAGCAACCCGGCAATGGGTTCGCTGCCCACCTCAGCAATCAGGCTCTCTGCCATTTCCGCCTGGATAAACGTTTGCCAGACGCGGGCATAATAGGGCCAATCGCGAATGACGAAGCCATCTCGCACAGACGTCTCAGCGTACATCTTGTAGAGTAAGGGCAAATCTTCTAACTCACCCTTGCGAATCGTGACTCCTTTGCGCTGCGCCAGGTGAATGTTATAGCGGGTCTTCTGGCGCATGCGCGCCAGCATGGCCGCTTCGGTATCCCCCAGGTCAATCAGCACGGTATTGCGAAACTGAACCTGGTCGTTTGAGAATAGCCAGCCCCTGGAACGTAGGGCTGTCACCAGCTTGTTTCCCGGCGAATCGGGTGAATCGTTGTTCCCCGAAAGCCCGGTACCCACAGCTACATCCGGGTCTATTTTCAGCGCGATGGATTTCTCCTGGTGGGCAAAGGCCTGCAGGTCATCTATTACCCGCCGGACGAGACTGTCGTTGGCCCAATCCAGGAGAGGGCCACGCGGGATATACATTAGATTAAGGCGGTCACCTAAACCAGGTAAAGCCAGGCGGCGCTGCAAGATTAATGCGGCTGCCTGGATATTTCCGGCGTGGTCGCGCCAGACAAACGGCAACGGCTGCCAACCCAGGGGGGCTTTGACCTGGCTCCACTGCCAGGTTTGCAATAAGTGAGCTTCGGGCAGAGAGCGAAGAATTGAGTTCCAGTCTTCAGGCTGTTGAACGTTAACGGCTTCCACAGGTAGGCGGTCTTTCCAGGATCGTAGATGGGCAAACGCCTCTCAATGGGCGCCCGGTTACTCGATACGCTGCTTTTTGAATGCGACCCATTTTTTATATAAACTATACAACGCGGGCTGGTAGACGCGATCCCAGGCGCCCACCGTGCGCCTTACCTCCCCGCCAAAACCGCGTTTAAACCGGTAGACGCCCCATAAGCCATCTGACCGGTCGGCAAATCCGGCTTCGAGAACGGCCTCTTCTTCGTCAGGCACGCCCCACAGGTCGTATTCGGTGCATCCCTGGTTACGGGCCCAGCGCATCGTCTCCCATTGCAAGCGGTAAGCCGGCATCCGGTTGCGCTCGGCGTTGCTTGATGCCCCATGGAGGTACCAGGATCGTTTTCCCCACACGAACACCAGCAAGGCGGCCAGCGGCTCTCCGGCATATTCAGCTTGAAACAGCTCGCATTCCCCCCGCGTGTGAAAGATGCGGTAAACCTGTTGGTAATACTCCTGGCTATGGACTGGGAAACCGTCTCGCTGACTCGTCTCGACCATCATCCGGTAAAATGGCGCGAGATCCTGCGTGATCTTGACCTCGACCTCTTTTTTTTCCGCGAGGTGGATGTTGTAACGCGTCTTTTGTTTCATCCGGGCCAGGATTTGATCCTCGCCGGGTCTGAGGTCCACCAGGATCGTCCGGGGAGGTTGGATCGTCTGCAGGCCGGGGATAAAACCGAGTAGCTGGCGATCGGGCCCCAGGTGGCCTGCCGCCTGCCAGAGATCGGGTTCGACCCGCAGGAAGAAAGCTTTTTTTCGCCGGCAGAGCGTGTCGACCTCAGGCCACAACGCTTCCCAATTCTGCCCGACCGGGCCGCGCGGGATGTAGGCCATTACCAATCCCAGGGGAAGCTTGCGAAAGAGCACCTGTGCGCCTGCCTGACCAACAGCCAATCGCTCAGCCGTCCACCCAAATTTTGATTTGAAATCGCCCCAGGCGCGGGTCTGGAGTAAATGGCTGGCAGGCTGCCGCATGAGGAATTCTTCCCATTCGGTTGGAGAAAGAATGGCCATTACTCGATCGAGGTTATTTCAGGCGGAGAAACAATGTGGACGGCTGATCCAGGGATGAGATCGCCCAACCGGTTGATAATCTCGGTATCTTCACCCTGGTGGGCAAGCTGGATGAGATCATCGACGGCTTTTTGGAGCTCATCCCCGCCCAGGACATCCTGGCCCCCGATCCGCATGATGTCTGGATGCGAAGTGCGGATAAATGAATATCCTTTGTCCCATAAATCTTCGCTCAGCTTTTCTCCCGGGCGGATACCGGTAAACACAATTTCAATATCGCGGCCAGGCTCCAGGCCGGACAGGCGGATGAGGTCTTCGGCCAGGTCCAGGATGCGAATCTGCTGGCCCATGTTCAGCACAAAGGTTTCACCTCCCTGTCCCATGGCAGAGGCCTGTAAAACCAGGTGGACGGCTTCGGGGATAGTCATAAAATACCGGCGCATGTCGGGATGGGTCAGCGTGATCGGCCCGCCGCGGGCGATCTGGCGTTTGAAAAGGGGAACCACGCTGCCGCGACTCCCCAGGACATTGCCAAAGCGCACCACTGAGAAAGCCTTGCCGCTGCGGTGGGCTCCATCCAACACGAGCATCTCGGCCATGCGTTTGGTGGCGCCCATCACGTTGATGGGCCGGATGGCTTTGTCGGTGGAGATCATTACCATGCGCTCGGTACATGAGGCCAGGGAGGTTTCGACGACATTCTGCGTGCCCATGATATTGTTGGTGATGGCTTCCTGAACGTTAAATTCCATCAAGGGAACGTGCTTATGCGCGGCGGCATGAAAAACTACCTGGGGGCGGTAGGTGTCGAAAATCCACTTCAAACGGGGTAAATCGCGAATGTCAGCGATCAAGGGGCGATAGGGCATCGAAGGGAAATCTTCACGCAGCTCGATCAAGGCTTCGAAGATGCTGTTTTCGCCGTGCCCCAACAGGATCAGTTCGGCTGGCTCCCAACGGGAAATCTGGCGGCACAATTCGCGGCCGATCGAACCGCCTGCCCCGGTGACCAGCACTACCTTCCCTTTAAGGCTGGTGCCGATAATTTCTTCATTAATGCGGGTGGGTTCCCTGCGGAGCAGGTCGGTGATGTCCACTTCGCGCAGCCGGTTGACGCTGACGCTTCCCCCCAGCAATTCAAAAATGCCAGGCATGGTGCGGAAGGGGACTCCCTTTAGCCGGCAGATATCGGCGGCCATGCGGATCACCCGCCCCGGCGCGGTGGGTATGGCAATCACAACCTCGTCGATCTTGTGGTTATCCAGAATGGTTCCCAGGTCAGCCAGTTTTCCGATCACCGGCACGCCGTAAATCTGGTGCTTTAATTTGGCCGGGTCATCATCTAAAAAACCTGTGGGGCGCATGCCCACCTGGGGGTTTTTCATTATTTCCTTAAGAACCAGTACGCCAGCGTCGCCGGCCCCGATGATGAGGACGTGCTTTAGCTGGTCGAGATGGTGGTTTCGCTCCGTCTGGTTCAGGCTTTCAGCGAGCAGGCGGAAGGTAAAACGCAGCCCGCCGACAAAGATGAGCGATAACAGCCAGTCGATCGCCAGGATTGAGCGCGAAAAGCGAACAATCACCCCGATATGCACCAGGGCAATGATCACCAGGGAGACAATCATGGATGCGGTGGTGACGGCGGCTAAGATAAGCTTTAATTCCTGGGTGCTGGCATAAATCCAGATACGCCGGTACAGGCCAAACAGGTAATACACCATGGGCTTGATCACCAGGCTGACCGCCACCATCACCGGCGCCCAGGGGAAATAAAACATAAACAGCGCCCCTAATTCAAGGCGCAAGGCATAGCTGGCAACCACTGATACCATGATCAACAGCAGATCGCCGATGATGATGTATCGATTTCGAATGATGGGGTGTATTTTCATATACTGCAAAACCAGCGTTATTGACCTTTAAATCCTACTACGGTCCCCACTGTCCGCAGCATAATCGCTATATCCGTCAGTAAATTTCTATGCTTGATGTAGTATAGATCGTATTCCAGTTTGATGATGGTGTCTTCGACCGTAGCGGCGTACCCGAAATTGATCTGGGCCCAGCCGGTGATGCCTGGTTTGACCAGCAAACGCGCCCGGTAGAAGGGAATCCTCTGTTGTAAATCTTCAACCAGCTCTGAGCGTTCTGCCCGAGGCCCTACCAGGCTCATCTCGCCTCTCACCACATTGAAAAATTGCGGCAATTCGTCCAAATGGGTTTTACGTAGCAGCCAGCCGATGCGAGTAATGCGTTCGTCGCCTTCCTGGGTCACCCGGGGTTTGCCATCTATCTCTGAGTCATTACGCATCGTGCGGAATTTGATAATTCTATAAGTCTTCCCGCTTTTCCCCAGGCGGTTCTGAGTGAAAAGAATAGGGAAGCCGGTATCGATAACAATGGCTGCCCCAATAAAAGGCAGGCTTATGATAAAGCCGATAGATCCCAGGAAGCCCCCGACAATATCGATCAAACGCTTGGCCAGCTCATAGAACGCGCTGGCGTGAGCCTGGTCAACAAAGGATCGAATGAGCCAATCGGCTTCGAGAAGGAGGATTGGGACTCTCCCCATCAACTCTTCATAGACCGTTGGCATGGTGGTCACTTCGACGCCGTTTTCTTCAGCGGTCAGGATGGCATTGTACATGGTATTGTCCACAGGCCCGGAAATGGACAGGATGAGATCGGAGACTTCCGTTTTTTCGATCGTTTCCAATAAGCAGCCGTTCCCACCCAGCACCGGGTAATTGCACACTTTCGTGCCGATTTTTTCGGGGTCGTCGTCGATCAATCCCACGACGTGGAAGGGGAGAGGGTTAACCGAGTTGATCACTTCCGCCAGGCGGCTGCCGGATTTACCGGCGCCGACGATCAGCACCCGGCGCATAAAATTGGTCGCTGTAAAGATCGAAATATAGCCCATGCGCCATCCAAGGGTCAGCAGGGTTGCCGCTAAGATAAATACTATCACGTAGCGAGGAAGCGAGTCATTGGGAGAAGCGATATACAGGGCCAGGTAAAGCGCCGAGCTGATGGCGGCGGCGACTAAAATGCCGGAGATTGTATCGGTTTTTCGGTTCGCGCGTTTGGGCTCATACAGTTCGACCAGGAAAACCAGCCAGACCATGGGCAACAGGAAAAACCAGAAAGGGGGTCGAGTCTCCAGGAATTTGTACGAAAAGCCTTTGAGCCAGTCATCGCGGCCGGCCCAAAAGTAGAGCGTCAGGAATAAAGCGATGGCCCCCGAGATGAGGTCGCCGGTCATTAATATAGCCCGGCGTTCCGAGTTTTTTATGCGTAAACGTAATGGTTTTCTTTCGTTATTCATTGGCCTTCACTTTAGCAGGCTCCATAAAAATCCACTTCCCCAGGCGAAATGCATGGTCGCCATAGCTAAAGGGACTCCGATCATATAGGAGAAATCCTGTTTTGAATAGGCTACCGGCACGGATGCCCCCCACAGGATCAACGCATATAACGCTATTTCTCCGGCCAGGAGCCAAACCGCCGGGTGGAACCAGGGGCACAGGAGAGCCAATCCCAGCAGGCTGGCGATAAATAAAGGAGGCAAAGCCTGGCGCCAGCGTAATGTTTTGGGGTAACGCCGTAACATGCGCGATTTCCAATAGCCATAACGCCAGTACTGCCGCGCCAAAGATGCCAGGTCAGGCCGGGCAAAATACACCGATCGGATCAAGGGATCCAGCCAGACCTTTCCACCCTGTTGCCGCACCCGCACATTAAATTCATAATCCTCGTTGGTCAGCAAGGTCTCGTCAAATAAACCCACTGCCTGGATCAGCGTTTTACGAAACGCGCCAAAAGGAACCGTATCCACTTCTCCTGCGCTGCGAGTAAAACGGTAGAGGGCATCACCTACGCCCAGGGGATGGGCAGCAGCCGCTGCAATGGCCCGCGCCTGCCAGCCTTTTCCGCCCGGCCGGATCTCCCACACACCGCCAACATTATCGCCTCGAGCCTGTTCGAGCGCTTCCACGCACCGGCTGATATAGCTTTTTTCTGGCATCGAGTGTGCGTCCAATCGAATGATGATTTCTCCACGCGCGGTGTTCAAGGCTACATTCAGGGCAGCCGGAATAATTCGCTTCGGATTATCCACGATGCGAAGGTCCAGATCGTGGTGCTGGTTGTGAAAGTCAGTGACCCTGGCTCGGGTGTGGTCGGCCGAAAAGCCATCAGCGATGATGACCTCTATGGCTGATCGCGGATAAGTTTGCTGAAGGATTGCCTCTAGCAAAAGGCCAATGGTTGTTTCTTCATTGTAACATGGGATGATAATAGAAACGAGGGATGGGTTCATGGGGTCAATTGACTTGATTTTGCCCGGATCGTTTCAGCCAGGTAGGATACTGGCAGGCGTACCATAAACTCGCTGCCGCGTCCCAGGCTGCTGGAGACGGTTATGGTTCCGCCGTGGGCCTGGATGATCTGGCGGGCGATAGCCAGTCCTAACCCGGCCCCGTGGTCTGGCCCGCTCTGACGTGATTTGTCTGCGCGATAGAAACGCTCGAAGACGCGAGTCAGGTCGTCTGGCGCTATTCCCACGCCCGAATCGGCGACGTGAACCAGGACTTTATCGCCTGATAACTGGGTTCTAACCAGTACCGACCCGCCAGCAGGCGTATATTTGATCGCATTATCGACCAGGTTACCGAAAACCTGGGCCAGGCGGTCGCTATCTCCTTGAACATCCGGTACGCGCTCGAGTTGGCTCTGCAAGTTCACCCGGGCCTGGTTAGCTTGAGGGGTAAATTTCATCACCACCTGCTGCAGCAAGGCCTCCAGATCAAGCGGCTCATAGTGCAAATCGGCGGTTCCGGCGTCCAGGCGGGCCAGGGTCAGCAGATCCATGACCAGGCGATACATGCGCGAAGATTCGGCCAGGATGACCCCGCCAGCCTGTTTCAACGCTTCAGGGGTCTGGGCGGCTCCATCCACGATCGCCTGGGCAAAGCCCTGGATCGAGGTGAGGGGTGTTTTCAGCTCGTGGGAAACGTTGGCTACAAAGTCGCGCTGAGATTGCTGGCTGAGCTGGACTTTGTGGGACATTTCGTTGAGGGCCAACGCCAGATCCTGCACCTCCTTGGGTCCTTCCAAAGGGAGGGGATGGGAGCTGCCCGCAGCGATCTGGCCGGCAGCGCTGGCAATGCGATGGAGCGGCGAGGCGATCCAGCGGCTCAAGGTGATAGCCAGGACAAAAGCGACCAGAAGAGCGATGCTGCCGGCTTCGAGCAAGGGAATCAGCACCTCGTCACGCAAGTCGGCGACGAGGGTTGCCAGGGTAATTAAAGGCGACCTGGGCGTGGCCACCACCAGGTAAAGGGCGCCGTTGTCTACAGCGCGCAGAGTATACCACCAGGCCCGGCGGCTGGAATCGCGCAAGCTATTGACCTGGGCCAGGTTCGTATCATTGGGTTTTAATGGCCTGGGGAAGGACAGGGCCGAGGTGGTCTCGTTAAGGCCGCGAGAATCAGCCAACACATTTCCCTGGGGTGAGAGCAGCAGGATGCGCATGCCCGCGGCCTGGGCCTCCTGGCGGGCTGTCGTTTCCATTCGGGCGGGCAGGAGCAAGGCCGGATTGCGCTCAAAATGGGTCACGATGGTGGCTTCCGCCACCCTTAATCGAACGACTGCCTGGCGGTAAGCCGGCGGATTCTTCAGCAGCTCCAGGATCAGGCCGATTCCCACCGCCAGGATGGAAAACAGGGTCAGGAGGGTGAAGCTCAACCAGAGCCGGCTGCGTAGCGAGGTCGCCATTATCCCACCAGCTTGTAACCCACGCCAGTGATGGTCTCGATCTTGACCTTGCTGGCGGATAGTTTTTGGCGGAGCTGGCCTACGTGGACGTCGACGGTGCGGGTCTGGCCATAGAAATCGTAACCCCACGCCAGGTTAAGTAATTTTTCGCGGGAAAGCACCAGGCCTTTGTTTTGGGCCATCACCAGGAGCACTTCAAATTCCTGGGTGCGCAGGTCAATCGCCTGGTCATTGAGGGTCACCTCGCGGCGTGCAGGGTCGATTTCCAGGTCGCCAATCCGGATGAGTGCGGGTGTAGGGCTGCCAGGGAGGTGCTCAGACCGGCGCAATAAAGCCTTGACCCTCGCCACCAGCTCGCGAGGGTTAAAAGGCTTGGTCAGGTAATCGTCTGCGCCCAGCTCAAGCCCCAGGATTTTATCGATATCTTCATCCCGCGCCGTGACCATCAGGATCAGGATGGGGTCATGCACCGCTCTCAACTGGCGGCAGACTTCAAGGCCATCCAGCTCGGGCAGCATGATATCCAATACCAGCAAGGCGGGGTGGAGCTTATTGACCGCCTGGAGGGCTGCTTTACCATCGCCGGCCGCTTCGATCCGGTACCCTTCTCGCTCGAGGTAGAGGCGCTCTAATTGGAGAATGCTGTTCTCATCGTCGACAAGTAAGATGAGCTCGCCAGCCATGCCGGGCGTCAGTCCTTGCAGTCGCAGCAGCAGTCATCCAGGGTAAAGCCAGTTGCCTCAATTTCAACCGCTCCGCCCCGGGGTAGCGTCACCTGTACGGTTGAGCGGGCTGGCGGATTCTCCGTAAAAAACTCGCCATAAACAGCGTTCATCCGTGGGAAATCAGCCATGTCGCGGAGGAATACGGTGGTCTTAACGACTTTATCCAACCCGGAGCCGGCCGCTTCGAGGACATGTTTGAGGTTAGTGAGCGATTGGCGCGTTTCAGCTTCAATGCCGCCTACTGCCAGGTTGCCGGTGGCCGGATCCAGGCCAAGCTGGCCAGAAGCAAAAACAAGGTTTCCTAACTGGATGGCGACCGAATACGGCCCCAATGCTTTGGGCGCTTTGTCGGATTGGATCACCCTTTTTTCTTTGCAGGAACAAGTCATAGTTTCCTCCGGGCGGATTAAAATAGATTTAGCTCTGATTCTACGCCAACTCGGAGGAAACGTTAAGCTTGATTTTTTACAGTAGAGGAAGTTGATTAGAGGGACTCCAGGAGGTGCAGCGTGTCCTTCAGGCACACATCGAAAAGCTCCTGCATCACCTCATCGCTGGCCTGGTAGGCTCCGCCGAACACGCCATCGCCGTATACCTGGCGGGTTTGTGCGGCGTTGAGCAGGCCGATAAATTCCGGCGGCTGCTTCTCACCGGCAGGCAGGTCAGCCACGCGCGTGAAGGGAAAGGCTTCCATCCAGTTAGCGTGAGCGGTCTTGAGCTGGCGCCGGATGGCCAGGTCCAGCACGCTGGTCGATTGCCACCAGGCGTACCAGGCGATTCGCAGCCCATCTAACTGGTTGGCGAGCTCCACCAGGCGGGCGCGCGCCGGGTCGTTGCCGCCATGCCCGTTCAGCACCAGCAGGCGCCGGAACCCCGAGGCATAAACGGAGCGCACAATATCTTCGACGCTGTCGAGGAGCGTGCTGGCGCGCAGGCTGATCGTGCCCGGGTAACTTTGAAAATACGAGGAGACGCCAAAGTTGAGCGGCGGGGCGATCAGCACGCCCGTTTTCTGCGAGGCGGCGTCGGCGAGAGCCAGGGGGATACGCGCGTCGGTGAGCAAGCTCAGGTAGCCATGTTGTTCACACGCGCCCAACACCACGATCAGGCGATCCTCGTGCTCCAGGTACTTTTCGACATCCATCCAATTTAAATCCTCGATCCGCATTTTAGTTACCTCCACAGGAGCTCATGATTGATAATCTGTCTATTATGGATCCGATTTTACCGGGATTATGTAAGCGTCGAGGGGAATTCACCCGCCTCGATTGCGGCTGAATTCCCCTCCTTGATTCCTCCCGCCCCGTGGGGGCGGTGTGCTGTTAGCTAGAGAACGATGTTGACCAGGCGGCCGGCTACATAAATGACCTGGCGGGGAGGCTTTCCTTCCAGGAATTTTTGCACTGTCTCGTTGGCCAGGGCAGCCGCCTTAGCGTCCTCGGAGCTGATATCCGCCGGGACGGTCAGGCGGTCGCGCAGCTTGCCGTTCACCTGCAGCACCAGGGTGATCTCCTCCTGGGCGGCGGCGGCTTCATCAGCCACCGGCCAGGGTTGGGTATGAATAGAATAAGGCTTGCCCAGCCTTTGCCACAGCTCTTCGCTGATGTGCGGGGCGACCGGCGCCAGCAGGCGCAGGTAAATATCGATGGCCTCGTCCAAGGCGGGAGTAGCCCAGGCGCCCTGCTGCTTGGCCTTAATCATCTCGTTCAGCAGCTCCATCAGGGCAGATATGATGGTGTTGAACTCAAACGTTTCGAAATCGTGGGTCACCCGCTTCACCGTCTGGTGCACCTTGCGCCGCAGGGTACGCTCCTGGGCTGGGGTGAGCGGATGAGCAGGCGCCGGCTCCAGGGCGGTAGCCCATAACCGGCGCAGCCAGCGCACCGTGCCATCGATGCCGTTGCTGTTCCAGGGCGCGCCCTGATCCCAGCGGGCAAAGAACATCAGGTAAGCGCGCACGGTATCGGCTCCGTAAGAGGCTACCAGCGTATCGGGAGCAACCACGTTGCCGCGGCTTTTCGACATCTTCTCAGAGTCTTCACCCAGCACGATCCCCTGGTTGCGCAATTGCAGCATGGGTTCCCGGCCCTGCAAAATGCCCATGTCGCGCCCGGCCTTGTGGAAGAAACGGGTGTAGATCAGGTGCATGGTGGCGTGCTCGATGCCCCCGGTGTAGGTGTCCACCGGCATCCAGTAGGCATACTCGGCCGGGTCGAAGGGCCCCTGGTCGTACTGGGGGCTCAGGTAACGCAGGTGATACCATGATGAGCACATGAATGTATCCATTGTGTCGGTTTCGCGCTCAGCCGGGCCGCCGCAATGAGGGCAGGTAGTGAAACGCCAGGTGGGGTGCAGCTTCAGCGGGCTTTGCCCGGTTGGCAGCCATTCCACATCGTCGGGCAGCAGCACGGGGAGCTGGTCGTCTGGCACTGGAACGGCTCCACACTTTTCGCAGTAAATGATCGGGATCGGCGCGCCCCAATAGCGCTGGCGAGAGATCAGCCAATCACGCAGGTGGTAATTCACCGTGCCCTTGCCGTCGCCCCGTTTTTCCAGCCAGGCGATGATGTCTTTTTTGGCGCGCTCGCCGGGTGTGCCAGAGAACTCGCCAGAATGAATCATGTTCCCGTATTCGGCGTGGAACAGGACGTCGTGGTAAAAGGGCTGGCTGTTAAGCATTTCCATGGTGGTTTGGTAGGGGGCCACCGGCGGATAGAGCGCCTTGCACCGGGCCAGGATGTCCTGGTCCGCTTCGACCGACTCCAGCTCGCGCACGCCGTCGCTGAAGATAAAGCGCCAGGTGCTGCCAACGATATCGTTCCAGAAGCCCGGCTTGAGGAATTGTCGCACCAGCGCGGTGTAGGGCTGAACCTGGTCACGGGACAGGGTGACGAACAGCCCTTCGCCGAGGGCGCCTACCGGCGCAGAGTCATAAGAAATCCCGGCGGTGGTCAGCGCCTCCTTAAAGCCTCCTTTCACCGAGCCTGGGAAGACCATGCTCTTCGATTGGCCATCGGGCCGGTCGATCACCGGGATGATGGGCAGGCCGAATTTGATGGCGAAGGCAAAATCACGCTCATCGTGGGCCGGAACGGCCATAATTGCGCCCGTTCCATAGGTCATCAGCACGTAATCGGCGATCCAGATGGGGATGCGGCGCCCATTGACCGGGTTGATCGCATACCCACCGGTGAAGACGCCGGTTTTCTCTTTATCCGTGGCTTCCCGTTGCAGGTCGGACTGGCGCAGGGTTTCTGCCAGGTAAGCGGCCACGGCCTCTTTCTGCAAAGGGGTGGTAATTTTTTCAACCAGGGGGTGCTCAGGGGCCAGCACCATGAAGGTGGCGCCAAACAGTGTGTCGGGGCGGGTGGTAAACACCTCGATTTCGTCCCCTTGCTCGGCATGGAAGATCACCGAAGCGCCTTCTGACCGGCCGATCCAGTTGGTTTGCAGCACGCGCACCCGTTCGGGCCAGTCGATGCCTTCGTAGCTCAACAGGTCATCGGCGTATTGGGTGATGCGGAAGAACCATTGTTCCAGGTTTTTCTTGATCACCGGCGTACCGCAGCGCTCGCAGTGGCGGTCCTCACCCCACACCTGTTCGCGCGCCAGGGTGGTGTTGCAATGCGGGCACCAATCCACCGGCGACATCTTGCGGTAGGCTAATCCATGTTGGTAGAGCTGGGTGAAGAACCATTGAGTCCAGCGGTAGTATTCCGGGTCCGCCGAAACCGCCTCGCGCCGCCAATCGAACATGGCGCCCATGCTGCGCAATTGTTTGCGCATGCGGTCAATGTTGGCGTAGGTCCAGACCTTGGGGTGGATGTTGTGCTTGATCGCCGCGTTTTCAGCCGGCAGGCCAAACGCATCAAAACCCATGGGGAAGAGCACGTTGTAACCGCGCATGCGCATGAAACGCGCGCGAGCATCCGAAGGGGTCATGGCATACCAGTGGCCGATGTGGAGATCGCCCGAAGGGTAGGGGAGCATGGTCAGCGCGTAGTGCTTTGGCTTTGCCGGGTCAATATTGGAATGGTACAGGCCATCCGCCTCCCAGCGAGCCTGCCATTTGGGTTCGATCTCGGATGGGTTGTAAACCGGTGCTACTTCATTTGTCATGGCTCCTCCAGCTTTAAAAACCTTTTCTACAAAAAAGCCCTTCGCCCAAACCAGGGGCGAAGGGTTCCTCCGTGGTACCACCCTGCTTGCCTACCAGTCGCCCAGTCCCACCGGCGCCAGCAGACCGCTCAAGTGCGCGCTAACGGGCGCTCCGTTGCCAGCTAAAAGGTTTGGGGTAACCCGGTTTCACTGGCAAAGATAGCCCTCATCGCTGAGGGCGGCAGGCGAGTTCAACCTGGGCGCTCCGCAGGCGCCGGCCGGGCTCACACCTTGCTCTCCCGGTTCGCTGGCGGATGGTTTACTGCTCCTGCCTTCACCTGTTTTATCCCGGAAAACAAGGAGTGATTAGTCACTGCGTCAGTGCGACACCAGGCTAATCACTCGTTGACGGGTTGTGTGGACCCAGAGAGATTCGAACTCTCGACCTTCTCAATGCCATTGAGACGCGCTCCCAACTGCGCTATGGGCCCATGGTGATCCAACGCGGGTTGGCTTCGACCATCGTTCAAGCGTATGGCCTGAATAGTGGTGCTATTATAGCCACCCTCCCGGATTTCGTCAATGCTCTTGAATACCCTTCGGGGTTGTTCGCGAAACCATGCGAGATTACATAGGATGGGAGTCGGCTGGCTGGCCTGCCTCCGTATTACCATCGAAAAAAAATGCCCGCTCGCGGTTAATTGGCAAGCAGGCGATTGATCCTGGTGGACCTGGAGAGATTCGAACTCTCGACCTCCTCAGTGCGATTGAGGCGCGCTCCCAACTGCGCTACAGGCCCAATAGAAGTAGGTTGATTCTAGCTGAGAGAGAGGGAACTGTCAAGAAAACGGGCGGGGATCCCGGGAGCTCAATTTTCGATCTCAGGGTTGGACGCGATGATGGATTCGGCGACCTGCCACAAGCGGGGTAAAAAAGCTTCGACCTGGTGGCTGCGCCTTTGTAGGTCGAAATACGAAGTAATGCCGAGATCTTTCATCAGCAGGTGGAAACCGGTTGCATGGGCTTCCCGGAGCTCAACCGGCGCGTCGCTAAAGAACACCTTCATACACCGTGCATAAGTTGCGACCATCCAGAAGATGGCCTCCCTGTGGCTGCCGCGACTGATCAGCTCCTGGCTCCCATCGATAACGTTGGGGCGAGCGATTTTACTGATGTCCGCAGCAAAAACGAAGGGCGTTTTGATGACCGCACTGGCCGTGTCGTAGGCTTCGGCGAGCCGGCTGAGGTGGCTCTCAACGATCTGCTGGCTCATCCAGGTGCAGCCTAATAAATCCAGGAGCTCTCCGTAGAAATCCGAGCGTCCATAATCTGCCAGGAGGTCTCGCACGGCCAGGTACCTTTTCCGGACGGTCGGATTCTTCAGTCCGGCGACCAACAGGACATGCGTCGTCAAACCCGTCTCAAATAGCCAGTTAGTGACCTGGTCGTGGAACGGATCCGATTCGTTTTGAGCCCTCAGATGTTGTGAAATCTTTCCTATTACATAGTCGCAGCGTCGATAAACCCACGCTCGCCTGGCATACCCGGCGGAAACGGAAGCCTGGAGATTAACCAGCTTCCCCGATGGATCGAGGATAATCCCCGGCGCTTTCAAGCTCCCTGCTAGGTGCGATAGACCCAGCACCTGCTCAGGGGTGGCAATTTGTCCCCATGGCAGGTAAGACACATCGATCATCACCCTGCGGTAAAGAAACTTAGTGCGCTCTGGCAGCGGCATGGTTCCGTCCAGCACAACCACGACATCCAGGTCAGAAGTGGCAGGTAGGGTTGCGTCGTCAGGCAGCCAGTTGATCGAGCCGTGAAAGAATGCGCCCAGGAAACCAGGTAGATGTGGCGTTTCATTGATGACCCATTCACGGGCCAGGGCCCTGGCTTGATCCACTATCATGATCAATCCGGGTAGAAAATTCGCAAGGCGCGGTTAAGTATAAAGCGATTACCTGATATCATCTTTAACATTATGCCACTGGCCAATTAAGGCTTTCTTAAAATCAGCCGTCCAAAGGTTAGCTCCGGGTTCCCAACCAGAAAATATGAGTTACACTTCAGGTAAATGGTGTCATCATGCCAATAAGTATGGACCCTCCACTTGAAGATGATGAGATCGAGTGCGGAAACTGTGGCGCGCGCTTCTATATTGGCCTTTCTCGCTGCCCCAATTGCGGTGTTAACCTGTATGAGCCCGAAGATGAGGCCGAGGAAGTCCGTACCAGGCGACCTCGCCGGGTCCATCCTCGTCCTCAAGGCATATTCGCCCGGTTGGATGATTTCTTCCGGAGGCTCACCCGGCGGCCCTACGCGGTGGATGAGCTGTTTGGGGCGGCGGTTGATCAGGCTGAGTTGTTCGATAACCTGCTACTCAAGGTGGGGGGAGATCGACCCACGGCAGAGCGGCTGATCGAGTTTGAGAGCCGCAGGCAGCCTCAAGGCAGCCGCATCACCTGGATTCGGAATGCTATTCATCGCTGGGAGCAGGACAACGGGCGACCTCCTGGCCCGTGACCTGTTTCGTCTGGCAGCTTACCAGACCCCGGGAATCAAGCGGTCAATCTCACACTGAATGGCACATTTCATCGCTTCGGACTATAATTTTGCCTATTCATATCCATGGAGGATGTATGCTCGCTGACCGCCTATCCCGCTTATCCAATCTGCTCCAGGCTGCCGGGCTGGACGCCCTGGTGCTGAACCCCGGCCCCAGCCTGGTTTACCTGACCGGGCTGCACTTTCACCTGAGCGAGCGGCCCTACGTGATGATCTTTGTCCCGGGGCAGGAGCCGGCCCTCATCCTTCCTGAGCTGGAAGTGATCAAAGCCAAGGCCTCGCCTGTTTCTTTCAAATTATTCATTTACACCGACAACCCCGCTACCTGGGGTGCCGCCTTCGAGCAGGCCTGTGAGGCTGCTGGGCTCAATGGTAAGAAGGTGGGGGTCGAGCCCAACACGCTGCGCGTGATGGAGCTGCGTTACCTGGAAGCTGGAGCGCCCGAGGCGCGTTTCGACTCGGCAGCGGCTACCCTGGCCAGCTTGCGCATGGCTAAGGATCCGGCCGAGATTGCCTCCATGCGCAAAGCGGTGGAGGTGGCGCAACGCGGGCTGCAGGCAACCCTGCCCGTGATCCATGCCGGGGTGACGGAGCGCGAGGTGGCAGCCGAGTTGACCCTGCAACTGCTTCGGGCTGGCAGCGATCCCTCGATGCCCTTTGCGCCTATTGTGGCTGGCGGGCCAAACAGCGCCAATCCACACGCCTTGCCCACCGATCGCAAGCTGGTAGAGGGCGATTTCCTGGTCGTTGATTGGGGCGCCGGCCTGGAGGGTTACTGCTCGGATCTCACCCGCACGTTTGCCATCGGGCAGGCTGAGACCGAGCTGGCCCATATTGCCAGGGTGGTGTTGGCTGCCAACACAGCCGGGCGCGCAGCCGGGCGGCCTGGATTGCCCGCCGGCCAGGTGGATCGCGCCGCCCGGGCGGTCATTGAACAGGCCGGCTACGGCGCTTATTTTACCCATCGCGTGGGGCATGGCCTGGGCCTGGAGGGTCATGAAGAGCCGTACATGTTTGGGGAGAACACCCTGCCTCTGGCGCCTGGTATGACCTATACGGTTGAGCCGGGAATATACCTGCCGGGGCGCGGAGGCGTGCGCATCGAAGACGACGTGGTCGTCACAGCGGATGGCAGCGCCAGCCTGTCCGATTACCCACGCGATCTGCTCATCTTATAGGATTGGGCATGGCGCTGGAAGTCGTTCGCCTGGTTTTAGGCCCTCTGGAAAACAATACGTACCTGGTGGCTGACATGGAAAGCAAAACCGCGGTGGTGGTGGATCCCTCCTTCGGCAGCCAGGCGGCGGTCGAGGTAGCCGCGGCGCGCGGCTGGGAGTTGCAGCAAATCTGGCTGACCCATGCCCACTTTGATCACCTGGCCGGGGTTGCCGAAGTGGAAGCGGCATACCAGGGGCGGTTGCCGGTTGGACTGCATCCGGCTGACCTTCCCTTGTGGGAAAAAAGAGGCGGCGCGAGCCAGTTTGGCTTCAATTTCGAAGCCGGCCCGCGCCCCAATTTAATCTTTACCCATGGCCAACACCTGCCGTTGGGCCATGAAACGCTCGAGGTACGCCATGTGCCAGGCCATACCCCCGGTCACGTGGCCTTCCACCATCCCAGCGGGGTGATGCTGGTGGGCGATCTTATTTTTCAATCCTCAGTGGGCCGCACGGACCTGCCCGGCGGCAGTTTTCAAACGCTGCTGGCCTCGATCCACACGCAGGTGCTCAGCCTGCCGGACACCACCCGCCTGTTACCCGGCCACGGCCCTGAAACGACCGTTGGCCTTGAGCGGAGCGGCAACCCATTTTTAAACGGGTAAGCGCCAGGCCGCCAAAGCTTAACCGGGGCTATTTGGCGTAATCGACGGCGCGGGTCTCGCGGATAACCGTCACCTTGATCTGGCCGGGGTACTGCATGGTCTCCTCTATTTTCTTGGAGATATCGCGGGCCAGGCGGACCGATGCCAGGTCGTCGATTTCATCGGGACGCACGATGATGCGTACTTCGCGTCCGGCCTGGATAGCGTAGCTCTGGTTAACGCCCTTGTAGGAATTAGCGATATCTTCCAGCGCGCGCAGGCGTTTGATATATTGATCCAGGTCTTCGCGCCTGGCCCCTGGCCGGGCCCCGGAGATCGCATCAGCGCATTCAGCTATCACCGCCTCCACGCTTTCCTGTTCCACCTCGTGGTGGTGGGAAGCAATAACGTTGATCACTTTCGCCGGTACCCCGTAACGCTTGGCAAATTCAGCCCCGATCATGGCATGGGTACCTTCCGTGTTGTGATCCATGGCTTTGCCCAGGTCATGCAATAAGGCGCCGGCTTTGGAAACTTCGACATCCGCGCCTAACTCAGCCGCCAACACGGCTGCCAGCTTGGCCACCTCCACAGAATGAGCCAGTTGGTTTTGACCGTAAGATGTGCGATATTTAAGCCGGCCCAACGTTTTGAGCACTTCAGGGTGCAAACCGGCAACGCCCGCGTCAAAAGCGGCCTGTTCGCCTGCATCGACAATGTCACGCTCTACCTGGCGTTGCTCATCGTTCAAGATTTTTTCAATGTGCGCCGGGTGGATGCGCCCATCCAGGATCAACCGCGCCAGGGATCGCCGGGCCACCTCGCGGCGCACCGGGTCAAAGCAGGATACCGTGACGGCCTCGGGGGTATCGTCGACAATCACATCCACCCCGGCGGCCTGTTCAAACGCGCGGATGTTACGCCCATTGCGTCCTACGATGCGGCCTTTCATCTCTTCATTGGGCAAAGGCACCACCGAGGTGGTCACCTCAGCGACGTGATCCGAGGCAACCCGCTGGATGGCCTCGGCAATGAGGACGCGGGCGCGACTTTCGCCCTCCTCGCGCGCTTCGGCTTCAATCTGGCGGATAATCCGCGCCATGTCGGAGCGGGCTTCCTTTTCCGCATCTTCCAGGAGCACGTTTCGGGCATCTTCTACACTCATCTGTGCAACCCGCTGCAGTTCGGCCACCTGTTGCGTATAAAGCTTTTCAACGTCGTTAACCCGTTTATCCAGCGCACCCTGGCGTTTGTTAATCATTTGTTCGCGTTGTTCCAGCCGCTCGAGGCGATGATCGAGTTCTGCTCGCCGCTTTTGCAGGCGGTCTTCCTCCCGGCTCAGCTCTAGGTGTCTCCGGACGCTCTCAGCTTCCACTGCCTGCTGAGCTTTCAGCGCATCATCTTTGGCTTGCAGCTCGATCCGGTGTGCCGTTTCTTGCGCTGCCTGAACGATGCTGTTGGCTTTCAGCTCCTGCTGCTTGCGTAATTTCTCGTCCAGGTAACGTTTATACTGGTACCCGGCCAGTGCACCTCCTCCTAATCCCAGCAAGATCAAAAAGATCCATACAAAATTTTCCATTCCTCATCCTCTTATCCTGTTTTATTTTTCGTGCTTTTAGTTAATCACCTGCATCCTTGGTTGCGTCTGTAATCATAAGGCGTTGTTTCATCGACTATTTTCCGTAGCATGGAGCTCGTTCCATAAGCGGTCAATGACTGGCGCGATCGTGTCGTATGAGAAACCCCGGCGACCCAGAAAGGCGCCCAGCTTATTCCGAAAATCCGCTCGTTCCAGGTCGGCCAGCCTGGATGCCCGGCGTCTGGCCGCCTGATAAGCCAACTCTTCTTCGTTCACTGGCTCCCCCAGCGCCTGCTCAATCTCGTTGTCCGAAATACCCTTTCGGCGCAGTTCAATGGTTAAGGCTCGCCGGCTGCGCGGGTGAAACGCCGATCGATTTTCGGCCCAGGTTCGGGCAAACAACAGGTCATTCAGCAACCCGTTCTGCTGCATTCGCTCGATGACCAGCCCGGCTACTGCTTCCGTGTAGCCTTTTTCGGCCAGTTTTTGGCGCAACTCGGCCACAGACCGCGGGCGGTAGTTGAGTACGGTCAGGCCGTACTGGTAAGCTGCCTCATCTTTATCCTTGCGTTGCAGCTCTGTGATCGCCGCCTCGCTCAGCACCTGTCCGACGGTTAACCAGGCAGCCACGATCCGGGCCAGCCCAAAGGCAAACTCGCCATCCAGGTAAATGGCCAGCCGGTTAGGATTGCGTTTTTGCGCTTTGATTGCCGTGATCGTATGGTCCATCGTTAAATTAACACAGCCGTAGGCCTGCCTTGCGCGGCCACGGCTGTGGATGACTCATTTTATCTTCACTGAATTGAGTTTCCGATCAGCGGAAACGGTTGTTCAGGAAGACGGGTTCAGGTGATCAATAGCATGTCGTTCCCAAAACATCCATGGCGAAGCCAGTTGATTGGTCTTCTCATAATCCCTTAATCTCTCCCAAGGCGAGTGTGGCGAAGGGTTTCACCCCTGTTTGGTCCTCAAAAAGACCCTGAACCTGGGCCTTCACCACAACTTTCATAAGTGGCCCTGCGCTTAAACCCAGACTCTAAAGTCTGCTTAAGCCAGGCTAAAATCCACCGACCTCCCAACCAATTACCTGCGCCAGTTTAATGTCCGGCACATCCAGCAATGACTCACCAATGCCATTTTATTTCACACACTGCACCTGGGCCGTGTGTGGGGCCATACCGGGCATGGCCTTCATCCAAAAACCGCAGCCGCACCGAAAATATAATAAACTAAAGGTGCGACAGGTGTCAGCAATTAATAACCAATGTTAACATTATACATGATTATTTAAGATAGGGGTATACTTCAGTCTATCTTTTTATGAAATTGCCCTTGATTCAGGCCAGCACGATCACCGAATCCAGGCGACTCATGCTAAAATAAAGCTATGGTCCAATCTCCGGTTAATAAGACGCCTGTTGTGGAGCTCAAAAGCCCACCCCATACCAGCCTGGCAGCGCACTATCGCCAATCCGTCTGGCAAATTTATGTCCCTCTGGGGGTAACCATGGTGGTCATCCTGGCCTTGCTAGCCGGTGTAATCATCACCGCGGCTTCGCCTGATACCACCACGTTGTCCCGGTGGGCAGACACTTCGTTCATTTTCTTATCAGCGCCGGTGATCGTGGGCTGCTTTTTTATCCTGGTTTTCGCGTTCGCACTGGTTTATCTCCTGGCGCGCTTGCTGCGATTGGTGCCGTCTTACACGCTCCTGGCTCAGGCTTATGCAGTTTATGCTTACAGCCTGGTGCGCCAGTGGTGCGATCAGATCGCCAGCCCGGTCATCAGCCTACGCGGTTATCTGGCAGGGTTTCAAGCAGCGTTGGCCAAAGCGCAAAAAGGAATCTGAACATTCCATTATCAAAGATATAAGAGGGTTCTATGCAAGATAATTGGAAGTTGAAAACGTTAATCATTGGCAGCATCCTGGGGGCCCTGGCAGGCGTGGGGGCAGCCTACCTTCTGGTGCAGCGCGCGGAACAGGAAAATGCAAAACCACGCCTCACGGCGGGGGAGGGTGTTTCCCTTGGCCTGGGAATCCTGGGTGTGTTGCGCCAGGTGGCCGGTATGGGCCAGGGTAAATAATCGAGCCCAAAGGAATTATTTGATTGTTCGAAATCATCTTTCTCGGCACCTCCGCGTCGGCTCCATCTGCCCGGCGCGGTCTTTCTGCCCAGGTTCTAAAACATGATGAGTATCGTTTCCTGATTGATTGCGGCGAAGGTACACAGCGCCAGATATTGCAATCTGGGATTGGGTTCAAACGATTAAACCAGATATTAATCACGCATGGCCATCTTGACCATATTCTAGGCCTGGCGGGCTTGCTTTCTACCTATATGCGCTGGGAAGCAATGGATGAATTGCGCATTTATGCCGCCCGAGGGGCGATAGACCGCATTCGCGATCTGTTGTATGGAGTGGTTTTGCGCGGCGCTACGGCGCCTATGCCCATTTATTTTGAGGAAGTCGGTAATGGGCCGTTCTTCGAGGCCGAAGATTTCACGGTCTCGGCATTTCCGGTGGTTCACCGCGGGCCAGATTGCATCGGCTTTACCTTTGAAGAACATTCGCGCCGGCCTTTTCTGGCGGAAAAGGCCGAAGCCCTGGGCATTCCACAAGGCTCCTGGCGGCGCGATCTCGTCGCCGGCCTGCCTGCTATGCTGCCCGATGGCCGCACCATCCAGCCCGAAGAGGTTTTGGGGCCGGTCCGGGCGGGAACACGCCTGGTTCATATTGGAGATGTCGGGTACACCGAAAATTTAGTTGAGATAATCAGGGGAGCCGATGCCCTGGTGATTGAGGCGACTTACCTGGAAGAGGAAGCCGAAATGGCGCAGCAATTTTCCCACCTGACGGCGCGGCGGGCGGCTGAGCTGGCCGTTCAAGCCAACGTGAGGCAATTGATCCTGACCCATATTTCTCGCCGTTACCGTGAAAAAGATGTCCTGGCTGAAGCCCAGGCGGTCTTCCCTAACGTGGCGGTCGCCAGGGATTTCGATACTTTCCAAATCAAACGCGACGATCCGGCTCAATGAGCTGTTTGAGCCGGGTTGATAGCGCATCCCGGCTGGTTTGAGCCTTAGCCAGCTCTTCGTCGGGCAGTTCCAACAGGCGTTGATAAAAAGCCCTGGCCTGCGAGACCACTTCCCAATCAGGCCTGGCATCGGATAACAGGCTGTCCAGCTGGCGGATGGCTCGGCTGTATTGCCTGGTCTGGTCGTAATAGAAGAAAACCCGATAATTTAAATCCTCGGTCAACGGTTGGTCTTTCGTCAGCAATAACAGCTCTTCAATTTTTTCGGTCAGCACTTCAGGGGGAATATGAGCGGGGGTAAAAAACAGGTCGAGATAGAAATTAATGGCGCGGACATAAGAAAGGCGGCTATCGTCAGGTTGCTGGATGGCAGCGTAGATATCTCCCCGCTCTTTAAGGAGGCCGGCTAAAATAAGCACTTTATCCACTTCCAGGCCATTCTTTGAAGTGAGCAGTATGGTCAGGCTCTCGTCATCCAGGCTGTTGATCAAGGCTGGGCTGAGCCCAAAGATCACCTCCAGCGCCTGGTCAATGATGGCCATTGCATCCTGGTAACTGCCGATCTGCTTCAATCCCAGGATATGGGCAAACACCGTGGTGGCCAGCCGGATCATGCGCATCAAGTAATCTTCCTGAAGCATGACCCCATTTTATCATTTGAGAGCAACGAAGTGTGTTATAATAAAAGATAATTGAATAGCCCCTAACGGCACTCTTATCCAGAGAGGTGGAGGGACCGGCCCGATGAAACCTCGGCAACCCGGATCGACCCAAGCGTGGGAGATCCAAGGTGCCAATTCCGTCAGACGGACGTTCTGGGAGATGAGAGGGCAGCCGATGTTGTTTTGCCCCTCTTTGATTACCGGTCAGGGGCAAAATTTTTTTAACATAGTGGAGGATGATATGAATACGTCTTTTATGGATTCACCGAAGTACCTGTTCACTTCCGAATCGGTGACCGAGGGCCACCCGGACAAGTTGTGTGACCAGGTGAGCGATGGCGTGCTGGATGCCTGCCTCGAGCAGGATCCCTATTCACGGGTGGCCTGTGAAGCGGCGACCAAGACCGGTTTTGTGATGGTCCTCGGCGAAATTACCACCCGAGCCCAGATCAATTTTGACCAGGTGGTGCGCAACGTGGTGCGCGATATCGGCTATGACGATGGGGCCAAGGGATTCGATTACAACTCCTGCGCGGTTCAGGTGGCCATTGCCCGCCAATCCGGGGATATCGCCATGGGTGTGGATAAATCCCTGGAGGCCAAGGAAGGTCAAATGACGGATGCGGATATAGAAGCCATCGGCGCGGGTGACCAGGGCATGATGTTTGGCTATGCTTGCGATGAAACCCCGACCCTGATGCCTATGCCGATCTTCATGGCCCACAAGCTGGCCCGCCGCTTGAGCGAAGTGCGCAAAGCTGGCACTTTGCCCTGGCTGCGTCCGGATGGCAAAACCCAGGTGACCGTGGAATACCAGTATGGCAAACCGGTCCGGATTGATACCGTGCTGGTCAGCACCCAACACGCGCCAGAGGTCAGCCATGCCGATATTACTGAAGCTTTAATGGAGCACGTCATTTACCCAACCCTGCCGCAGGAAATGGTGGATAACCGCATCAAGGTGTTTGTCAACCCGACCGGCCGTTTCGTTATCGGCGGCCCGATGGGTGACGCGGGGGTGACAGGGCGTAAAATTATTGTCGACTCGTATGGCGGGATGGGGCGGCACGGCGGGGGCGCATTCAGCGGGAAAGATCCGACCAAGGTTGACCGTTCCGGTGCATACGCAGCTCGTTGGGTGGCCAAGAACGTCGTCGCTGCGGGCCTGGCGAAACGTTGCGAAATTCAGATTGCGTACGCGATTGGGGTTGCCCGGCCTCTGAGCATCAATGTGGAAACGTTTGGCACGGGAGTCATTCCGGACGATAAAATTTCAGATCTGATCCATCAAATTTTTGATCTGCGTCCTGGGGCGATCATCCACGATCTCAACCTGCGCCGCCCGATCTTCCGTCAGACGGCAGCTTATGGACATTTCGGCCGGGATGACCTGGATCTGACCTGGGAGCACACCGATCGTGCTGCCATACTGCGCCAGGCTGCCGGGCTTTAGACGGGTAGATCAGAGCTTTTCTTTGCGGTAAAAATAGATTGCTGCAGCCGCCATCCCTACCAGGATAAATAACAGGCTGCTTTCGCCCCATGTCCAGAACGATTGCGGAGATGGGGCGGAACTTTTAATCGGGGCAGATGTCGGACTGGAGACCTCTGGTGTCGCGGGAGGCTGGATTCCCAGGACCGGCCCGCTGGTGTTTTGATGATCGCTCACGGCTGGGGGAAGTGGGTTGGACGGAGGGATTTCTGTGGCGCTTGGGGCAGGCGTTCCACTCCCTTCTGCCTGGTTTGTCGTGGCTGGCTGGCCGTTTTGAGCCAATGGAGTGGGGGTCTTTGCGATTCCCACGGCTGCCAGGGATTGGTTCTTTTGCTGGGCTGTTTCAGTGGCCGTTTCCGCTACCAGGGGGTTTACTGCGTTAAGCTGGGTGGATGTCTTGGGTAATGCGGGTGAGCCGCCGCCCAGGCCACTACCTGGGCTAAGGGGCGTGGTGGCCAGGCCAGTGGGTGTGCTCCGGCTCACAGCCGCAGGAGCCTGGTAAAGGCTGGCCGGCTCCGTGCTCGCCACTTTATTGCTGGCAGCCGATAGGGCCAGGGGTGCGGCGGTTTGCATCACGGGCGCCTCACTGCCGAGCAGGAATTGAGCCGCAAACGTCGCGATTAATAACACACCGGCCAGGGCAGTGGCAAAGCGAAAAACGGGGAAGAGCGGTTGAGCCGGGCGATGGGGCGCCATGGCCGGCGAAAGGGTAAAATTGTGCGGCGCCCGGCGCTTCGGTGTCTTTTGCAGCATCAGCCGGGTCTGCTTGATCGCCTCCAGTTCTTCCTGTAAACTGGCCTGTTGCACCAGGCGTGACTCGAAATGGGCCTTTTCCCGCGGAGCCAATTTACCATCCAGGTAAGCCGATAGCGTCTGAATATCTTGGGTTGAAAGTTGTTCTTTCATGCCGTGCCTTCATGATTCAGACGGAAGATGGAAGGCAAAAGTTCCCAGTAGCCATCCAGGCACTTTCTTAACCGTAAGCGCGCCCGCGCCAGCCGGCTTTTAATCGTTCCCAGCGGATGGCGGGTAATCGCCGCAGCCTGCTCGTAGTCCAGGCCCTCGACATCGATTAAAACCACGATCGCCCGAAAATCATCGGGAAGATCGCTGAGGCAATGTTGGATGACTTCTTCCAGCTCGGCCCGTTCGGCGGATTCTTCCGGTGAGGGGCCGTCATCTGCCATCCAGCGAGGCGATTCTACCGATTCATCGTCATCCGTTACCGGCTCAAGCGGGGTAGTAGGGTGGCGTTTCCGGCGGCGTAATTCGTCGTAGCAGGCGTTCGTGACCATCTTCAGCACCCATGCCCGGAAGGAGCCTCCGCGGTAGCTTTTTAATCCCTGGTACGCAGCGATAAACGCCTTTTGGGCGGCATCTTCGGCTGCGTTATCATCATTGAGCAGGCGATAGGCCAGGTTAAAGGCCATGTCTTGATAGGCAAGAACCAGGCGATTGAAGGCATCCAGATCGCCTTTTACAGCCCCATTAACTAACGCTTGCTCATCCATCGCCTTCCTTACCCAAGCCTTTTCTGACCAGGTACCATTTTACTGGCAGCGTAACACGCCGCTTATTCTTCGTCGCTTTTCCGCAGGTGAGGGAAAAGGATCACTTCGCGGATGCTGTGGTGGTCGGTCAGCAGCATCATCAGCCGGTCGATGCCCATTCCGAAACCGCCGGTTGGGGGCATGCCATAGCTTAAGGCGCGCAGATAATCCTCATCCATGGGATGGCGCTCCTCGTCATCGGCCGCATAAGCGCGGCCAAGCTCGAGGAAGCGGGCTTTCTGTTCGAGCGGATCATTGAGCTCAGAAAAAGCATTGCACAGCTCAAAGCCGCCCACGAACCCTTCGAACCGCTCGACAATGCTGGGATCACCCGGCTTATTCTTCGCCAGGGGTGAGATATCTCGCGGGTAATCATAAAGGAAAGTGGGCTGGATCAGGGTGGGCTCCAGGAAATCGCCGATCATCCCATCGATCAATTTACCTCGTGGGGTACCCGGTTTAAATTTCAGGTCCTTGGCAGCCATGGCGTCCGCCAGGCTTTCCGTCGTGCCATGCGCATAGATATCTATCCCGGTAACCTCTTTTAACGCCTGCCGCAGCTCGATCCTTTTCCAGGGCGGTGTCAGGTTCACCTCGTGGCCGTTGAAGCTAAATATCCGCCGGCCGTAGACCTGGTCCGCCACGTAAGCCAGCATGGTCTCGGTCATGGCCATAATCCCCTGGTAATCGGTATAAGCCATGTAAAATTCGAGCTGGGTGAACTCAGGGTTGTGCTTGAAAGAGACGCCTTCATTGCGAAAATCGCGCCCAATTTCATATACGCGCTCTAATCCGCCGACCAGCAAACGCTTTAAATACAGCTCAAAGGAAATGCGTAAATACAATTCCTGTTTAAGCTGGTTGTGGTAGGTCACAAAAGGGCGCGCGGCTGCGCCGCCGTAAATGGGTTGCAGAACCGGCGTTTCGACCTCCAGGAAATCCTGGTTATCTAAAAACTGGCGCAGGGCCCTGACTACAGCGGCTCGTTGCTGGAAGATCTGGCGCACCTCGGGGTTCACTGCCAGGTCAGCGTAACGCTGGCGGAAGCGGGTTTCGGGATCGCTTAACACGGCGTGCCGGATCACCTTACCATCCACAACCTCATCTTTAGCCGCAGGTAATGGGATCAGCGATTTGGCCAGCAGGCTGAACGCCTGAACGTGCAGAGTAATTTCACCCGTGCGGGTGCGAAACAGGGTCCCTTTGACCTGGATAAAGTCACCCAGGTCGAATTCCCGGACGAAGAAATCCATCTGGTCAGACCCCAGATCGTTAACCCTGAAAAAG
The DNA here is from genome assembly GCA_021789855.1 of Chloroflexota bacterium. Taxonomy (GTDB): domain Bacteria; phylum Chloroflexota; class Anaerolineae; order Anaerolineales; family Anaerolineaceae; genus JAJYIW01. The sequence goes on along the minus strand of JAJYIW010000002.1, from coordinate 6,946 downwards.
AGCTGGATACGGCCGGCGCGATCTTCGATGTGAGCGAAGATCAGCTTACCCATCGGGCGAATAGCGCGTAACCGGCCTGCCAGCGTCGCTTCGACCGGGGCAGGTTCAACCCCGTCCTTCGCGGCGCTCTCCGTGTCCTCAAAAGCCTTAATTGCCTCAAGAGTGGTATGGGTGACGCTGGAGCGAGCAGGGTAGGGGTCGATCCCGGCTGCCTGTAAGCGGTGTACTTTTTCCAGGCGAGTTTGTTCCAGGTTTGAAAGTTCTTCTTCCATAGTTCAGTCGGCCTCTTTCTGCAATGCTTGATTAAAAAAGCCCCGTCCAGCCGTGACTGGGCGGGGCCGGATGTCGATGCCCCAAGTCATTCTACCTTGAGAATGACCACCGAAAAGACGCCGGCTGGCGCGTCTACCTGGGCGTGCTCGCCGGTATGGCGGTTCAGGAGTGCTTTGCCCAATGGCGACTCATTGGAAATACGCCCGGCGCGTGGATTGGCTTCGGCTGCGCCAACAATCGTATAAATTTCGGGCGAGCCGCCTTCTTCCTGGATCGTTACCTTTGATCCAACCTGTACCGTGTCGGCTCGTTCGGTGTCCGCAATGACTCGGGCTGTAGCCAGGAGAATTTCGAGTTCTTTGATCCGGCCTTCAACAAACGCCTGTTCGTTTTTGGCCGCTTCGTACTCTGCGTTTTCGATCAATTCTCCACCCTCCATGGCTTCGTGCAGCCGGTTGGCGATCTCCAGCCGCTTGGTCGTGCGAAGAAAATCCAGTTCTTCTTGGAGCTTTTGGTAGCCTTCACGCGTAAGGAATGAGGTGGTCATTGATAATCCTTATACTTTCTGGTTGGGTGTTAATAAACCCAAAAACATGGTTAAAAAAACTACTCCAACTTGGAGCAATTTTATGAATTACGCCCGGTGACAAGAAGATTTTATCCCTCCTGTCCACCTTATTGGCCTTATCATAACATATATTTGACGCTTAAGCAAGATTTTTAAGTTATTTTAATCCGCCATAACCGCCCACCGCCGCCAGCCCAGAAGTTGCGGATGGCCATTTCCATATCTGGCAGCCCCGCCCAGAATGTGCTGATTTGCGAATGGTGTGCAGCTATCGATTTTTGCCAGGCAAGGAGTCCTTCTTCGGAAATAGCGCGTTCCATGCGGCTCCACTTTCCTCTTGCCCACTGCTCAACTACCTCGCCACCGGGGGGCGGTTCATGGTTAACTATCCTTCTTCTGAGGTTGGATAATTCCATCTTTTCAAGAACGCGGGGAAGGTGGAGGATATAAGGATAATCCGGGTAGTAAAGCAGGGGTACGCCAAGCCGCTCGGCTGCCATTCGGGTCAGATGATGATCGATGTGATCGCCGAGCGCCATCGGGCTGACCAGGCGCACCCGTTTTGGGAGGGTACGGCGTAACGTTTCTGTCAGGTCGTGAATGGCCGTGTCTTCGGGCCGGGCATGGAACAGGTCATACTCCCCCTGGATCACGGGGAGTCCACTTTCCGGGTGAAAACGATAGATGCAATCGGGCCAGTCTAAATGGCGATAGGAGGCGCCCAGTGCCTGGGTGGACAGCCTGTCTTCCTGGCGCCGGTCTTTCACGGCATCAGGGCCGGTTCGCCAGCGGTCGTGTAATGACTGGGCGAAGGGCGATAGGGGTGTGTCAGGCGGTTCGCCGCCGCAGACAGTCCAGATTTCAACCTTATCGCCCGAGCGGGACTGTTCCCAAACCAGCCCGCCGCAGGACAGGGCAACATCATCCAGGTGAGGTGACAGGTAGATCCAATGCATGCCCCTATTTTTACCACAAATGGTCCGGTTACGCCCTCGATCGGCTCCCCGTGATTTTCAGGCCTCTCAAGATGAGCCTGAAATCGTCGCCTCAACCGCACTTCCTAAAGAACCGGAATATTTCCTTGCCACACCTGTGATAAGAGTGATAAGATACCTGTTGTGAAGCCAGATCCCATCAAGCAGGATGTTTATGCTGAGTAAAGCCACCGGCCGGGCTAGAACGCGATTAATCCTATTGTTAATTATGGTAGCAACACTTCCTTGTTATTGCCTTGGACTGGTGGTGTATAAGTACGGGCCCAGTGCGCAGGCGGCTACTACTGGTACCCCTACCCTGACCTTAACCGTCAGCCAGGTCCCGACGGATACGCTGACCCCGTATGTCTCATTGACGCCATTCCCCTCCCTTACGCCGACCGAGACACCCACCATCACCTTGACACCCGAAAATACGCCCACGGTGACAGATACGTTAACCCCCACTTCTACCCTGACGCCCACTGCGACCCGGACGAATACGACCATTCCTCCGACAGCAACCGTAACCCCCAGCGATACGCCCACTCGCACACCCATAACGCCAACGGACACTCCTATTCCGAGTGATACCCCCATTCCGAGTGACACCCCTATTCCGCATACGTTGACGCCTACACACACCTTGCCTGCGGCGACTGGCACAGCCTCGCCCCTGGCTCCCGTGGTTAATTCCGTGGCAACCACGGAGACTCCAACTGGCCTGGCCCCTTCCACTGGACATTAAGTCAATGACCGAACTACTGCCTTTTCTCAAATCTATCTTATCTGTCTCGGGCCTTTCAGGCGATGAGACGCCGGTACAGGAATTAATCCGGGAGGCCTGGAAGCCGCTGGTCAACCAGCTCAGCCTGAGCCGGCTGGGAAGCCTGCATGGCCTGCGTTATGGCGCGGCGCCTTCGCCGCGTCCCAGGGTAATGATCTCCACCCACATGGATGCCATTGGGATGATGGTCACGGGCCATGTCGATGGGTTTCTCCGGGTTACTCAAGTGGGAGGGGTCGATCCACGCATTTTACCCGGTCAGCCGGTCACTGTTCATGGGCGAGTAGCCCTGCCCGGCATTTTGGTTCAGCCGCCGGCTCGCCTGCTCCCGGCAGCCTACAGGGATGATCCTGTGCCCATGGAGTACCTGTGGGTGGATACCGGGCTGGAGCCTGCACACGTGGCTGACCTGGTTCACGTGGGGGATCGGGTGTCGTTTGCCCAGGCGCCGTTTGAACTGACTGGCCGGGCCATTTGCGGCCATACCCTGGATGACCGCGCCGCGGTCGCAGCGACCACGGTCGCCCTGGAGGCGCTGCAACGCCGCAACCATGCCTGGGATGTCTGGGCGGTCGCTTCCGTTCAGGAAGAGGAAACCCTGGGAGGCGCGCTGACCTCTCCTTTTGAAATTCGCCCTGACCTGGCGATTGTAGTCGATGTGACCTTTGGCCGAGGGCCAGGGGTGAGCGATTACCAGACCTACCCTCTGGGCAAAGGTGTGGTGATGGTCCTTGGGCCTAATGGCCATCCTGCCCTGTACAAGATGATGAAAGAAGTGGCTGAAAAATACGAAATCCTCACGTATACCGAGGTTTCGCCCCATATGTCGGGTACCGATGCGATGGGAATCCAGGTGGTGGCGGAGGGGGTACCCTGCGTGATCCTGGGCATCCCCTTGCGATACATGCACACGCCGGTAGAGGTCGTCTCTATCAAAGACATTGAACGCACCGGGCGTTTAATCGCCGAGTTTATCGCGCAATTGGAACCCGATACGATCGGGAAGATTTCCTGGGAAGAATAAAGCATGAGCAATCCACTTGATTCGACTCGATTATTGCCAGAGTTTGGACGTGAACAGATTGAACTTTTAGAGAGCCTTTGCAACGCGCTCGGCGTTTCAGGGGATGAAGGCGAGGTTCGAAAGATCGTTCTCGACCAGATTAAGTCAGTCGCTCATTCGGTAAAGGTCGACTTATTGGGCAACGTCCTGGCTATTCGGGAAGGGACAGGCGAAAATCGCCTCCGGGTGATGGTATCAGCCCACATGGATGAAGTCGGTTTCATCCTGTCTGAGGATGAAGAAAATGGCCTGTTCAGGTTCGAAAAGGTTGGCGGGATCGACGTACGGCAATTGCCCGGCAAGGCTATCCTGGTTGGCAAAGATCATATTCCAGGGGTGATCGGGGCTAAACCCATTCACCTGACCACACGTGAAGAGCGTAAGTATGGCATCCCGCTGGATGCCTTACGGATTGACTTAGGTCCTGAAGGGAGCAGCAAGGCCAAGATTGGGGATCGCGGTACGTTTGCTTCTCGCTTTGCACAGGCAGGCCCCAGCATCTTCGCAAAAGCCCTGGACAATCGCCAGGGGGTGGCCACCTTAATTGAGCTATTCAAGCACGCCCCGGATAACATCGATCTCCTGGCTGCTTTTACCGTCCAGGAAGAAATTGGAGCGAGAGGCGCCCGGGTGGCTGCGTATGCATTGAACCCCGACCTGGCCATCGCCGTCGACTCGACCCCGGCGAATGATTTGCCGGCATGGGATGGCGCTGAAAACACGGCTTACAATACCCACCTCGGCGCCGGCCCAGCTATCTACCTGGCCGACTCCAGCACGCTTTCTGATCCGCGGTTAGTCCGGCATGTGATTGCATCTGCTGAGGCGGAAGGCATCCCTTACCAGTTCCGGCAACCAGGCGGTGGCGGAACCGATGCTGGCGTTATCCACAAGCAAAGAGCCGGCATCCCCAGCCTGTCTATTTCTATGCCGTGCCGTTATACCCACACCAATAGCAGCGTTGCCAGGCTTGAGGATTGGAAAAATACTCTGGCCCTGCTTCATGCGGCGCTGAAGCGATTACCTGCTTCGATCTTAGTTGAACCCAGACAATAAACCTAGCCGATAGTTGATGAGGTCATGATGAAATCTTTTATCAAAACATTGGTCGAGACGCCCGGCCCTTCCGGCTCTGAGCAGGTCATCCGAGAAGTTATCCGCGCTGAAATTGCTCCCTTCGTGGACGAGTTAAAAGTGGACGCGCTTGGAAACCTGATTGCCCGCAAAGGGCTGAAGCAGGCTGGCGGCATGAAAGTGATGTTATCGGCCCACATGGACGAGATTGGGGTGATGGCAACCCATATTGATGATAACGGTTTTGTCCGCTTTATCACCATTGGAGGCGTTCACCCGCGCACCTGCATTGGCGGGCGGGTGATCTTTATGAACGGCATTCATGGGGTGATTTACGCGGAAAAAAGTGATACGCCTGAAAAATACCCGGCTATTGAAAATTTGTACATCGATGTAGGCGCGAAAAGCAAAGCGGATTGCGCTATCAGGGTGGGCGATACGGCTGGTTTTGACCGCCCGTTCCTTGACCTGGGCGATCGCCTGGTGGCCAAGTCGATGGATAACCGTATCAGTGCAGCGGTTTTGGTGGAAACCTTGAAACAGGTAAAACAGACGCCTAATGAGCTCTATTTTGTGTTCAGCACCCAGGAGGAGGTGGGCTTGCGCGGGGCCACAGCCGCCGCTTTTGGTGTGGATCCGGAACTGGGCCTGGCGGTTGATGTGACGGCTACTGGCGATACCCCTAAAGGTATTAAAATGGAAGTGAGCCTGGGTAAAGGCCCCACGATTAAAGTGCGCGATTCGAGTTTTATTTCCGATCCACGCCTGGTGCGATGGATGGTAGCCACCGCTGAAAAGCTGGGGCTGCCCTACCAGCTTGAGGTCCTTGAAGCAGGTGGGACGGATGGGCGAGCGATCCAGCTCACCCGGGCGGGGGTTCCGGCAAGCTGCGTCTCCATCCCATGCCGGTATATCCATTCGCCCTCCGAAATGGTAGATTACCAGGATGTGATCCATGCGGTGCACCTGTTAGTTGGCCTGGTCAGCCAGCCTTTCCACCTGGAATAATATGAGATATGGCACGCCCGCTCAGGTAAACGTCAGAAAGAAACACGCTGCTGTCTTCATCACAGTAGCCCTGGCGATCCTGGCTATGGTTGCTGCCTTGCCCGGTTGCGATACCTTCACGCATTTGCCTTTCTGGTCTACCGCGCAAAAGACTTCGCCCGTAGGGGTGACCCCGACCTTCATAACCCCTGCGCCCCCTCAAAACAAGACGCTGACGCCAGGGAATACCCCTACCAGCCTGTCAGTCACTCCTGCGCCGCCCCCTTTAACCCTCTGGTTGCCGCCACAATTCGATCCGGATGGTAATAACCTTGCGGCGGGACTTTTGAAAGACCGGTTGAAGGCTTTTTCAGACGCCCATGGGGGAATAAAAATTGTGGTACGGATTAAAGCGACTTCAGGCCCGGGGGGGCTCCTGGATGCCCTGTCTGCAACCAGCGCTGCTGCGCCGGCTGCGCTGCCTAATCTCGTAGCCCTATCACGCTCTGACCTGGAAACCGCCACGCTGAAAGGCTTGCTCTATCCATTTGATGGTAAAGTCATCGCATCTGATAATCCCGATTGGTATAACTATGCCCGGCAGATGGCCTACCTCCAGGGGAGCCCGTATGGATTGCCCTTCGCCGGCGACGCTATGATCCTGGTTTACCGCCCCTCGCTTAACCCTAAACCGCCAGTGGATTGGAATGGGTTAATCCAATTGCACGAAAATGGCGCACTGTCTTTTCCCGCCAGTGACCCTCAATCCACCCTGACCCTTGCCCTTTACGAGAGCACCGGTGCTCCGATTGAAGATAGCCAACAACGCCCCACCTTGAACGCCGATGCATTCGCATCGGTGTTAAAAATATATGCATCTGGCGCTAAGGAAGGGGTATTCCCGTACTGGCTGACGCAATATTCGACCGACGCTCAAGCCTGGCAGGTGTTCCAGGATAAACGGGTCAACTGGGTGGTTACCTGGACGTCCCGTTATTTATCAGTGCTTCCCCCTGACGGGGCTATTTTGCCACTCTTCTCTTTGTCCAAGACACCCTTTACCCTGGCAACGGGGTGGGAATGGGCGCTGGTGAGCCCTCAGCCAGGCCAGCGAGACCTGAGCACTCAACTGGCTGAGTTTCTGGTAGATAGCAACTTTCTTTCCCGCTGGACTTCTGCGGCGGGTTATCTACCTACCCGACCTTCTGCCCTGGCGGGAT
>JAJYIW010000096.1 GCA_021789855.1 Chloroflexota bacterium | reverse complement strand
GGGGCTGTTGGCTGCCTGCGGCCCCCGGCCAACCCCTACGCCCACCTCAACCGCTATCGTCGCTGCCACCGAGACCCTCACCCCCACCGTGACGGCCACCAGCACCATTACTTCAACCTTGACCCCTACCGCCACGAATACCTTTTTGCCCACACCAACGCTGACATCCACCATGACCCCAACGGTGACCGAAACACCGCTGCCTTCCATTACCCCCACCCCAACCGGGACGCCAGCGCCTTCCGACCCGGCTCAGTTGTTCTATTACGTGGACGCCTCCGGGCAACGCGTCAACTGGTCTTATGCTCAGATGAGTTATTATGCCCAAGACGTGCATGGCCAGACCAGGTATCTCTCGGCTACGCTGGCATTTCAGCTCATGGATCGCGCGATTCATTGGGCTACTTACACCATCATGGATCGGCCCGTTACGGTCTATTATCTCGCTGTATCCCATGATTTTGGGGGCGGCCCGGTCTCTATGCGCCTGATCCTGGGGGGAGCCGATGGCCAGGATGTGAATATTTCTGACATCCCGGCCGGGGGCAACCGGTATATCTCAGTGCGCCAGATATCTTACCGGGATAGCTTCGATCCCATCGGATTTCACCGAGACATTAATTTGCCGTATGCACAACGGGTTAAGCTGTATCCAGACGTCTTGCTGGCGGATTTTCAAAATGACCTGGCTGTCCTGCCACCTCAGGTAATCTTGCTGGCCGATCAAGCCGTCATGGTTGATCCGGCTTCGTGGCACCAGGTGCAAAATGATATCTCCAGCGTGGCATACCTGGCAGCGCAGGCCCTGCCTTTTTTTGAGGTGGACCCGTATAACCGGGTGGTGGGGCCCAGCCGGCTGGCACAATCTCTTGAAGCTTATTTCTTACACCACGTCCCACCGGGCGCCCTGGTATCCACCTACAGCGCCAGGGCATTGGTCATCATCAGTAAACCATGACCGCCTATGTTCAGGTAGCAGTTAACGTCCCGCAGGTGAGTGGGGTTTTTGATTACCATATCCCACAAGCCCTTGAGGGCAGGCTGGTGGCGGGCAGCCTGGTCGTAGTGCCATTTGGCAGCCAGGTAGTCCAGGGCGTGGTGCTAAGCTGCGCCAGCCAGCCCAGCGTCGCGGAGACCCGGCCGGTGCAGGATCTTCTCGACCCCTTGCCCGTGGTAACCCCGGCGCAGATCGAGCTGGCAAAGTGGCTCTCAGAACAAAACCTGGCGCCGTTGGCCGCCTGCCTGGAGTTGATGCTTCCGCCTGGCCTGAGCCAGCACGCCGAATGGGTGCTGTCTCCACTTGAGCCGGAAGGGGCGGAAAAGATAGAAGCCAGCCTTCTGAACGAGGATCGGGTGGGGAATGCCATGGCTGTCCGGTTACTGGCCCTGGTGCGCCGGCGGGGTGAGCTGAGGGCCGGTCAATTGGACGCCGCCTTTCCCCGCCAGGCGTGGCGGCCGGCCGTACCTCGCCTGGCGCGGCGCGGGTTGGTTCAAACCTCGAATCGCCTGCAACCCCCGGCCGTGCGTCCCAAAGTCATCCGCACAGCCCAGCTTGCTCAATCTCCGGCCGAGATGGAAGCTCAGCTCAGTGCGTTGGGGCGCAATGCGGATGTAGCCTCTCGGCGCCAGGCTATCCTGCGCTTCTTGATGAGCGAGGCGGTGCCGGTTGAGATTCCCTGGGTGCTGGCCAACAGCGGTGGTAAGCCGGAGGATTTGACCCGCCTGGCGGAAATGGGGCTGATTATCCTGGGCGAGACGGAGGTCTGGCGCGATCCTTTGGAAAATATGGAAGTCTATCCAGACGCCATCCCGAACCTGGCGCCCCAACAACAGCAGGCGTGGAAAGTTATCCAGGCTGCACTCCAATCGTCGCCCAATCCGGACCGGCCACACCTTCCCCTCTTGTTGCATGGCGTGACCGGTTCTGGGAAAACGGAGCTTTACCTGCGGGCGGTGGCCGAAACGCTGGCCAGCGGACGCCAGGCGATTATCCTCGTACCAGAAATTTCACTTACCCCACAAACCTTGCGACGTTTCATGGGCCGTTTCCCCGGCCAGGTGGGCTTGATGCATTCGCGCTTATCCGCCGGTGAGCGATATGACACCTGGCGCAGGGCTCGCGGTGGACTCCTGCCGGTCATTCTTGGCCCGCGCAGCGCTCTGTTTGCACCTTTGCCGAAACTGGGCTTAGTGGTCGTGGACGAATGCCACGATGAGGCCTATTATCAGGGGGATCACCCACCTTACTACCACGCGGTCAGCGCGGCGGTGGCTTACGCGCGGTTGGCCGGGGCGATTGTTTTGTTGGGATCGGCGACCCCGGATGTGACCCAGACCTACCAGGCCGAGCAGGGACGCTGGCAGCGCCTGATCCTGCCTGAGCGCTTGCAGACGCGCCGGCCTGCCTCCGACCCGCTCGCAAGTGCAGCCCCATCGCTGCAGGAAGCGCCGGGTGAGGCGGTTATCCAGGGGTTACCGCAGGTCACGGTGGTGGACATGCGCCAGGAATTACAGGCGGGCAATCGTTCCATCTTCAGCCTCAAGCTCCAGGCCGGATTGAGGCGGGTGCTGGAGGCGGAGCAGCAGGCGATCCTCTTCCTCAACCGGCGCGGCACAGCCACGTATGTGTTCTGCCGTGATTGTGGCTATGCCCTGCGCTGTCCGCGCTGCGACCGTCCCCTGATCTACCACGAACCCCGGTCTGGGCTGATTTGCCACACCTGTGGATATCAGCGCCAGCTCCCGGACAAATGCCCGCACTGTGGCAGCCGCCAGATTCGCCAGTTTGGCACCGGCACCGAAAAGGTAGAACGCGAGGTGCAGGCGTTATTCCCCCAGGCGCGTACCCTACGCTGGGACGCCGAGACGACCCGCCAGAAAGACGCACACAGCCTGATTATGAGCCATTTTGTGGCTCACCGGGCCGATATTCTGGTGGGAACCCAGATGCTGGCTAAGGGGTTGGATCTACCCCTGGTGACGCTGGTGGGGGTGGTCATGGCGGATGTCGGATTGAACCTGCCCGATTACCGCGCCGCAGAACGCGTCTTCCAGGTACTGACCCAGGTAGCCGGGCGGGCCGGGCGCAGCGACCTGGGCGGCGAGGCGATCTTTCAGACCTACCAGCCAGAGGCTTATCCCATCCAGGCAGCCTCCCGGCAAGATTATGCCGCCTTTTATACCCGCGAGCTGGCCTACCGGCGTGAGCTGGGCTACCCGCCCTTCTACCACCTGGCGCGCCTGGAGTATCGCCATGCGCATGAGGAACAGGCCCGCGCGGCCGCCGAGCGACTGGCTGAGCTGCTCCTGGCCCGTATTCGGGATGAGGAACGCGGCTCGACTGAATTAATTGGCCCGGCCCCTTGCTTTTTCTCGCGCCAGGAGGGCTATTATCGCTGGCAAATCATCATCCGTAGTCCGAATCCGGCCTCTTTGTTGCGCCGGGGGGTGCCTGACGGCTGGCGGGTGGAAATCGATCCTCCCAGCCTGTTGTGATCGCCGTGACCCCCAGAGGTTGGCTCATTCCATATCGTGCTTCCACATCTCGTTTAAAATAAAAAAGGGATCCTGAAGAGGATCCCTTTTGATTTTCTTAGTCGATCTCGAGAAAAGTTTATTTCCCTTCCACCACGGGTGAAGCAATCATCCCTTCGAGGATCATCTCGAGAGCCATGGTATGGCTGCAACGGCCGCGTGAATGAAAGAAATCGCAATTGCATTGCCATTCGCCATCCTTGAATTGGATGGTATGAGCATTATTATCGCCGTCGATCGTCACGGTAAAGGTTTCAAAATGGACGCGGTTACGTTCCTGGGCATACCGCTTGGCCTTTTCAATCTTACCGATCATTCCATAATCCATGGTACATTTCTCCTTTCGAGGATAGATAATAAAAGACACGCGAAAACGTTCCGCGTGTCTATGGGCTGATAGCCAAACCTATGAGAGGGTATACTCGCATAAGGGAAATATATTCTCCTATATTTGAGTATAGTACGAGTCAAAGAGAAAGTCAACGCCATTTTTCAAAAACCAGTCCATCCTCGCCACCTGGATAATAGCCAGGCCAGATGCTGGTTTGGCGGTATCCCTCTTTCTGGTAAAGATAGATGGCTCCCAGGTTGGAGCGCCTGACGGTCAGCTTGACGCAAGGGAGGTCCATTTCAGCCTCACATGCCGCCAGCAAGCAGGTGGCGATGCCTCTTCGCTGGTAAGTGGGCAGCACACCCAGGGTGGTAATCCAGCCGACGCGCTCGGCCGGGCGGGCGTCGCCGCCCACGAACCCGACCATCTCTTCGCCGATGACGGCTTTCAGTCGCACCACACCTGGCAAGGTCAGCACAGCGATCAGGTCCCATAAGGGCCACGCATCCTGTGGAAAACAAGCCTTTTCGATTTGCCTCAAGGCATTCAGGTCATGCCAGTTGGCTGGCATGACCTGGTAAGTTACCGCTTCGGACACTAGCCTTGCCGTCTCTGCAAGAAGTCGGTCAGCAGGCCGGTGAATTCCATTGGGAAGATGTATTTCGTGGCCGGGCTGGTGCCTAAGGTCTTGAGGGTTTCAAAGTACTGCAGGGTGAGCGTGCGGGGGTCGAAGGTGACGGCGGACGTGTTAATGCGGTCTAACGCGCTGGAGAAGCCCTCGGCGCGTAGCAGCTGGGCCTGTTTATCGCCCTCGGCGCGCAGGATATTGGATTGTTTATCGCCCTCGGCGCGCAGGATGGCCGCCTGCCGGTCACCAGTCGCCACGTTAATCGCGGCTGCCTGGGCGCCTTCCGATTCGGTCACCACGGCGCGGCGGGTGCGTTCAGCCGTCAGCTGGCGGTTCATGGCATCCTGAACTTCGCGAGGTGGGATGATCTCACGGATTTCCACAGTGGTCACTTTAACCCCCCAGCGCTCGGTCACCTCATCCAGGCGGGTGCGCAGCATATCGTTGATGTGCTCACGTTCTGACAGAACGCTGTCCAACACGATCCCGCCGATCACCGAGCGCAGCGTGGTAGTGGCTATACCCTGCGCGGCGGTTTCGAAATTCCCTACCTGCAAGACGCTGTCTTCAGGAGAGAGAATCTTGTAGTACCACAGGAAATCGATGGAGATGGGGGCGTTATCCTTGGTGATGGAGGTCTGGTGGGGTATCTCGCGCAACTGCTCACGCAGGTCAACCGTTACCGGGCGATCCACAAAGGGGATCAGCAGGACCAGGCCAGGCCCCTTATTCCCGATGCAGCGTCCGAGCCGGAAAACCACCAGGCGCCGGTATTCAGGGACGATCTTGACGGCGTTGACCAGGAAGATGATCACGCCAATAACGACGACTCCGATCAGACACAGGACTACAACATAATTGTCCATGAGCTTGACTCCTTCTTGAACTAGAATGAGAAACAACAAATTTTTTAATCCGGCCGGACAGCTGTTTATCCTGAGCCGGCACTCCCCAGTTTAGCAGGGATGGCCAGACGGTTACCGGATTTCTTCAACCTCGAGAACAAAGCCATCGCGGCTTATCACGCGCACCCGGGCCTTGGCCGGAATCTCCTGGTTGCTATGGGCGCTCCATAGCTCACCACCCACATAAACAGAGCCTTCCTCGTGGATCGTGGTTTTGGCCTCGCCGGTGGCGCCTACCAGGCTTTCCATGCGCGTCTCGAACCGGGGTTTGCGGCGTAAGGCTTCGAGCCCGCGGTAAGCCACGATCCACATCAAGAGCCCGGCCAGCACGGATACGACAATGGCGATCGCTGGGTTAACGGCCGGCTGCCACCACGTGCCTGAATTGAATAAATAGGCTGAACCGATGATTAACGCCGCCAGGGAGATCGCTAAATAGTACCAACGCCCTGATTTCCGGACGGCCACCAGGAAAGGAAACACGCCTACAATGAGGATGGCCAGGGCCCAATAGTTGATGGGCAGGTGGTAAATGCCATAACCGGCGACGACCAGCGCAAATAGAGCGCCGAGCTCGATCACGCCCGTCCCTGGGGCAAAGAGAGCCAGGATCGCCAGCAAAAAACCTGCTACCAGGACCACATACGTGACGTTCGGATCGGCTAAAAGATTCATAGGGAAACTCCATTCTGACCGACTGCCGCCCAGGAGAGCATTTACCAGTTACTAATGATTATACATTCAATGACGTTTTAAGAACTGAGATTTTATAGCAAAAATAAATACGAGGCCGGATAAGCCAGGTATCCTCCTAAAATCAGGTAAAATTGGTCTGGTGATCAGTGTTTTTACGTGGTGCACAGGTTTGGGCGCTGGATTAGGGATGGCGTGGGTGGCCTGGCGAACGCCAAAGGAGCGGGTCTTCAGGGTGCTGGACGCTGGCCTGTTGGTTTTGTTGGGCGCTTTGCTGGGTGCGCGGGCTGCTTTTATCCTGACGCATCCTGGCTTTTATCAGATCCACTGGCTGGCCACCATCCTCCTCTGGCAGGGCGGGCTGTCCTGGCCAGGCGCCCTGGCCGGTTTTGGCCTTAGCCTGGCGTTGGCGGCCGGGCTTGCCCGATCATCCCTGGGAGAGCTGGCGGATAGCCTGTTGCCGCTTCTGCCGCCGCTGCTGGTTGGAATCTGGCTGGGGTGTTGGCTGACCGGTGTAGCCTATGGGCCAGCCGCCCCCCAGGCCTGGTGGGGGATGCCGGCGCCGGATGAATGGGGAACCTGGGCCATGCGGTTCCCTTTGCAGATCGGGAGTGCACTGCTCACCCTGGTTATTTTCTGGCTGATCGACCGTCTTCGCCCCTGGCTCAAACGGCCAGGCCAGGCGGCCAGCCTGGCTTACCTGGGAACGTCCGCGCTTACCCTGGCTGTGGCATGCCTGCGGATCGATCCGGTTCCCATGGCGTTTGGCTGGCGCTGGGACATCCTGGCCGGTATCTTTTTCAGCGTTGTATTTTTATTGTTTACACTGGTTGTTTTCTGGCCTCGAAAAGGCATCAGCAGCCAACCACAGGTTACGCACAAGGCATAGAATGAAAAAATGAAGATCACGATTGCACTGGCTCAATTGAATACCCACCTGGGGGACGTGGCCACCAATTTGGATAAGCACCTCGATCGAATCAAGGAAGCCCATAGCCAGGGCGCCGACCTGCTGGTGTTTCCAGAGCTATCGCTGACCGGTTACGTACTCCAGGACCTGGCGCCGACGGTTTCTCACTCGCCCCGTGTAGAGGATCCGGTGTTCAAGCCCCTCCTCGAAGCCAGCCAATCCCTGGACCTGGTGGTAGGCTTTGTGGATGAAGACCACCGGCACCGGTTTTTTATCTCGGCAGCTTACCTCTCCAAGGGGGAGGTGATCCATGTGCACCACAAGGTGTATCTGCCCACCTATGGCCTGTTTGATGAAGGGCGTTTTTTTGCCTGGGGAGACTCTGTGCAGGCCTTTGATACCCGTTTCGGCCGGGTGGGTATGTTGATCTGTGAGGATTTCTGGCATGCCTCACCACCCTACCTGCTATGGCTGGATGGCGCTGACCTGTTCCTCTTCAGCTCGGCTTCTCCCGGGCGCGGGCTGGGAATCAGTCCCCAATTGGAATCGGCCCGTTGGGTCGAGCGCATCAACCGGGCTTACGCCAGCCTGTTCACTTCGTTTGTGGCCCATGCTAACCGGGTGGGTTTCGAAGATGGCCTGCATTTTTGGGGTGGTGCGACGATCTTTGATCCCAATGGCGAGTTGATTGTCCAGGGGCCTTATGATGAAGAGGCGCTGGCCGTGGCGGAGATTGACCTGAATCAGCTCCACCGTACACGGGCGCGCCTTCCCCTGTTGCGCGATGAGCGCACCAGCGTGGTGCTGCGCGAGCTGACGCGCATCATGGACGTTAAAGAATAATAAGGGAACGCGTATATGATGGGAAAAAAGGCGGTCGATTTAACCATAAACACGGCCCTGGCCACCCAGATATTAACCGGGTTTATTGCCACTGAAATCACTCGAACCCCGTACAAGAAGGCGGTGATCAATCTTTCGGGTGGGATCGATTCGGCCCTCTCCTGTTTCCTGGCCGCTAAAGCGCTGGGCCCCGAGAATGTGCTGGCCCTCCGGTTACCCTACCGCACGTCATCGCCTGATTCGTTGGATCACGCCCAGATGGTCATCGACGCCACCGGGGTGCAGTCCCTCACCTTTGAGATCAGCGACATGGTCGATCCATTGCTGAAGCGCTTCCCTGACATGAATTCTATGCGGCGGGGCAATATCATGGCGCGCGCCCGGATGATCGTGTTGTACGACCAGTCGGAGGCTTTCCATGGCCTGGCAGTTGGCACAGGCAACAAAACCGAGATTCTCCTGGGGTATACCACCCTGTATGGGGATTCGGCCTGCGCGATTAATCCTCTGGGCGACCTGTATAAAACCCAGGTGCGCCAGTTGTCTGCTGCCCTGGGTATCCCCGATGTGATCGTGCAAAAACCACCCACGGCAGACCTCTGGCAAGGCCAGACGGATGAGGGGGAGCTGGGTTTCACCTATGCCGAGGTGGACAAGCTGTTATACCTGCTTGTTGATCAGCGTTACAGCCCGGCAGATTGCATTGAAGCCGGCTTTCCTGAATCTTTTGTGGAAAAAGTGGTAGAAAAAGTGCGCCGCAACCAGTTCAAGCGCATCTTACCTCCCATCGCCAAGCTGACCAACCGCACCGTAGGGTACGATTTTCTATATTTACGGGATTGGGGGACCTGATCCCGCGTATGTCGCTCCAGATACCTCCAGCGTTAAAATACCGCAAGTTTACTTTGTTGTGGGCCGGCTTGATGATTTCAGTGGCCGGTTCTCAGATGCAGGTTTGGGCTTTGCTCTGGCATATCCGCCTGCTTTCGAACTTGCCGATTGTAGTCAGCGGGATCGGCGCAGTGCGTTTTCTCCCTATTTTAATTTTTTCCCTGGTATCCGGGCTGGTGGCAGACCTGTTCAACCGCCGCGCCATCATGGCTACCACGCAGACCTCCATGGCCCTGGTGGCGCTGGTGCTGGCATGGCTGACCTATACCGGGCAGATCCAGGTGTGGCATATTTACTTGTTGACGGCTATCCAGGCTGTGGCGACGTCTTTTGACCTGCCCGCGCGCCAGGCCCTGGTGCCGAACCTGGTGCCGCCTGAGGTGCTCCCCAGTGCATTTAGTATGCAATCTATCGCTCTCGACCTGGGCGCCATCCTTGGGCCGGCTTTGAGCGGCCTGGTCATCGGTTACATGGGCCTACAAGCGGTTTACCTGATCAATGCTATTTCTTTTGGCGCCGTCCTGGTTGCGCTTATCCTGATGGGCTCTGTGCCTCAACAGAGCGCGGCGCCATCCGGCCGGGCCATCAGCCTCACGGCGCTTACGGATGGCATCCGGTTTATCTGGCGCCGCCCGATCATTTTGTCCAGTATGCTGCTGGACTTCTTCGCGACTTTTTTCTCATCGGCCAACACTTTGCTGCCTTTTGTAGCCAGGGACATCTTGAAGGTAGGCCCGGTGCGTTATGGCTGGCTCTCGGCTGCCCAATCTATCGGAGCAGTGGGGGCCGGGTTGGTCTTATCCCAGCGTACAGCCATTCGCAGGCAAGGGGCGCTGTTGCTTGGGGCCGTGGGCGTCTTTGGCCTGGCGACAATTTGGTTTGGCTTTTCCCGCAGCTTCCCCTTAACCCTGGCATCGTTAATCCTGGTCGGCGCGGGCGATTCGGTCAGCACCATCATTCGCAACACGGTACGCCAGATGCAAACGCCTGACCTCATGCGCGGGCGCATGGTCAGCATTAACCAGATATTCTTTTCGGGGGGACCGCAATTGGGTGAGATCGAAGCCGGCATGGCGGCGCAAGCTTTCGGCATCCAGCCCTCGATCATCCTTGGCGGGATTGGCTGCATCCTGGTTACGGGCTGGATCGCCAGGCGCTGGCCCCAGCTCCGCCGCTATAACGGTGATGAGCCTTTGCTGGCGGAAGCCGCCTGAAATGGCCCGGAGACAAACGCCGGCTGGTTTTTAAGCCGGGTGGTGCAGGCGTGTCCTGGCGGGCGTTAACCCTGGTCGCACAGAGTATAAGCTCGTTGCAAGGCCTGCATCACGTCGCCCCGTGGGACAAACTCGTGTCCCACGTACAGGGCGTAAGGTGTGGCAGCGATCGCCCGGCAGATGGCGGTGTAATTCAGTTCTTGTGTATCGTCCATGTCATGGCGACCCGGGACGCCTGCGGTGTGGAAGTGGCCGATCCATTGGATCGACTGCTGGATCGTGCGGATCACGTCGCCTTCCATTATTTGCATGTGGTAGATATCATAAAGCAGCTTGACCCGTGGGCTGTTAACCTGCTTGCAGACTTCAATGCCCCAGGCAGAGTGGTCGGCCTGGTAACCGGGGTGATCAATTTTGGAATTGAGTAACTCCAGGTTGAGGTTGACTCCTTTTTGCTCGGCGTATGGCGCGATGCGACGCAGCCCTTGAACAGTTGCCGCCATAGCGTCTTCTTCACTTTGCCCTTCCTGGCGGTTACCGCTAAAACAGATCAACCCGGGAATGTGGCAACGTGCAGCCAGGTCTATGGATAGTACCAATTCCGCTTCAATCCGTTCGTGCTGGTCAGGATTGTTAAAGCCTGAGGCAATACTATCATGCCCCGTCATGGTCGCAATCACCAATGAATATTTCTGTGCGAGAGCGACCAGCTCGAAGAAACTTTCCTGGCGTTTCCAGATCTCAACCGCGGCGAAGCCCATCGCACTGATGGCCTTCAAGGTGCTGTTCAAGGGGAAACTGGCTGGTATCACCATCGGAAGACAAACAGATTGTTTAATTTTCATGGTTTTTCTCCATCCATCAATTCAGGGGTGATAGATCCGGTTTCGATGACCTTTGACTGCCAGGTCAGGTCGGCCGGGATAAAAACTAAAGCCATTTTCCAGGGTTGGTTGGGCGCAGCTCGGGTGATCTGCCAGGTTCCTGCAGGCGGAAGCGGGTTGTGATGATCGAACTCGTACGCCTGTTTAAGCCGGGCGCCATCCATTCCCATCTCTTCCAGTAAGAAAGTGATGGGCCCGCCGTGGGTTACCAGCGCCATCGGCCCGTGATGCCCGGCTATATCCCAGGCGGCCTGAAAGGCAGAGCAAAAACGTGACCGGATCGAGTCGATGGGCTCGCCTGGCTGGAGCTCCATCAGGCCTGGCCATGTATCCAGTGGGATGGCAACCTCTAAATGGCCGTTAGCCTGGGGATCGGCGACCAGGTGGGCGGTTTGTAAACAACGCTCTAAAGGGCTGCTGGCTATCCGGCGGACACCTGCACGCCGTAAAAAATCTCTTAGCAACCGGGCTTCATCCTGACCCTGCTCGGTCAGGGGTGGCCCTGGCGGAATATGGTAGGGAAGGTCATGGCGCGTCCAATCGGGGGAGGCATGCCGGACCAGGTAGAGAGTCCTGGCTCCCCCGGTAGAGCTGGCAGCAATGGTCGGGTCAGGCAATACGAAAGGGCTGTGAGTCACTTTGGTCTGGCCCATAAACAAGTTGATAAATCACAAGGTGCCATCAGGCGGATAAATTGCCCCATTCTTCCAGGTGTTCTTCCAATATCTTTTGTTTTTCCTGGTATTCCTGCCCCAGGCGGGAGACCCTGCCCGGATCGGAAGGAGGGATCTCCAGTTGTTGCGACAGGCGTGAGAGCTGCATTTCCAGGGTGGATATTTCGTCTTCCAATACTTTAATGCGTTGCAAGCGCAGGCGCTCATTATTTTTGGATGGCCCAGC
>JAJYIW010000095.1 GCA_021789855.1 Chloroflexota bacterium | reverse complement strand
CTGGATCGCGTGGGTGACGACATCGCCGCCCCCGCCTGCCTCAGCAAAGGTCCAGCCTTCCCCGGTGACGCGCCCCACCTGGCCTGAACGGTTGAGGCCCCAGCAATTGCTCCCGGTGCCGGAAACTACCGCCACGCCCCAGCCGTGGCTGGCTCCCGCCAGCAAGCCGAGCAAGGTATCATTGACCAGCCCAAAAGGCGCCGGTAACCCCAACGCCGCCAGGATTTGCTCGCGCATCGGTGTGGTCTGCGTAGGCCAATCATAACCGGCAATGCCAAACCCGGCGCCTGAAAGCTGGTCGATGGTCAGCCCTGCCATAGCCAGCGCGGCCATTGAAATTTGTTGGAGCACCACCCCCATGGCTTCCAGACCCAGGGCTTCGGGGCTGCCACAACCGGCCTCGCCGTAGCCCTGTACCTGGCCGGTTTCGTCCGCAATCAACGCGTGGCTTTTGCTATTGCCTACATCAACGCCGAGAAAATAACGCATCCTCGCCAGCCTTTACCAACCGGCTAGAATTGGGGAAGATAACGCTGGTGAGTGGTGAGCATATCGTCCAGGACAGCGCTCGCTTCACCTGCTGAAGGGCCCAGGGGGTGAGCCAGCAGCGCTTCGTATGCGGCGCGCCGGTCCCCGTGCACGGCTGCTTCTACTGTCAGGATTTCGACCATTTTCACCTGGGTAAGCAGCCCGGTGCATACCGGTGGAAGCGGCTCAGCCGGAAGGGGGTGGATGCCATGCGCATCGACCCGCGTGGGCATTTCCAGCACCCAATCCACCGGCCAGCCTGGCACGGCGCCGTTATGCCGCACATTGGTCACGTGAATTTCGCCCAGGTTGTTCCGGTGGGCATGGATGAGCTGGGTCGCGACGGTCGAATAGTAAGCGCCGCCGCGCTTCATCAGGTCGGCAGGAGGCTCGCTGCGTCCTGGCTCAGTATACTGCCGCAAGAGATCCGCCTCAATTTGCATGACGGTTTCCGCTCGGGAGGGCGGCCAGGCCTTTTGCGCTTCCAGCTTGTGGGCCGTATCGTAATAATATTGCAGGTAACCGTTGGGGATCATGCGCAGGGTCTCGATCAGGTCGGGGGCCCACTCGGGGTGGGCATCCTTTCGCAGCCGCGCCACATAGCTGTCTATCACCTGCGGCCAGACATCTTCGCCTTCCAGCCTGAAGCCGCGATGCCAGGAGAGGTGGTTCAATCCCAGGGTGTCCAGGTAAGCTTTTTCGGGTGCGAGGGCCCTACCCATGGCTTTCGCCAGGTCATCGAGGATGCCCATTTTGGCGTGGAACGGCGCATTGCACAGGCCGACCGATGCGACCTCTGGCGCGTAGCGATTCAATGCCTCTGTCACCAGGCCGGAAGGGTTGGCAAAGTTGATCAACAGGGCGTGAGGCGCGGTCTCGCGGATGTCTCGGGCGACGCCCAGGATCACGGGAATGGTGCGCAGAGCCTTGGCCATGCCGCCGATCCCGGTGGTTTCCTGCCCGATCAATCCGTGGCGTAGCCCCAGGTATTCATCCGCGCGCCGGGCGGCCATCATTCCCACCCGCACCTGGGTTATCACATAGCTGGCCCCGGCGACGGCCTCGCGCTGGTTCCCGGTTAGGATCACCTTGAAAGGCGATCCGTGTGCGGCCACCATGCGTTGGGCAAACCCGCCGACCACTTCCAGCCGTTCGGGAGAGGTATCCATCAGCCATAATTCGGCCAGCCCTAATAAAGACTGCCGTTCCAGAAAACCGTTAATCAACTCTGGGGTATAGGTCGAGCCGCCGCCAATCACCGCAATTTTCATGAGCTTTCCCTCCGGGTTTATAAAGGATGTCGGCTTAAGTGTATCCCAAAACGGGTTACCCGCCAATTTCGCTCATGATGCGATCGGTGGCGTATTCGCCATCGGCCAGGCCATGTCCCCAGGGTTTCTGCCAGATGCCGTCCAGGATCAACTGCCGCAGTTGGGCCGGGCTGGCGCCGGCGCGGAGAGGCGTCAACAGGTCCACCTCTTTATCCCGCAGCAGGCACAGGCGCAGGTGGCCATCCGCGGTCAGCCGGGCGCGCGAACAGGATGCGCAGAAGGGGACGCTGACGGAAGCGATGAACCCGAGCTGTCCCTGGCTGCCCGGCAGGCGGTAAATCTGCGCCTCGCCGTCCAATTCACCCTGGTTGACCAGCTCCAGCGGGCCCAGCGCAGCCTGGATCACCTGGCGCATCTCGTTGGCTTTGACCACCTGGTCAAGCTGGAGGGCGGTGGCTCCGCCGAAAGGCATCATCTCGATAAAGCGCACCTGCCAGGGGTGCTCGTAGGTCAGGCGAGAGAGATCGACCAGGGAAGATTCATTGAAATTGCGAACAATCACGGCGTTCAATTTAACCGGCTTCAGGCCGGCCGATTCCGCGGCCAGGATGCCCGCCCACACCTGCTCGAAGCGACCGCGGCGAGTGATGCGCCGGTACTCAAGCGGGTTGAGCGTATCCAGGCTGATATTGACCCGCTGAAGCCCGGCTTTCGCCAGCGGTTCCGCCAGCTTATTCAACAGGACGCCATTGGTCGTCAGGCTGACCGAGTTCACGCCGGGCATACCGGCGATCGCGCCGACGATCTCCACGATCTGGGGATGAACGGTGGGTTCACCGCCGGTTAGCCGGATTTTGTCAAAGCCCAGGCTGGTCAGCAGACGGGTGAGGGTGACAATCTCGTCGAACGACATCATCTCCTCGGTCGGCCGGAAGGTCATCTTTTCGGGCATGCAGTAGACGCAGCGCAGGTTGCAGTGGTCAGTCACGCTGATGCGAATATAATGAATGGCTCTGCCAAAACGATCTATCGCCATTTTGATCTCAGAATTCCCTATGGTGAAACTTTGCGCTTTGGAACTTTTATGCGCAATTATATTGATTTATATCTAAATTATATCATAATTACCCGCCGGGCTTACCGGCCAATCGCCGGATTACAACCTTTCACCAACAGGAAAGTGGCCTCGTCTGTTTTTACGGGCCAGGGGTAATTAACCGTTGCCCCGCTTCCAGGCCAGCCTGGTAAACCTGGAACAAAGGGACGCCTTTCGCATCGGCCAGGCGCAGGCAGGCATCGTACTCCGGCGCAGCCTGGAACACCCGCCCATCCAGGATTTTTAGCTTGACCGGGAGCTGGCCGAATTCTGTGTCTACGGTCTGGAAAGTGCGTTGGGCTTCGTACCGGGTGATCGGATGAACGCGCAGGCCAAAGGTAGTGGTTTCTTCCAGGATCAAAGATGCCAGGGCTGGCTCATCCTGCCGCCGGGCAATAACGCTGAGCATGGTAGCCGGCCGGTTTTTCTTCATCTGGATGGGCGTGAAAAATACGTCTAACGCGCCAGCAGCGAACAGGCGGCTCATCACGTGGCCGAAAATTTGCGGGTTCATGTCATCGATGTTGGTTTCGATCTGTACCAGCGGAATGGCGGCCGGGCTGTCGCTCTCGCCCAGGATAACCCTTAAAATATTGGGCCAGGGCAGGTCGCGTTGTCCTGCGCCGATGCCCAGCCCGGAGAGAGTCATGGCAGGCTGCTCGAAGGTGGCCAGGGTGGCCAGGAGGGCCGCGCCGGTGGGGGTGACCAGCTCTACCTTTGCCGGTGAAGGCGCCACAGGCGCGTGCGCCTGGGCCAAAAGCTCCAGCGTGGCCGGGGCTGGCAAAGGCAGGCTGCCGTGCTGGGTTTCCACCTGCCCGCTGCCCCAGGGCACCGCGGAGGCGAACACCCGCTCGATTCCCAGGTATTCCAGCCCAATGGCTGCCCCCGTGATGTCGATGATCGAATCCAATGCGCCGACTTCGTGAAAGTGAACTTCTTCCACTGTTGTTCCATGTACGCGGGCCTCGGCCTCGGCCAGGCGTTGGAAAACCGCCAGGGTGGTCTCCTGGACTCGCCTGGAAAGGCGGCTGGCTTCGATCAGCCTGCGGATGTCTTCCAGGTGGCGGTGGTGAGCGTGGGTAGGCTCGTGGCCGGCTGGCTCTTCGTGCGCGTGGCCAAAATCGATATCGAGCAGGCTCGCCTGGATGGCGCCCTTGTGAACCTTCTTGACCTGGATGGTATACGGGTCGGGCAGGCTCAACTCCTTGAGCTGGCTGACCAAATGGTCAAGGGGTAGCCCGGAATCGATCAAAGCAGCCAGGAACATATCTCCGCTGATACCAGAAAAACAATCGATATAGATCATTTTCATGTCAAAACCTGTGATGAGTCAGGCTGAGGCTGGCGGGTTATCCGGGTATCCCAGGCGGTTGATCATGGCCGCCAGCATCCCCGCGCCAAAGCCGTTGTCGATATTGACGACCGCCACACCGGTGGCGCAACTGTTGACCATGGTCAACAGGGCAGCCAGCCCATGAAAGTTGGCGCCGTAACCGATGCTGGTGGGAACCGCGACAACGGGGGCCGAGACCAGGCCCGCCACCACGCTGGCCAGCGCCCCTTCCATTCCCGCTACGACCACGATCACCCGCGCTTTTTGCAGCGTATTGGTCTGATCGAGCAGGCGGTGCAGGCCGGCCACGCCCACGTCGTACATGCGGATCACAGCGTGGCCCATTAATTCGGCGGTCAGGGCTGCCTCTTCCGCCACGGGCAGGTCGGCCGTCCCTCCCGTGGCCACCACGATTCCGTCCTTCAGCTTGTTGTGGGCCGACCGGTTGAGGATCAGCAGGCGGGAAAGGGCATGGTAAAAAGCGTCGGCGGGCAGGGCATGGCGGATTTCGGCGTACATTTCGGGCGAAACGCGCGTGGCCAAGACGCGATCGTTCTTCAGGGAGAGATGGTTAAAAATCTGCGCGACCTGGTCAGGGGTTTTCCCCTGGCCGAAAATCACCTCTGGAAAGCCCTGGCGGATGGCGCGATGGTTATCGATCCGGGCAAAACCGGCTATCTCTTCATAAGGCAGGCTACGGAGCTGGTCAAAAGCAGCGTCGACGTCAAGCCGGCCCTTCTGAACCTCCTCCAGCAGTTTTCGAATCCGTTCTTCTTCCATGACAGGCTATTATACCTGAGAACAATCTGGCAATAAGAAGTCAGCCTGTCCGCAGTCAGTTTGCTAGGGGAAATTCGGCGCCTGGGCGAGCAGGGCGGCAAAGGCGGTCTGATCAGGGGCTACGATCAGCAGGGATTGGTTGTTTTTACTGTAAAAGCAGGCTGCCAGGCCCGGCTGCACCCAACAACTGCCATCAGGTTGATCCTGCTGGTCGGCTTCATTGTACAGGTGGGTCAAATGCGTGATCATGGCCTTGTGGAATTCAGCCATTTCCTTCGGGTTGTCCCAGGCCCACAAGACGATCAGGGCGGACTGCCGGGTGCTGGCCTGGGTGTAGGTCTGGTAGATATCCCCGGCCCATCCCTGGGCGGCTGCCGCGGCCACTGCATCGTCCAGGCGCGTTCGTTCAAGGTACCCGTAACGAAGGATCAGGTAAGTGTTCCATTCCCCCAGGACGTTGGTATCCGCCAGTTGCCAGCCTGTACCGAGCGCGGGGCTGGCATCGGGAAGCGTCAAAGCCGCCGGCGTCTTTTTAGCCCAATAATCATTGGGATGGAGAATCTGCCGCGTGCTTTTCGGAGGGTTTCTAAAGACCCAGTTAATCGCCGCCCACCCCCCGCGATCAAAGACCGATTTCACAAACTGGTAGCCGGCCTGGTAGGGGAAGCTCAGGTCGGGATCCACAAAGGCATACGGTATGGGGGAACTGTTGAACACCTCGGCAGGCTGGGGGGTGCTGAAAAAATCCTTGCTGACCAAGGCGTTGGTATATTTTTTGATCCACTGGGTGGCGGTGAAGAGGCCCTCGCCCTGGTAGAGAGCCTGGATGGCCTGGCAGCGCTGCAGGTCGAAAGAGCAGGCCGGGCCAATGCCGAGGGCGGCGCCATCATAGGCGTGGTAGACCAGGTAGTTCTCATAAGCTTGCGCATAGGCGAATTGTTGCTGCAGGTTGAAGTGCAGCCCCATCACCACCAGCTCGTCTCGCCACGGCAGGTAAAGCCCTCCGTAAGGATCCGGTTGGCGATCCAACGCCAGCATCGAAAGGTCGGTATCCGTTGGAACCAGGCCGAGCAAGGAGAGGGTCAGGGATTGGGTGGCCAGTTGCTTTTGATAATCGCTGGTCAGCAACTCGCCAGAGAGCTGATCCTGAGCATCCGGCAGCGAAACAAATGTCCGGCTGGCGGTTCCGGGATCTTTCAGGCCGCGCACGTTTTGCACCTGTTTCTGGATGTCGTCCATCTGGATGGCAACCGGCGCATTCACCGGGATGATCGTGGGGGTGATGGTCGGCGTAGACGTCGGGCGCGGGGTTGGGGTGTCCGTGACAGTAGGCGAGGGGGTGGCGGAGCGAATGGGAGTCTGGGTGATAGTGGGGGTCAGGCTGGGGGTGGCGCTTGGCGTCACCGGGAGGGTTTTAGTGGGCGTTCTGGTCGGGGCGAATAAAATCCCCGGGCGCGATTGATTGGCCAGCATCAGAGCCCCAATCACCACCAATCCCCCCATGATTTCAAGCAGCGTCACCCAGATACGCGACCTGGGTTTCCTGGCGCTTTTTTTCTTTGGCTTTTTTTTGCCTGCAGTCACGGCGGCTTGCCCGGCTGGAGGTGTAATGGGGCTGGGAAGAATATCCTGATCCCCACCGTGTTTCTCCACCGATTCGAACAGGGAAGACACCCCTTCATCAAACGGCGGGGTCTGGTGGTGGGGAACACTTTTTACCGGCTGCAGCGGGTTTTCATTGAATGCCGGGATGGAAGGTAAAGGGGAAGCCGCCAGATCGGGAAGAGGCAGATCGTAGGTGAGGGGCGCCGCGGCCGGTTTTGGCGCCTGGGTACCAGCGCCGCCTGGTGGAATCGCCGGCTTTACCGTACTGGCGGCCTGTGGCAGGGAAGGCGGTAGGGCACGGCTGGGGATTTTGAGCCTGTCCAGCCGGGTGCGCGCCTCCTGGTGATCCGGATCCAGGCTCAAGACCCGGGTCAGGCAGTCGATCTGGGCGTTGCTCTGTGGGGTCACATAGCTGAGCAGGAACCAGGCGTCTGCCGAGGTGGGATGCTCGAACACATAACCCGCCAGTAAAGTCCTGGCTTTCAGCGCTTCGCCGGTTTTGATCAGCCTGGCAGCAGCCGTTAATGGATCTGGGAGAGCCTCTGGCATAAAGGATTAAAACCCTCAGAACGATCCCGGATCGAAATCCAGGCGTTTCTTAATCGATGGCGTCCAACGTCGGTTCGATCATGTGGGGCGGGGTGGTTTTGTACTGGATCTTAATGTCTGCCGTGCCGTGCACCCTGACGTATTGGCCCACCAGTTGGGTGTTGTACGTGGGATTGACCTGGTTGGTGCCACCCACGTCGATGGTGCCGTTAGGCGCGTAGACTGCACCGACAAAAGAAGAGGAGGCGGTGCCTTCCAGGTCAACGTTTCCGGTATTACTGTTGGCCATGTAAACCAGAATGCCTACCTGCGCATCCGGAACGACGTTGGTATCAGTGGGAGCGTTGAGGTGAGCGGTCGCATTACCTGAAATTTTCAAGCTGCCGCTTTTCATGTAGATGGTCACCCCGCCCTCAGACCCATCTGAATTCTTGGCGACGTCGATCTCGCCGCCGGTGATGGACATGGCCCCCGTCAGGCAGTACAGCCCCGAGTTTAAGGTGAGGGTACCATTGGTTAGTTTGATCGAAGAATAATTTCCCGGTGAAATGGTTCCACCGCTGCTGCTGTTCATGGCTGGGCCGTTGCCGCAGCTCAGCGATCCGATGTCCTGCCGAGGCATTAAGGTGCCGTTTTGAACCGGGGTCGGGCTGATGGAACCGTTGCCGTTTTCGGTCAGGTTACCCACGTACCCCACGCCCATCGTGTCTACGTTGACGTTAATCGTCCCGTTCGCGGTGATGCAGGAGTTGGAGTAAACGCCGCCGTTGAGAATGTTCACCGTGCTGGTGCCGTCAAAAATCACCCCCCCGATGTTGGTTCCACATTGGTCGCCCAGCGAGACCACCGCGCGGTCGTAGGCAAACTCAGTGCGCGGGCGGACGCGGACCACCGCGTTGACCGTGTTATTGATCGGGCCAGAAAAAAATAGCTGGATCAACGAGGTGTTGACCTTGGAGGTGATCATGGTGTGCACATCGATGTGCTTATCGAATTGGGCGGGGTTATCGACGCACACCGTCTCGATGCCATTGCTATCGGACAGGTCATGATCCAGGTTGGTCACCTGGTTGGCGGCGGCGCGCGCCTGGGCGGCGTTGTACGCGTCGGTGAGCACCTGGTTGATCACGGCGGGGTCGCAGGAAAAGGTCGAGTAGGTGATATGGCTGTTATCCATGGACAGGGCGGCCGCCCCCGCGCCGGCCAACGACGCCGTGTCCGCCACACCCTGGCTGTAGCGCCGGTCGACGAAGATCGTCCCGCCGTCGAGGGTCAGCGCCGCCAGCGCCAGCAGGGCGACCAGCGCGATCGCAAAAATGACCAGGATTTGTCCATTTTTACGGGGAATCTTTTGAGTCATTGCTACCTCGATTACGGTTAATATCAGCGAGCTATTGGCACAACGGGCGCAGGATGGTGCTGGTGGTCGACGCAGACACGTTAATGGTCTGGCTGCCCAGGATGGCGCCCATGAAGGGCATGGTGATCTGATAGTTGGGTTGGTTGACGGTCACTTTCACGGTTTTGTTAGCGCAGGCGTCGGTGGACGAGGCGTCCACACAGGTGACCCCGTTGATCAGCACCGTCACATTAATCTGATTCGGGTCAGCGTTGTACAGGCTTTTGCGCACCCGCTCGATGGCCTGGTTGCAGGCGGTGGGGTAAATGGACGCGTAGACAGCGCCTTCCTGGGCCGCGTCGCGCATGGCGATGTACTGGAATAGCAGCTTGCCGATCTCGACCACCCCGGCCAGGATGACCATCAAGATAACCAGGCTGACGGCCAGCTCGACCAGGCTTTGACCTTTTTCAGACGATCGGTTGCGAAGAGGCGTTTTCATCATTTCTCTCCTTGCTTTATGGCTCACCTGACCACCAGGGGCAGGTTGACCGTGGCGAAGTAATCCAGCGGGGCCACCCCGCGGCCTGTGCTGCTCAGGTGGAGATCGGATATAGCAGGTTGGACCGGGCTGGTCCCATGCATGAAGGACATTGGTTGGGTAATAGCGTTACCATCTTGATCCAAAAGAGCATAATACATATAGTAACCGGCCTGGTCGGTCCAAGTGATCACGACCCTTCCGCTGGTATCGGTGGTCAGAGAGACGTCGGAAATATCTTTATCAATGCTGACGGATTGCAGTTTTTGAAAATTGGTGGACAATGCTGCTCCGGTTGAACCGTTAAACAGGGCGTAATCCAGTTCGGGCCACGCGGGTGGCGGATCCTCACGCGCCCAGGTAACCAGGACGTTACCATTATTTAGGCGGGTAGCATGGGGTGATCCACCCGGGCTAGTTAAGGACAGGTTTTCGAAAGTTGAATAGGCTCCAGACGCCTGCCGGATGCCATAAGTCAATAGTGAGCTTGTGGGTGATACTGATTTATAAGCAATAAAGATAGCCCCATTGTTCATCAGCGTGGTCGTGGGCGAATAATTGTCAAAACCGGCTGAATTTGAGATAGTTTGTGGGACCCCAGCCACAAATCCCCCGGCAGTGGAATTTATGGTCGTAACAAAAATATCTTCGTTGCTGTTCGTTACACCCCCAACATAAGTAATCACAAAATTGTTGTCCGGCGTGGCCGTGATCGCTGGATTAGAATAGCTGTTGGTAGGGACAATCTGGCCAGGTAACGGGATGGGCGAGGATGTGAGCAGCTGACCCGTTTGACTTAAGGCAGCAAAGTAAATTTGCTCTGTTGATTTCGTGACATCAGATAAATCAAGATAGTAACGTACAAAAGCGAGGCCGATCGTCCCGTTGGGCGCGACCGTGGCGACAGGAGTCCTGTCAAAAATATCGGGTGTATTCACATTATTGAACAGTGGGTTGTCAGACATGGCTACACCCATGGGAGTTTCAATGGCTTGCTCGATATTTCCATAAGTTTGATAATTATTATTTGGATAGGAATATGAATTTTCACGGTTGACATAGTAATGCCAGCGGGAAATCAGATTCATCCCAATGGTCGTCCCGCTGTATCCAAAGAATACCGGGGCAATCACCTGGCGGTCAGACATGACGTAGCGGAGATAGGTTGTTGTAGAGTCGCCGTAAAAAACGGTAAAGGGATCTGGGATGGCTGCATCGAATTGGATAGTGAAGAAACTATTCGATCCCACATAAATATCAGCTCGGCCATGGAACGTAGCCCCGGCCGTCGATCCAGGCGGGGCGATCACCCGAGCGATGGCTTGATATAACTGGCCAGGCGCCAGGTTACCGGTTGCGCTGATCGGCTGACCTTGCCCGTTCAGTAAGATCATGCTCCAACCACCGGTTCCGCTGAGGTGGATCGGAAAAGAAGCCGTCACAGTTCCTGTGTTCACTACGGTGAAGGGGAAATCGACCTTGCCATTCGCCAGGAACTGGCCCTGGTAGGCAGGCAGGGCTTTCACCCGTATACTTGTTTGCGGGTAAGCCAGTAAGATGCTTGTATTAGGGGTTAACCCACTGGTATCATAAAGAAACTGGCAGCCATCAACCCCATCAGAATCCTCGATGCCAACGGTCCCTAAATTAAATGTACCGGTGAGACCAGCATAATTGAGAATGATGTCCCCATTGGAATTTAGGATGATTTCAAAGGTCAGCATATCGGATGAACCATGGACAGTGACCTTGTAATATTCAATGATAGCTGTTCCTTTGTTGTCCGTGTAAAAGTAGATTTTAGATTGATTTGATAGTAATAAATCCAGCTTTCCCCAATAGGCAGCGATGATATCGTTCGGAGGGAACTCTGAGGGGATAGGCGCGTTGACAAGGAATGCATTATTTGTATCAGTAGTGTTAAAGACGAGCAGGCCGTTAGTGTCAATACTCACGGAATCATATGTTTGTTTCTCAAAAAAGGGGAATTTAAAACCCAGGGGCTGCGGACTGGAGATCTTGTTAAAGATAACAACTTCATTGGTTGTCGGTTCGAAGACCGCGGTGGCATTTTCGATGGGTTGCCATAGTAATAGTGGCGAAGACACATTGTAGCCGAACTTGCCGCATGCAGCTGGCAGCGAAAAATTCGGTGTATGCAGATCATCCGCTCTAACCCCCGATGATGGCACACAAAAGATGCTGACCAGCAGGGCGGCTAAAATGACGTGGAGAAATGAAGTTTTATAAGTCATAGTTAATGGGCAATCGTCGGGTTTAAAACGCAGGTATTCGACGCGTTGGGTCCAACCTGGACTGTAATCAACATCATTTGCATGGTCACTTTGGCAGAAAAGAGGAGAGTGAGCGGTTTTACCGTTGATGGCCCCAGCGTCAGGTCTGCTCCAGGTGTCCAGGTCACGTTTCCGCCGGATGAAATTTGGAAAATCGAGGATCCTGTTCCATTAAAGAGTGTTGAGCCGCCGAAAGTGATCGTATCCAGATTCCGCGAGGTGCTCCCTGGCGAGTCCCAAACCAGGGTTAGGCTGCTGATCGACATGGGGACGGATAACGAGTAGTTGATCAGGTTCAAGGAGTAGACGTAGGAGAAGGGGTCCCAGGAAGCCGCAGTCCACCCCAGATAGGCGCATGGCACCGCGGTGGGGGTGAAAGTGGACGTGGGGGTCGGCGTGGGGGTGTTGGTTGGCGTGGGCGTGGGGG
>JAJYIW010000094.1 GCA_021789855.1 Chloroflexota bacterium | reverse complement strand
GGACCAGGCCGGGATACTCGACAGGTTGCCGCTCAACTGGCTCCACGGGCTGCCAGGCGGGTCGACCGGACGCACTAAAACATCCAGGCCCTGGCCATTCGCGGTAGGCCTCGAATCGACCAGCCAACGCCCATCCTGCGAAAAAGAAAGGAAGGAAGTCGGTGGGGTCAATTTCTCGATTTGCCCTGTCTCGGAATGGTACAAGAGCATCAGGTCAGGCTGGCTGGCGCTGGTCAGCAGCAGGTGATAAGCGTTCGTCCCTGTCACCGGTGCGCCGGTGACGCGCCAATCGGCTTGGGGCTGGCCGTTTTGCGCCTGGTTAAAAATTCCGCTTGGGATCAAATATCCGCGCTTATCGGTGAAAACCAGCATCGGGCCCTGATCCGCGGTGCTGCTGATCAATAAAGTGTCGTTGTTCAGCCATTCTCCCAGCAGCTGGCCGCATCCCCCACAAGCCGGCAGGCTGTAATTATCCTGCCAGGCGATCTGTCCGGTCTGACGATCGGTGATGGTACCGTGGAAATTGAGCAATCCTGCTCCAGACCCATTTTGATGCGTCTCTGCTTTATAACGCCCATCCGGTGAGATAGCGGGGTCCTGGCGCGTAAAGGCTTCATGTTGTATAGTAGATGAAGAAGGAACATACACTCCGTTGCAAGGCTGGCCGGCGACCAGGCGACTGCCATCCTGAATGAGAGCAGTCTCATTGCCTGTCCATCTCAATGGTCCGAGCGGGGCCAGCCAATCGAGAGGGTTGGGGTAAGCACAGGTATTCCGGCTGAGCGGGTTATAGAAATGCAATGTGTTATCTTTAAAGTCGAAATAGGCCAGCCAGTTCGCATCCGGCGACCAGTTGATAAAGCTGATCGAATCGTCTGTGTCGATCAAGGGTTCGAGAGGCTGAACTGCCTGGGTCGGCGCTAGCAACTTTGTGGACGAAGCCATAACGGTCGGAACGGTCGGGGACGTTGGCGATGTCACAATTGGCGATGACGTCGTGTTAGGGAGCGGCGAAGAGGAAATAGTGGGCTGCGCGGTCGCCGAAGAAAGGCTATGCACCGGAGTGTTAATCGGCCCGACCCCTGGCGTCAGCCAAGCGGTAGACGTAGTGTGAGGGCTACAAGCGGTCAGCAACAGAAGGAAAAAGGCCAGATAGCTAATCGTGTTTTTCATTTTTATCTCTATCCCAATAGAGGGACCTATCGATAATACCTTTCATTATAGACTCATTGCTAATATAAAGCCTGGAAACAGTGGTGACCTTTGTGGCCCGGTAATCGATGGGGCTGTGCAACGAGCCGTTATCACCGGCGCTCCAATCCAACTCATAGTTATCACCCAGGAAGGATCTTCAGGGTTATGGACTTTGATGAATCCTGTCGGACACGTGGATTTATACGTAGAATTGATTAAAATAGAAACATGGATGGGTTAACCGATGAATCCGCGGAGGCCCGCCTCACTTTTTTTGACGGCCTGACCGCTTTTCTACCCCTGGGAAAACGCCAGGACACCCTACCGGTCGCCTTTAAAGGCCACCCAGCGGTCAAGCACCTGATCGAATCGCTGGGCATTCCCCACACCGAGGTGGCGCGCGTGGTGGCCAACGGGCAGGAGGTCGGGCTGGCTTATCATGTCCAGCCTGGGGACGTCATAGGCGTATATCCCCCTTTGCCGGTCAATGGCCACAGTCACAACCACGAGGTTGGCCCTCGCCTGGAGATCGAGCCGCGCTTCATCCTGGATAACCACCTGGGCCGGCTGGCGGCTTACCTGCGACTGCTGGGCTTCGATAGCCTGTACCGCAACGATTACCAGGACGAGGAACTGGCGCAGGTCGCTGGGGAAGACGAGCGCATCCTGTTGACGCGCGACCGGCGCCTGCTGATGCGCAACAGCGTGCGCTATGGCTATTGCGTCCAGACCCTGGACCCGCACACCCAAATCACGGAGGTCATCCGGCGCTTCCGCCTGGCAGACCAGGTACGTCCCTTCCAGCGCTGCCTGCGCTGCAATGCCCTGCTCAGGCCAGTAGAAAAAGCCGCCATCCTCGACCGGCTTGAGCCCCTCACCCGCCAGTATTTTAACGAGTTTTCCATCTGCCCGGCCTGCCAGCAAATCTACTGGAAAGGCTCGCATTACCAGCACATGCAGGCCCTGATCGAGGAGGCGACGCGTTGATGCCAGAATTGAGTGCAATCGGCCGCTGGCTGGTGATCGCCGGGGTGGCCCTGGCGGTGATCGGCGGCCTGGTGTGGCTGGCCGGGCGCATCCCGGGGCTCAAGAGTATCCCAGGCACACTTCAGGTCAACCTGGGCGGGATCACCTGCGTTTTCCCGATCCTGACCATGATCGTCCTCAGTGTGCTCCTCACCATCCTCCTCAACGTGCTGGTACGCCTTTTGCGTTGAGACCAGGCTCCAACTAAATTGATCAGAGGCTTTAATGCCTGAGGGAGGTATTTTCTTACCATGGAACCTACCAAGCAAGACCGTTACATCAAGGATTTGCAGAAAGCCCTGCAGCAAGAGCGGGCCGCCTGGCGGCTTTACCACGCCCTGGCCAGGGCAGAGAAGAATCCATCCAGGCGGGACGTGCTGCTCAAGTTAGCCAAAACTGAGGAAGGACACGACGCGCGCTGGACCACCCGGCTGAAAGAGCTGGGGGCCGAGGTGCCGCCTGATCGCGAGACCCTGTTTGAGCGCATCTGGCGCTGGGCGCTGGTGCAAAGCGGCACCGATAATGCCTTGAAGCGCGTCGAGGATGCTGAAAATGAAGGCGCGGAACTGTATGAGGAAATGGAACAGATCGCGCCCAGTGAAGCGGATCGCTCCGCGGTTAGCACGGTGCTAAAGGATGAAGAGATGCACAGCCGGGTGGCCCATAAAGTGATCACCACTACGACCAACCCGCCTATTGATCCCCAGGGCATGCTGGATACCCTGATGAAGCGCGAGCACTGGCACAGGCGCGGCGGCGGCTGGATCGGGCAGGCTATTTATGGCGCCAATGATGGGCTCGGCGCGGTCTTTGGCATTGTCTCTGGCGTATCCGGCGCCACGGCTGGCGGCCCGGCCGTCCTCATCTCTGGACTGGCGGGCATGCTGGCTTCCGCCCTTTCTATGGGTTCAGGGGCCTACCTGGCCACCAAGGCTGAGCGCGAGGTCAATGAAGCAGAAATCGCGCGTGAAAGGCGCGAGGTGCAAAACAAGCCCGAAGAAGAAATGCAAGAATTATCGTTGTTCTACCAGCTCAAAGGCGTACCCGAGGAGGAAGCCAATTCGCTGGCTAAGCGGTTGATATCCCAGCCCGAGCACGCCGTAAAAACCCTGGCCAGTGAAGAGCTGGGCCTGTCAGAACAAACCTTCCCCAACCCCTGGATCGCGGCCGTTTCTGCCACCCTGTCCACCGCAGCCGGAGCCCTGATCCCCATCATCCCCTTTTTCTTCATGGAAGGTTACCCGGCGATTATCACCTCGTTCATCATCAGTACCACCGCACACTTCTTGATCGGCGCGGCGAAAACGGTGGTCACTGGTCTGTCGCCCTGGCGCAGCGGGTTGGAAATGATGGTGGTAGGCCTGGGGGAGGCCATGGTTACCTACAGCCTGGGCCTGCTGTTCGGAAGCGTGGTTAAGTAGCCGATGGTGGCGAATGATCGGCTATCCCTGCGTTACACCCTGTGCTTCTTGACCCGCTCCGACCAGGTGCTGATGCTGCACCGGCGTTTCCCGCCTAACCAGGGCCTGTGGAATGGCGTAGGCGGGCACATCGAGCCGGGCGAAGACCCGCATTCTTCCGTGCTGCGCGAGATACGCGAGGAAACCGGTTTCCGGGTGGAGGCTGCCCACTTTGGCGGCATCCTCACCTGGCAGGGGTTTGAGGTGTCCCCGGGAGGGCTTTATTTGTTCCATGCCGCGGCCCCTCCAGGAGCACCAGGCGAATGCAGCGAAGGTGAGCTGGCCTGGCGCCCTTTGGATTGGGTGCTCACTTCCAACGAAGTGGTCAGCAACATCGCCCTGTTCTTACCCGCCTTGCTACAGCGCCAGGTGCCCCAGGAATACCATTTTGACTATGAAGGAGGGGCAATCTGTGCCCACGCCGTGCGCCCCCTGCCGCCAGGAATTATCCCTTTCGGAGAGCTACCCTCTGGCATCAATCCGGCTTGGGCGTAGGCGCGACGAGCGCTGTTTCGATCGCGGGCAATGGCGGTTTGACCTGCGCCAGGATCATCGAAGCCAGGATCAACCCGCAGCCGGAAATCTGGCGCAGGCTCATCAGCTCGCCCAAGAAAAGAAAGCCGAAAACAGAGCCAAAAACGGCCTCCATGCTCAGGATGATGGCCGCATCCACAGGAGGAGAATGTTTTTGTCCCACCACCTGCAGGGTAAATCCCAGGCCAACCGGGATCAACGCTGAGTAGAGCACCATTTGCCAGGCAGAGCCCAACGCCTGCACTCCCGAGGGATTCAGACTGAAACCTATCCCCAGGTCGATCAGGCCGCAGACGAGGAATTGGCCCACGGCCAGTTGATAGGGGTTCACCCGCTTGGCCAGCCGGCTCAGTAATATCACATGCAGAGCCCAGAAAACGGCTCCCAATAGCTCGAGCACGTCGCCGCTGGCAAAGGTCATGTGATCTTTAACACTCAACAAGAATATCCCGGCTGCCGCTAGCAAGGCTGCCACCCAGGTGACTTTGGCCGTCTTTTCCTTCCAGAACACCATCAAAAAGACGGGGATGATCATCACGTACAGGCCTGTGATGAAAGCCGCATTGCTCACGTGGGTCGTGCTCAGCCCGGCCTGCTGGAAATTGCTGCCGCAGGCCAGCAACACGCCAGCCAATCCGACCCACGCCAGTTCTTTACCCTTGATTTCCCATCTCAAATGGATTAAAAGGAGTAAGATTAACCCTGCAAGGAAAAAACGAAAGCCATTAAAATAAAAAGCATTGAGAGAGCCAGCGGCCAGGCGTTGGGCGACAAAGCCACTGCCCCACACCGCAGCGACAAACAATAAAATCAGGTCCGATCTTAAGCGCGAAGAAGTCATTCTTATCTCAGATAATACCTGTCACGCCGGAGCCGTATGGCAAGCCAGGCATGGCAAGATTTGAGTCAAACAAAGGTTATATTATACCTGTGATCACCCTTTATCAGCCCGGTTGTTCGCCGGGAGGGAACCCTTAATGACACTTTTAATTGAAAATAACGCTATTGTCCTGTTTCAGGGAGATAGTATCACGGATGCCGGCCGTACCCGTGAAGACGGCTCCAACCTGGGCCAGGGATACCCGGCGCTGATCGC
Organism: Chloroflexota bacterium; assembly: GCA_021789855.1. Classification (GTDB taxonomy): domain Bacteria; phylum Chloroflexota; class Anaerolineae; order Anaerolineales; family Anaerolineaceae; genus JAJYIW01. The sequence goes on along the minus strand of JAJYIW010000094.1, from coordinate 6,470 downwards.
TGCCTGGTTCTCAGCTCTCTACCCCGAGCGGCACGTGACTTTTCTCAACCGCGGGATCAGCGGCAACCGTGTGGTGGATTTGCGGGGGCGCTGGCAGGCAGACGCATTGGCGCTTAACCCCACCTGGATCTCGATCCTGATCGGGATCAATGACACCTGGCGGCGCTACGACAGCCACGACCCAACCAGCGCCCAGGCGTTCGAAGCAGACTACCGCGCTATCCTGGATTCTACCCGCCGTTCGTCCCAGGCCCGACTGATTTTGATGGAGCCGTTCCTCCTGCCCGTGCCAGATGACCGCACCGCCTGGCGCGACGATCTGGATCCGAAGATCGCCGTTGTGCGCCGGCTGGCCCGCGATTATGGCGCCCTGTTCGTCCCGCTGGATGGCGTCTTCGCAGCCGCTTCTGTCCAGCGCGAGATGGCCTTCTGGTTGCCGGACGGGGTTCACCCAACCCCGGCAGGCCACGCGTTGATCGCCCAGGCCTGGTTGGGAGCCGTGCAGGCGCTATGATTGAGCAGCCAATACCCGCTGGCGTCCATCGATCCCCTTGCGCCAGCTCCGAGTCGGGAGGGGTGGTGTTGCTACCAGACGCCAGCGTTTCTAATCTATGATTACCCTTCATGCTCACTGGCAACCGCCTCAAACTCCGCAGGATCGGGGGAGTATATCCTTTTGGGCTGAGACATCTCGAATTACCATCCCCATACCGCGACGGGGTAAATTTATTCCGGGGAAACATCCACGCGATCATCCCTTTGCCGCAAAGCTTGAAGTATTACAACGGGTATTGGGGTATGCGCCCGCAGGCCAGATCACTTTACAGTTGCCCAGTAACCGTAATGGCCCACAGCCATCCCCCAACCTGGTGATCGATTGGGAGGACGATACCGAAACGCCGCTGGCCCTGGCGCCGTGGAAGATACCCTGTGCGGTGTTGGATTCGACCCTGGGCCTGCTCGCGCTGATTAACCTGCCAGAGCTGGCCCGGCCACATCCGAATGGGCAGGAAATGGCAGCCGAAAGCCCGGCGCGTGCCCCGCTCCTGGTCACCCTGGCAGACGATGCGGTGTACTGGCACCAGGTGGCCACCCTGGTGCTGGAAACATTGGCGGCTGGAAAATTTGTTCCAATCCTGGAGCGGATCGATCTGGCCGGAAGAGTTTACCATGCCCGCTGGCACCCCGTGCTGGATGGCCCCCAGGACGATTCGCGCCTCTCCCAGCTTCAAGCGGCGATGCCACCCGTATGCCGCGCGGCTTACCCGGATACCCCACCTCATCCAGGCCAGGGCGCTCGTTCCACCCCTGATCTTTCACCGCGGATGCTGCTGGAGTCCTTTATCAATACCACAGTGGATAGCCTGGCGCGAGCCTGGGGCGCCTCTTCTAAGCCCACCCCACTTAACCCGCGCAATATCCCGGAACGGATCAGCGACACCCACCCCGCAGTAAGCTGGCTGGATGCCCTGTATCGGCCAGAGCCTGAGATTCACGCCAGCCCTTCCCAGATCCAGGCGCTGAGCAGCGGACACCGCGCCTGGATGCGCAACCTCACGGTGGCAGGTGATCGCGCCTTCCGCATCGCCTTCCGCCTGGAGCCTCCGCCCTCCCAGGCGACCGGCGAAGAGAACCCGGCAGAAGCGCCCGCCTCGCCGGTGACCTGGCACCTGCATTACCTCCTGCAAGCTCGCGACGACCCCAGCTTGCTGGCCCAGGCTGACTCAATCTGGCAGACACGTGGCAATGTCTTTACCGCCCTCGGCCGGCGTTTCGAGAACCCCCAGGAAAAGTTGCTGGCCGGGCTGGGATTTGCCGCGCGAACCTTCCCTCCCATCGCCCAGAGTCTCAAATCGAGCCAGCCTGAACAGGCTTTGCTCACCACCGGCGAGGCTTATACCTTTTTACGCGAAACCGCGCCCCTTCTTCAAGAAGCCGGTTTCAGCCTCCTGGTGCCCCCCTGGTGGAATAAATCCGGCTCGCGCCTGGGGGCCCGTCTGCGCTTAAAGCCCGCCAAAGGGCAGAAGAGCGCCGCCTCAACCCAGGGACGCCTATCCCTGGATAACCTGGTGCAATACGAATGGGAGCTCTCGCTGGGAGAGACCACGCTGACCGAGGAAGAGTTCCGCGCCCTGGCCGCTTTAAAATCGCCCCTGGTCGAAATCCGTGGCCAATGGGTCGCCATTGACCCTGAACAAATTGAGGCCGCCATTCACTTTTGGGAAGCCCAAGACCTGACGGGAGAAACCAGCCTGCTGGCAGCCTTGCAGATGAGCCATGGGGAAGGCGACGTTCCCGGCGGCCTGCCCCTGGACGAGGTGATCAGCGAAGATTGGCTGAAGGAGTGGCTGGGCACGCTGGACAGCCTGGCCGAGAAAGGTGTGGCGGACCGGCTCACCTTGCAGGCCCAGCCGCCTGGCTTGCACGGTGAGCTGCGCCCATACCAGCGTTATGGTTACTCGTGGCTGCGCTTTTTCTACCAGTGGGGATTGGGGGCCTGCCTGGCAGATGACATGGGCCTGGGCAAAACCATCCAGGCGTTGGCGCTTTTACTCGACCAGAAGGAGAACCGTTCAAAAGACAATAACGATGGAGCCTGGGCCCCAAGCCTGCTGATCGCGCCTACTTCGGTGGTGACCAATTGGGAAAAAGAGATCAGGCGCTTTGCGCCCTCGCTGGTCTCGCTCATCCATCAAGGAGCGAGCCGGCTACGAGGCAGCGCACTGGTGGAGGCCGCCCGCAACGTCGATGTGGTGCTGACCAGCTACGCCGTGATGCGCCAGGACGCCCAGGTCATCCAATCTATTCCCTGGCATGACGTCATCCTCGATGAAGCCCAAAACATCAAGAATCCTGACACCAAGCAGACCCAGTCCATCCGCAAGCTTACCGCCGACTTCCGCCTGGCCCTCACCGGCACACCGGTAGAAAACCGGCTGTCTGAACTCTGGTCGATCATGCACTTCTTGAATCCTGGCTACCTGGGCAACCACCAGGCCTTCCGAAACCAGTTTGCCTTGCCCATCGAGCGCTATAGCGACCAGGAAGCTGCCAGCCGACTGAAAAAGATGGTGGGGCCTTTTATTCTACGCCGTGTCAAGACCGATCCGAACGTCATCCAGGACCTGCCCGAAAAGATCGAGATCAAGGAATACTGTCATTTGAATGAAGAGCAGGCCACGCTCTACCAGGCCGTTGTGCAGGAGACGATGAAAAAGATCGAGACCAGCGAGGGCATGGAACGGCGCGGCCTGGTATTGAGCATGCTCATGCAGCTCAAGCAGATTTGCAACCACCCGGTGCAGTACCTGCACCAGATGGAAATGGCCGGTGATGGCCAGGGAGCCCCGGTCGATCTCCTCAAGGGGCGCAGCGGTAAGCTGGAGCGCCTGGCTGAGCTGCTGGAAGAAGTTCTGGAAGTCAATGAACGCGCCCTGATCTTCTCTCAGTTCGCCGAAATGGGCCGCATCTTACAGGCAGCTCTACCCCAGATGCTGGGATGCAATACCCTGTTCTTGTACGGGGGCACCCCCACCAAAGCACGCGACCAGATGGTCCGGCGTTTCCAGGATGATGAACACAGCCCGCCCATCTTCATCCTTTCGCTCAAGGCTGGCGGCACCGGCCTCAACCTGACCCGCGCCAACCACGTTTTCCACTTCGATCGCTGGTGGAATCCAGCCGTGGAAGACCAGGCTACCGACCGGGCTTTCCGTATTGGCCAGTGGCGCAACGTGGAAGTCCATAAATTTATTACCAGCGGGACGCTGGAAGAGATGATCGATGACATGATTGAGGGCAAGCGCGGGCTGGCCCAATCGATCGTGGGCAGTGGCGAGGGCTGGCTGACCGAACTGTCCACAGATGATCTGCGTGAGCTGGTGATGTTAAGGGAATGAAACTGAGGCCGTTATGGTAAGAAAAAGAAGCCGGCGCTATACCTATTTTCGCAATACCCGTCCCACACCCTCCGTTCCGCTGAATGCCAATGGCGGCATTAAAGCGCGCGAGCCAGGCGACCTGGCCGCTCACGCCTGGTGGTCGCAACGCTGGATCGAGGTGATGGAAGGCTTAATGGATGTGGGACGCCTGCGGCGAGGACGCACCTACGCGCGCAAAGGGCAGGTGCTCTCACTGACCGAAAACCCAGGCGGAATCCAGGCGCGCGTCCAGGGCTCGCGTCCCACCCCCTACAAAGTGACATTCCGGATTGCCCCGTTGAGCGAGACCCAATGGGAGCAGGTGATCGATGCGATGTCCAGCCAGGCTATTTTCGCCGCCCAGTTACTGGCAGGGCACGTGCCTGAGCAAATCGAACAGCTTTTCTCTGCCAGTGGGGTCAGCCTGTTCCCAGAGCGACATGGCGACCTGGTGAGTGATTGTTCCTGTCCGGATTACGCCAATCCCTGCAAGCACATCGCCGCCGTCCACTATGTCCTGGCCGACCGGCTGGACGAGGATCCTTTCCTGCTCTTCCGGTTGCGCGGGCGCACCCAGGAGCAGATCATGCAAGCCCTGCGCCAGCGGCGCCAGGGAGAAGCGGTCCTGGAAGAGGAAGAAGCAGAAACGCCCGAAACCGTCATGCCCCTGGAGCAAACGCTCGATCGTTTTTGGGATCTGGCTGCGCCTCTGGACGGTTTCCATGTATCCGTGCGAGCGCCTCAAATCGATATGCCATTACTTCGCCGCTTGGGCGATCCAGCCTTCTTTCCCGAAGCTCCTTTGCAGCAGTTATTGAACCCGGCGTACCAGGCCATTACCCGGGCCGCGCTGGATAGTGCTTTTGCTGAAGAGGCTGAGCCAGAAGTCAAAGAGTAACCCGCAACAGGGATGGCGAGACCCTATCCATCCTCCCGATCCTTGTGGCACAGGCGATCGGACAGTAAGGAAGAAGGCATGAAAACACTTACCCGGCGCTATCTTCAATACCTCCTCCCGGGCCTGATCCTGGGCGTACTGGCGTTGCTCGCCTGGCAGGCCTATGAGGGGCTGCGGCCCGTCATCAACCAGGTGCCGGTGGTTTACCCGGGCGCCAGCCTGGTCATCTATGGCCGCCATTTCGGCAGCCAGCAGGGCAGCGGCAGCGTCACTTACCATTCCGGTTCATTAAACCAGGCCCTGAATGTCATCTCCTGGAACGACACGCGCATCAAAGCCGCCGTGCCCGCCGGCGCGCGCAGCGGAGATATCGTAGTCGACCAGAAATATTTCACCGGGTTTCTGGCTTCCTCTCCTTACGCCTTTACGGTGAGCAACCAGGGACTCCCTTCAAAACCGTATGGATACCGGGTTCCCGTTCAACCGGCCTCTCCCTGGCCGACCTTCCGGCGCGATGAAAGCAACAGCGGCGCCAGCCCTATCCCGGCGGTGTATCAGGGCGACCAGCCCTGGGCCTTCAAGACAGGCAAAGGAATCTTCTCCACCCCGGTGATCGACGACCAGGGCACCATCTACGTCGGGTCAGCCGATCACAATTTCTACGCTATTCGTCCCGATGGGAGCCAGGCCTGGGTATATCAAACCGGCGGAATTATCGACTCCGCCGCAGCGCTCGAGCCAGGGACGGTCACGTTCATTTCGGGCGACGGCGCCATGTACCAGTTCCGCACCGGTGAAGCGGCTGGCAATGCAGCAGACCGGCTTATCTGGCGTTACCAGGCCAAGCGACAGGCCAATAGTTTCAATAATTGGTTCGAGGGCAACGTTGCCGTTGGGCCGGATGGCACCCTTTACGCAGGGAACACCAACTTTAACTATTATGCTATCAACCCGGACGGGTCAGAGAAATGGATTTTCCCCACCGGCAGCAATAACTGGTCGATGGCGGCGTTTGGGCCGGACGGCACCATCTATTGGGGCTCGCTTGACACCTACATCCACGCCGTATCGCCGGACGGCCAGGAACGCTGGCGGGACATGACCCTGGGATTCATTGCCGCCTCAGCCGCGGTTGGCTCAGATGGCACCGTCTATATGGGCAGCTTCGACAGCAACCTGTACGCGATCGACCCGCGCCAGGGAAAAGTCTTGTGGAAATTTCCTACCAACGATCATATCTACGCTTCTGCCGCCCTGGGCGCCAATGCGCAAGGGATCACCGGCGCGATCTATTTCGGCTCGGCTGACGGTAACCTGTATGCGGTCGATACCCGCGGCAAGCTGCTATGGAAATATGACACTGGCGACCCGATCCGCTCTTCCCCTGCCCTGGGGAAAACGCCGGATGGGCAGGACGTGATCTACTTCGGGTGTGGTAATGGTCGCCTGTACGCCTTGAGCGCCAAAGATGGCAGCCTGCGCTGGGCCTTCGACACCACCCCACCGGATCCCGAGCTGCGTGACCGCAACGACCTGAATGGCTCACCCGCCTTGGGGAAAACAGGGATCTACATCGGGGGTGAGCACGGTTACCTGGATTACGTCCCTTACGATTATTGCCTGCATGCCGCCAACGATTCACGCTGCAGCAC
>JAJYIW010000093.1 GCA_021789855.1 Chloroflexota bacterium | reverse complement strand
AGTAACGAGCTCTTCCAGCGGCCGGGTGGTGTCGATCACCAGCCTGGGTAGAGTGATGGGCTCGGCCTGGGCTTTCACCTGCAAATACATGGCGTAGGTGCGGTTACGTGCCGGGTGGGTGCCCTGATCGATATCTTGTTCCAGGCGCGCGCGGACCACGTCGTCGGGACAGACCGCCTCGATGAGCTTCAGCGGAAGGCGGTTATCGCGCGCGAAGGCCGCCAGGCGCTCCACCTGGTAACGCTTTGAGAACGGGCGTCCATCCAGGAGCACATGGCGCCCTTTGGCCGACAGGTACCGCGCTGCCTGGAGCATGATCTCCATGCAGAAATCATCCTGGACAGGTGAGTATTCGATATCGCCGGGAGCGAACAGGGCGGCCCGGATCACATCCTTATCCAGGAGAGCGCCGGGGAGAGCTCGGGCAAGTTCCCGGGCGATGGTGCTTTTCCCGCTGGCCGGCAGGCCGGCCAGCGCAATCAGCCATGGGGTCATTCAGCCGCTCCCTTCCGCATATTCAACCTATTTTACCCGATCCTTGATTAAAAATTTCCACACTTGACTTTGGATAGAGATTCCCTATAATAGGATTATCTCCATTATTAATACCTTATTAATATAGTTAAGCGAAGGGTTAAACGATATATTCCTCCAACAGCAATGTGACCATCGATGGAGGCGGCCTGGTCACCCTGGCCACCAGCGGCGCCAGCAACCATTTCAATGTTCAGTCTGGCGCCCACCTGACCCTGAGCCAGATTGCGTTGAATAAGGGTGCGAACCTATCCGCCTGTGGGGGCTCGATTCACGTCCTGGCAAATGGCCAGCTAACGCTGACGAAGGTCAGCTTTGATGGAAATACTTCCAGCTACAGCGGTGGTGCGGTTTGCATTGATGCAAATGGCTCGGCGGATATCCATGCCGCCTCGTTTACCAACAACAAGTCTGGCTTTTCAGGCGGCGGAGGGGTGTTCAATTATGGGACGCTGAGCATGGATCACGCCAATTTTACCGGGAACACCACGAGTGGCCATGGCGGCGGGCTGCAAAATTATGGCACCGGCACCGTGAGCGATACCACATTCGATCACAATACGGCTGACTATAATGGCGGTGGCATTGACACGACGGTTACCTTAACTGTCACCCGGGGAGTCTTTACCGGTAATTATGCCAGACGCAAGGGTGGGGGGATCAACGACTACCTTGGAACGCTGACGGTCACTGAGAGCAGTTTCAACGGTAACCATGCTGATGAGTATGGGGGTGGCATCGTCAACGATGCTGGCACGGCAACCATTCAGACCAGCGAATTTAGCGGCAATACATCGAAAGGCGTGGGCGGCGGCCTGCGCAGCAACGGCGCCACCACGGTGACGAACAGCACCTTCTCCGCCAATCATTCTGACACCAACGGTGGAGGCATCGAAAACAGCAATACCGTTGGCACCCCAGGCACCCTGGTGCTGCTCAATACGACCCTGGCTGCCAATACTGCCAGCACACAGGGAGGGAATATCTATATCGGCAGTGTCACCCCCGATCACGTGAAACTCAAGAACACGCTGGTGGCCTCGGGCAGCCCGAATAACTGCGATAAACCGGTTTCGTCCCAGGGCAACAACCTGGAAAGCGCCAATACCTGCGGGCTGAATGCTGCGGGCGATAAAAATAACACATCCCCCGATCTTGGGCCCCTGCAAAATAACGGTGGACCGACAGAAACCTACGCCTTGCTGACTGGAAGCCCGGCGATTGACGCAGGCACCAACAGCGGCTGCCCGGCTACCGACCAGCGCGGCTTTGCCCGCCCGATCGACGGGAACTGGGACGGCGTCGCCGTGTGCGATATCGGCGCTTATGAATGGATTCCTCTCAAGCTGTACATCCCCATCGTGGTCAAGCCTCATTAACCCGTGGGGTAACTATCGCGGTTAAAAACAATACTGGTGGCTTAATGAGCACCGTCCCTGGCGATCTCGCCAGGGACGGTGCGTTAAGGGTTGGCCTTCCGGCTTATTTCACCGGGATGTAAATATAAAAGACTGAGTCGGGCGAGTTGGGGTCAAATTCATCCGTGTAAACTTCCATGTCCAGCCCGGCCTCGACCGGTTCCAGCTTATACTGCGGGATCCATTCATTGTAGATACGCTGGTAAGTTTTCATGAGGCCAGAGAGCGGGCCGCGGTGGGTGAAGACGGCGTAACGCGCCGCTTCGACCCGGCGATGCACCATCCCCTCTGGTATGGGCGCATCATCCGGCGTTTCCAGCCCGGCGACATATTCGAAATGCCCCTCGGGAAGCCCCTCGACCATACGGCAGATACCGTAAGCGTGGCTGCTTGGGACGGCGGCGACTTCGGGTGAACGCCGGTTGAACACATCCCACATCTTGCCCAGCTCATCGTTCTGGTTATTTCCGTGGTAACAAAGGCCGACCACGTTGAAGGCCGGGCGGGTGACAAAGGTTGGTTCCATCTGAGTCTCCTTTTGGTTTTCTCGGGTTGTAGAAGCAGGTGAAGCGACTGACTCGATCGGTAGCTGAATCTCGATCACCTGGGTGATCGGCCCTTTTTCAGCCGCGTCGCGCAGGTAGAGCTCGCGGGTTGGCCCGGATGGCCGGCGCCGGTTGGCTTCCATCCAGGCGAAGAGCTCGGCGTAAGCCTGGCTCAGGGCCAGGGCAGGCCCGGCATGAACCAGGTAGGCCATCTCGGGCACGGCGGGCAGCGCCTCCAGGCGGACGCGCGAGCTGCCCGGGCTGGATCGGAGCCGGGCGGCAGGATCGACCGCTACGGCCAGCTCGATGGGGATGGCGTGCTCGGTGTATTCCAGGGCCGGGTAAAGGGCCAGCCAGGGGCCGTCCGCGACCACACCGGTCTGCGCCATCCAGCCGTTCAGCTCGTCCACCAGCGCGTCCAGACAGGATGGCAGCCCCTCGATCGATGGGACCACCTCGCGCACCGCAGCGACCGGCAGAGACGGGACGCTCTTGACCAGCACCTCTCTGCCGGGGCGGCCGTTGGCCTGTTCGATCTGCTGGAGGCGGGCGGCGACCAGGTCCAGCCGCTTTTGTTCTGCCCAAAGGTGAGCTTCCAGCTCGGCCTGTTTCCGTCTGAGCATCCCCCGCATCTGTTCGACCGGCACCTCCTCGTCGATCAGGCCGGTGATCTGCTCCAGGCTGAACCCCAGGTCTTTGAGCGCCAGGATGCGGTTCAGGCGAGGGAGCTGCTGCAGGCTATAGTAGCGATAACCGCTGAAGCGGTCAATCCAGGCCGGCTTAAGCAGCCCCATCCGGGCATAATGGCGCAGCGCTTTGACCGTGACGTGCCCCAGCTTTGAAAAGTCTCCGATCTTGAGCACAGTTCGCTCCTTGAACACAGGTTGATGGCCATCAACGATGCCAGTATACGCCCTTCCCTTAGGGGAGAGTCAAGGGGTAACCCACTTAGGAATTATGTCACACAGATATGTCCCAAATAACTACTTCGACAATGTCACATTATACTTCCCGCCCCTTGAGGGGCGGGGCTGGGGGTGGGGTGTCGAATGTGACATTGTCAAACTACTGAGATGAATTGTTTAGGTTGAGTCAATCAATGCAAATGTACCGGTAGACTATAATATTATGAACCATTTTATTTTGATAAAGAGGTTGTCGATATGCCTATATTGGTTTTCTGTGACGATACCTGGCATCCCGCCAGGACCATCCGGGCCGGCCTGGCCCCACTCGAAAATGGCGGCACCACCTTCGATTGGGTTGAAGATGCCGGGGGTTGGTCAGGGGATTTACTGGCCCCCTATGCAGGGGTGATCCTGGCAAAGTCCAATAATACCTCATCCTCCAACCCATTACCCTGGATGACTGGGCCAATACAGACGGCTTTGGTCAGCTATGTCCGCCGTGGTGGGGGCCTGCTGGCGGTCCACTCAGGCACCGCCGGTTATGGCGAGGCCGACATGCTGCGCGGGCTGCTCGGGGGTGTGTTTGATCACCACCCGGCCCAATGCCCGGTGACAGTGTCGGCCCAAGGAAGCCATCCTGTGGTGGAGGGGGTCGAACCGTTTACCGTGCAGGATGAACACTACCACATGATCCTGGATGACCCGGCGGCCGAGGTGTTCCTGACCACCACCTCCGAGCATGGGCAACAGCCTGGCGGCTGGTCGCGCCGGGAAGGGCGCGGGCGGGTGGTCGTGCTCACCCCCGGGCACAACCTGGAGGCCTGGCTCCAGCCAGGTTTCCAAAAGCTGCTGCGCAATGCCATGGCCTGGTGTAACCCGGCGGAGGAGTGATCCTCCGCAGGTATCCATAAAGTAGATAACCCCATTCAAGAGGACGAAAAACAACATGAGCCCATTATCTCCCAGGCCCGCAGGGCATTACCAGCATTTCGACGTGGCCGTGTATGCCAGGGTATACGAAGTCCGGCAGATGAGTGATATCCACTGGCTGAGCGAGCGTTTTGATGCCTTGAGTCGCCAGGTCAAAATCAATAAGGTGTACCTGGAAACGCACCGGGATTGGATTGTGGCAGAAGAATCCACCCTGATCCAGGCCAAACGTTTCCTGGAAGAACGAGGTGTGCGCGTTTCAGGCGGCATCACCATCACGGTCAATGAGATGAACCGCTTCCAGACCTATTGTTACACCAATCCGGAGCACCGCCAGAAGCTCAAGGAGGTGGTCAGTCTGACCGCGCGCCTGTTCGACGAGGTGATCCTGGACGACTTTTTCTTCACCAACTGTAAATGCCCTTCCTGTATTCAAGCCAAGGGCGAGAAAAGCTGGACAGATTTCCGCCTGGGTCTGATGAGCGAAGCCGCCGAATCGCTGGTGCTCGCGCCAGCCCGCGCTGCCAATCCCAATGTCCGGGTGATCATCAAGTACCCGAACTGGTACGAGCATTTTCAAGGCCTGGGTTTCGACCTGGAAGCCGGTCCGAAACAATTTGACGCCATTTATACCGGCACGGAAACCCGCGACGCGGTGGTAGGCACCCAGCATTTTCAGCCCTACCACGGCTATTCCATCCTGCGGTATTTCGAGGCGATCAAGCCGGGCGGCAACGCCGGTGGGTGGGTGGACACCGGCGGGGCGCGTACCCTGGATCGTTACGCCGAACAGCTCTGGCTGACGTTATTTGCCAAAGCGCGCGAGGTGACCCTGTTTGACCTGCGCCAGATGCAGCGCCCCCTCAGGGATTTTGAGCGCGCGCCCTGGCAGGGGCGCGGCGCCAGCCTGGATTATGATCGGGTGGTCGCGCCGCTGCGCCAGGCAGATGGCTCGTTGCAGGCGAATGCCACCATCGCCGCTGCCGCCGGGGCTGCTTTTGAGCTGGCCGATAGCTTTCTGGGTGAGCTGGGCGAACCGCTAGGCGTGGCCTGTTACCGCCCTTACCATGCGACCGGGGAGGATTTCTTGCACAGCTACCTGGGAATGCTGGGCATTCCCATCGCTTTGGGCGCCGAATTCCCCTCGCAGGCGCATACTATCCTGCTGACCGAATCGGCTCAGGCGGATGCGCAGATCGTGGCTGAAATCCAGGCGCACCTGATGGCAGGGAAGAATATCGTCATCACCTCGGCGCTGCTCAATGCGCTGCAGGATCGCGGGATACGGGATATCGCCGAGCTGGAAGTGTTGCCCCGCAGGATGACGGTCAACCAGTTCCTGATCGGCTGGAACCGCGTATATCCGGCGGCCAGGCCGGTGACCGTATCCCAGATCCATTACCTGACCAATGATTCCTGGGAGGAAATCTCCTGCCTGTCGGGCGTCACGGGCACACCGCTGTTGCATTCAGCTCGCTACGCCGGGGGGGTGCTTTATGTGCTCAATGTCCCGGACGATTTCGCTGACCTGTATTCCTTGCCGGCTGGCGTGCTCAACCGCATCCGGGAGACCCTGGCGCACGACCTGTGGGCGCGGTTGGAAGGGCCTGCCCAGGTAGCGCTTTTCCTCTACGATAACCGCACCCTGATTGTTGAGTCGTTCCTGGATGAAGACGCGGCGGTGCGCCTGGTGGTGGATAACAACACCACCCGCTTCGCCGACTTGCTGAGTGGCGAGGAACTGGTGGACGGGCTAGAGATTACGGATTGGTTCGGGAGGCCGTCTGGCAAAAAGGCTTTCCCGCTTGTGATCCGGCCGCATGCCTTCCGCGTGCTCAGGGGTTATTTTGACTGAACGCCTTCGCCACGTTCAATGCGCCTGGCGATGATTTTGTATTCATCCTCGCTCTTTTCCATCTGGTAGAAGGCGGTCTGCGGCCCCCCAAGCCGGTACAATTGCTCTTTATAACCCGGTTCGAGCTTGAGGCCAAAATAGATTCCGCTCAAACATTCAGGAACATACTCAACGGGCTGGTTGCCTTTTTGGGAGAAGATGCGCCATTCCTGCTGGTATTTCCATTCCATGCCCTTGGTCAGAAGCAACAGGTCGAGGGTGGCGGGGTTGGCGGCGATTAAGTCCAGGGCGTTGATCGCGGGAATTTTGTTACGATATCTCACTGGCCTGGCATTGAGAAAAGGAAGATCGCTGGTGTCATATTCCAGGCAAAAGCCGGCGTGGCCCATGGCATAATGCGACCACATGAGCAGGATGTCGGGCCTGGCCGAGAAACAGGCCACTCCCCTTTCCCGCGACCACTTCTTCCGCCTGGCCTCCAGCTCATGTTCGGCTGCCTGCAATACCGGGGTGATGAATTTTTCGTTGAAGGCCGGATCGTTGAGCAGGCTCTCCCAGAATTGCTGGGGATCATCCTTGTAGGTTTTTCCCTTTTTGCCTAATGGAGGTTTATAGTGCTCATACAGGAGCACCATTTCAGGGCGGTTGATCTTGTTAACCTTGATCCGGATGTTGCAATCATACGGGTCGTCCAGGTTTAGCGGCGTGGAGTACCAGGCCTGGCTTTTCGCCAGGTTTTCAAAGCAATAATCTCGCACGCCCTGGTATTTATACAGGTGCCCGGGCAATGGTTGAGCTGCCATTCACCAACCTCCCCACCTAAATGCTTGATCGCGCTAGCCTGATTATAGCCATAATTTGAGCTTTCACCGGTACAAAAGCCTTCCACTCCCGGCAATGGCAAAAATTGCGCTATCCGGGCGGCGATAATACTCACCCTGGCCGTATCAGTTTTCTTGCTCCAGGGTTAATCATAATATCCGGGTCAATGAAATGATTGGCGCTGGTGATGGCGCTGAAAGGAGTCTGCCAACCGATGCAATTAACGCCTGAAGAACAGGCCATCCTGCAGGGTACTCAGGGGGCCGTCCTGGAAAAGGTGATGCGCTCGGTGGTTGCTTATGGGGAGACTTTTGACGCAGACCGGTTGGTGGCGATCAGTGGATCGCCGCACCTGGTCACGTCCTTTGGCGCCAACACCATTCGCCCTTATTTTGATATGCTGGACGAGTTAATCGAAGCTGGATTGCATACCGTTGAGCCTTTCACCGTCGACCCGCGCCCGACGGATTTCGAACATTTGAATCCGGGCCTGGTTAAGCGGCTGTCTTTTGGCCTGATTTTTGGCAAGCAAAAGACTTACGAGGGCCAGTTGCTCAAGCTGGGCTTGAAAGACGAGCAGGCATTCACCTGCGCTTCTTACCTGCCAGAAGTAGGGAATACCCCTCGCCGGGGAGAGATATTGGCCTGGTCCGAGTCTTCGGCAGTGGTGTTTGCCAACGCCGTCCTGGGCGCGCGCACCAATCGCAATTCAGCCGGGATCGATTTAATGTGCGATATTTTGGGGAAAGCGCCGAATTTCGGACTGCTCACGGATGCCGGCCGCCAGGCGACCTGGAAAATTGAAGTGGTTTCGAAGCGGCTGCCCAATCCGCATCTCCTGGGCAGCGCCATTGGCATCAAAGTGATGGAAGGCGTCCCTTATATCACCGGGCTGGAAACCTACCTGGGGCAGGGGTTAAGCCAGTCCACCCAGGACTATCTCAAAGATATGGGGGCGGCAGCAGCCTCGAATGGCGCGGTTGGCCTGTATCACGTGGAGGGCATCACCCCAGAAGCGCTCGATTTTAAGCGTGACCTGCTGAATCCTGGCTACCTCACCTACCGTATTGACGATGACGAGCTGGAGCGCGTACTGCGCTCTTACCCGGTGTTGTGGAAGAACCCCCAGGCGCATCCCAGGAGCGTGTTTATTGGCTGCCCGCATCTTTCCCGCGACCAGGTCAAGGCGTGGGCTGCCCGGCTGGAAGCGGCCTTGGAAGTCGCCGGGCAGTCGCGGACGCGGGTGCCGGTCTACCTGTTCACCCCGCCGGCCCTGGCGGCTGAGCTGCGAAAAGAGGCTTCCTACCAGGCCCTGTTGGGACATGGTATTCACCTGGCATCGATTTGTCCCTTGATGCACATGAATAACCCGTTGTGCGGGCGCGACCCCATTGTGACCAACTCCAATAAGTTGCGCACTTATACCGGCGCGCGTTTCTTTGTCGATGAGGATGTGGAGAACATTGCGGTGACGGGCAGGTTGCCGCTGGACAGGGGAGGAATCTATGCCTGATATCTTCCAAGGGCGGCCTGTTCTGGCAGGCGAGGTCACTGGTGAGGCATTGGTTACCCGCCAGGGCTTTAACACCCTGGCCTCTTACCAGATGAGCATTGTGCTGCGTTCCAGGGTGGCCACCTGCGGCGACCAAAACAACCCGGACCTGTATAAAAAAGTGATCACCGGCAAAATTCTCTGCCTACCTCAAACCATCGGATCGACTACCGGCGGGTTGGTGATCCAGACCATTGCCCGCCTGGGCACCGGCCCTAGCGCCATGCTTTTCTCGGAACAGGCTGATTCCCTGGCGGCGGGTGGGGCGATCCTGGCAGATATCTGGGTAGGCCAGCGTATCGTCGTGGTGGATCGCCTGGGCAGCGCGTTCCTGGCGCGAGTGAAAGAGGGGGATCGGATCTGCATTCATGCGGATGGCCGGGTCGAGGTTGGGGTTTAATCGCCTATCATCCAAATATCATTCTTCCGTCACCCGGCCAATTCATCTATTGTTCATCTGGTTTATTTATACTGACTCCTGAATAAGGTAATAAGGGTCATAAATATAAATATATTATGAGCCTGCATAGCCATTAAAAAACAGGAGTTGAATCAAAATGTCCACCAAGGGTATTTATAAATGGTTTGTTTTACTGATCGGCGTATTATTGGTAGGTTGTAGCGCTGTTACCACGCCTCAGGCGGCCTCTCTGCCGACTTCGACCAGCAGCCCGGCCTCCACCACCACCCCATCACAACCGGCGGCTACTGCTGCGGCGGCGGTCACATCGACTACAGCGGCCGATCCGGCCGTGGCAACCGCTACCCCGGCTGCGGGCGCTCAGGCTTCTGCCAGCCTACCCGCTGGCGAGATCCAGTTTAACCTGGTCGCGGCGAATAGCTCCGTGGATTACCGCGTGCGCGAACAACTTGCCAGGTTGAACTTCCCGACTGACGCAGTGGGTAAAACGAACGCCGTCAGCGGGTCGGTGGTCTTCAAGCAGGACGGGACGATTGACCAGGCTGCCAGTAAAATCACTGTGGATGTTTCTACGCTAAAGAGTGACAGCAGCATGCGCGATGGTTACGTTGCCCGCGCCATCCTGCAATCCAGCCAGTACCAGTACGTGACCTTTGTACCCACCTCGGTAACTGGCCTGCCCTGGCCATTGCCCCAATCCGGCAATGTGTCTTTCAAAGTGACCGGCAACCTGACGATCAGGAATGTCACCAAGCCAGTCACCTGGGACGTCAAGGGGAGCATCCAGAACGGGATCGCTACCGGCACCGCCACGACCAGCTTCAAGTTCGAGGATTTTAACCTGAACCAACCACGGGTGCCAGTGGTTTTGAACGTGGTGGATAACATCACCCTGGAAGCTACGCTGTCCTTCCAGCCCGCCAGTAAATAAGACTTTTTAGATTGAGACGGACGGATTCAGGCAAGCCTGGAGCCGTCCGTTGCTTTTAAGCAGATAAACTGGTAACTGTCCAGGGCCACATCTTTCCAGGGAAGCGCCTCGCCGGAAAGCAGGTCAATGAAATGGTAGCCCAGGCCGTACAACCGCAACAGGTTGGTGGGGATGACCTGGGTATCCTCGCTGAAATTGGCCAGCGCCAGCACCCGTTCTCCCGCGTGGATTTTGAGAAAGCCGAGGACATGAGGGTTGCCGGTATCGATGAACTCAGTCTCATGGCCGGCAAACACCGCGTGCGCCTTGCGCATGGCAATGATTTTTTGCAGTCCGGTGTAGATGCGCGCGGTGGGCGTGCTTTCCTCAAAGCGCTGGCCTGCGTTTTGCCAGTGGGTGGATGGACGGTGCACCCAGCGGCTATCATTGACCCTGGTCGGATCGTCGCGATAGGTGTAATCGTTGAGGATGGCCAGCTCGTCGCCCAGGTAAATCAAGGGGATGCCGCCGATGGTCAGCACGACAGCATGAATCAGCAGGATGCGCGCCAGGGCCAGCTCCACTTCCTTTTGGGTCTCTTCGACCAGAGCCTTTTCCAGGCCAGCCAGAGAGGCGCAGCTACCTGAGATGCGACAATCGCCCGTTTTGGGGTTCTCCTGGAAGGGCAGGCCGCGGGCAAACGAGCCGGGGAAACGCCCGGTGTAAAAGCTGTTTAAAAATTTACGGTGGTTAAAACCGTTCAGGTTGACCTGGGCGGCGTCTTCATCTGAAAAAGTCCAGCCGATGTCATCATGGCAGCGAACATAGTTGATCCAGGCGGTTCCTGGATGGATACTGAAGCGGCTGCGCATGGAATAGGCCAGCAGGTCAATCCGGCGCGTGGCCAGGGTTTCCCATAACAGGGCCATCAACAAGGGGTTGTAGGAGATCTGGCACTCACGGGGTTGGATATAGCGAGCCACCTCATCCGGGTGAACGATGGCTTCTGATTTGAACAATAATGCCGGGGCGGCGATGCGGGCGCAGGCGTTGAAGGCCTGGATCAGCCGGTGCGCCTCGGGCAGGTTCTCACAGGTTGTGCCCAGTTGCTTCCAGATAAAGGCGACGGCATCTAGCCGGAGCACCTCCACCCCCACGTTCGCCAGGGCGAGCATCTCCCTGGCCATGGCGATGAACACTTCCGGGTTGGCGTAATTCAAATCCCACTGGTAGGAATGGAAAGTGGTCCACACCCAACGCTGGATACCGGGGAACCAGGTAAACGCGCCAGGATGCTCGTCGGGGAAGATTTCGCGCAAGGTCTTTTCGTAGGCGTCCGGCAGGCTCCGGTCGGGATACATGCGGTAATAAGCCTGGTAAACCGGGTCGCCGCTGCGTGCCTGGAGCGCCCAGGCATGCTCATGGGAAGTGTGGTTGAAGACAAAATCGGCCACCGGGCTGATGCCATTCTGGCGCAGCTCGCGGGTGAGATCGGCGAACTCGGCCATCGACCCCAATTTCGGGTCAACCTCGCGATAGCTGCTGATGGCGTAGCCGCCGTCATTTTCCCCTTCGGGGCAGCGGAAGAATGGCATGAGATGCAGGTAGGTCAGGCCAAGCTCCTTGAAATAGGGTATTTTCTCCCTCAACCCGCGGAGATTGCCCGCGAACCGGTCGATGTAGCATACCCCGCCCACCATCTGGTTGGACTGGAACCAGTCCGGATGCGCCAGCCGGTCGCGGTCAAGAGCTTTCAGGTCAGCCGGCCGCTCAATCCAGGACTCCGCCAGGGAATCTAACAGGGCGCCCAGGTGGTAGTAAAAATCATATTGGTCGCCGTAGACCTGGATCAGCGCGTTGAACAGGGGCTCGAAGTTGGCCTCGAGGCGGTTAGAGAATTCCTGCCAGTCCTGGGGAGCCTGGCTGGCAAAGTCAGCGAAGCGCCGTTGGACGGCGGGCCACAGGCG
>JAJYIW010000092.1 GCA_021789855.1 Chloroflexota bacterium | reverse complement strand
GGAAGGCGATGAACCGGCTGCTGGGCTGTGGCGTTACCGGCCGGCGCTGGGCCTTCCGCTGGATGCGCCGCTGGTGACCCTGGGCGAAGGCGACACCCCCTTGATCTGGGATGAGGTGGACGGCTTGCCCGTGGGCTACAAAATGGAATCGCTCAATCCGTCTGGCTCCTATAAAGATCGCGGCTCGGCGGTTTTGCTCAGCCTGATGCTGGCGCGGGGTGTTCATGAGGCCGTTGAGGATTCGTCCGGTAATGCAGGCGCTTCCTTCGCGGCCTACTGCGCGCGTGCGGGAATCAAAGCCAGGGTGTTTGTGCCCTCATCGGCCTCGGGGCCTAAGCGGCGACAGATTGAAATCTACGGGGCTGACCTGGTGGAGGTGCCCGGGCCGCGTTCTGCCGCAGCCGCAGCCGTCAGGCAAGCAGCCCAGGCCGGCGTTGTGTATGCCAGCCACGCTTACCTGCCTTTTGGCATGACCGGAATCGCCACGATTGCCTATGAGCTGATTGACCAGGTGGGTCAGGTTCCGGGGACGGTGATAGCGCCGGTGGGTCATGGAAGTCTTTTCCTGGGGATCGTGCGGGGATTTGCCAGCCTGAAAGCTGCCGGGGTAATCAAAACGCTCCCCAGGTATGTAGGGGTGCAAAGTGCGGCTTGTGCTCCATTTTGGGCAGCTTTCTACCACCACGATATCCCGGTTACGGAAGGCCCCACCTTAGCTGAGGGGATCCGTGTGCTCCAACCGGTCAGGGCCAGCGCGTTGGTCGCTGCACTTGATCCGGGCATTGATACCGTAGTCGCAGTGCAAGAAAGTGATGTTCTTCCCGCGCGCGACGAGCTGGCCCGGCGTGGAATTTATGTTGAGCCCACTTCGGCTGTGGTGTGGGCCGCTTTCAAACAACTCTCAAAGCGTCTTTTGGGCCCAGTGATATTAATCATGTCAGGATCGGGGTACAAATTCCAAAATTAAGATAAAATCGAGATCAGGCTATCATACCTTTCATTTTTCATGTGAGAACGAAGGGAACGCCAGCTACCTGACTCCAGGTGAGATAGCTCGCGTCCCCTGAGTTCCAAAAGGAACTCTATGGCTGGTATTACTGGTTCAGAGGATGAAACCCCACAGCAATTCGCCGTGCGTTTACAGCTTCCATTCAAAGACAACAGGCTGTTAAGCCGCGCATTGACTCACCGCTCTTATCGCAATGAGCATTCGGAAGCCCTGGAAGACAATGAACGCCTGGAATTCCTGGGTGATGCGGTGTTGGATTTTATGGTGGGCGCCTGGTTGTATAATCACTTTCCTGAAATGCCGGAAGGTGATTTGACCCGGATGCGCTCCGCCCTGGTTCACACCGAGCAACTGGCGCAATTCGCCCGTACGGTGGGATTGGGTCACGCCATGCGGCTTGGCCGGGGCGAAATCCAAACAGGTGGAAAAGAACGCTCAGCCTTGTTATGCGATACGTTTGAGGCTCTGGTCGGCGCGCTGTACCTTGACGCAGGCCTGGAGGTGGTGGGCAATTTTATCTACCCCCTGATCGAATCTGCCGCGGATTACATCCTGGAAACCCATCAAAATGAAGATCCCAAAAGCCAGCTCCAGGAGTGGGCCCAGGGCCACGGGTATATGGCGCCTACTTATATCACTCGCAGCGCGAATGGCCCCGATCACGCCAAGGTTTTTGAAATGATTGTCATGATCGGGGGAGAGGTATTTGGGGCGGGCGAAGGGCATAGTAAACAACTGGCAGCCAAAGCGGCTGCCCGCGACGCTCTGGTCCATCTGGGCCTGCCCAGCGCTTAAAAGAGCCGTAAAACAGGGACATTGATTTGATGGAACCTCGTCTGCTATCGCTTGAGTTGGTGGGATATAAAACGTTTGCCAGCCGGACTTTGTTTGAATTTCCGGGGATGATCACGGCAGTGGTTGGCCCGAACGGTTCGGGTAAATCGAATATTGCCGATGCTTTGCGCTGGGTATTGGGAGAGCAATCCTATTCTTTGCTACGCGGTAAGAAGACCGAAGATATGATCTTCGCCGGATCGGAACAACGCACCCGGGCGGGAATGGCTTCGGTCACGATCACGTTCGATAATAGCGATGGGTGGCTCCCCATTGATTTCACCGAAGTGTCGATCAGCCGGCGGGCTTACCGTGATGGCCAGAACGAATACCTGCTCAATCATCAGCGGGTAAGGCTGAAGGAGATATCGGAGCTGCTATCCAAATCTGGCCTGGCCGAACGCACCTACACGGTTATTGGACAGGGGTTGGTCGATGCTGCCCTGGCATTAAAACCGGAGGAGAGGCGCCGGTTATTCGAGGAGGCGGCTGGCATTGGCCTGTACCGCAGCCGTAAGGAAGAAGCCCTAAACCGGTTAGAGGCCACCCGGCGCAACCTGGAGCGTGTCCAGGATATTCTGGCTGAGATCGAGCCGCGTTTGCAGAGCCTGGAAAAACAGGCCCGTCGCGCCCAGGAGTATGAGCGCGTCAAGGCTGACTTACGCCTGCTGCTGCAGGATTGGTACGGCTACCACTGGCATAAGAACCAGGTGGAATATAACCATGTCCGGGATATCTTAAAGGCCCAGGAAGAGCGCCTGGAAGCAGCGCGCCAGAAACATAACGAAGTGACACAGGCCATGAATGACCTGCGGGCGAAGATGCAATCCTGGCGGGATAAGCTCAATGAATGGCATTCAGGCGCCAGCCGGCTGCACACTGAGCTGACCCAAATGAGCCAGCAACTGGCCGTGCTGGATGAGCGCCAGCGCTCCTTAGGGGAGCAGCAGGCCAGCGCGCAGCAAGAGCTGGCCCGTTCTGAAGAGGAGCAATCCGCCTTTCAATCCAACCTTGGCCTGGCGCAAGAGGAGTTGAGCCGGGTAGAGAAGGAATTGGAAGAAGCCCGGATTCAAGCGCTGCAATCCCGTAAAAACCTGGCCGCCCGCCAGGTCGAGCGAGACCAGGTTGAGCGCTCCCTGCGGAATGCGCGGCAGGAACTGACCGCCGCTGAGACGCGCCAGGTGCAGCTCCGAGCCCACCAGCATGAGATTGCTCAGCGCCAGGAGACCATTGCCAGGAACCAGGAGTCTGTGGAAAAAACCCTGGCCTCGTTACGCCAGGAGGCGGTGGGTCTCGAAAGCTCTTTGCACCAATGGGCCCTGGAGAGGGATGGCGTTGAGCGCGCCAGGCAGGAAAAAGAAAACCAATGGCAATCTCTCCGGCAGCAAATCAGTGAACAGGAAAGCGAGCGGCGCCGGGTACAAGATCAAAAAAGCAGGATTGATGCGAATAAAGCGCGGATCAGGGCTCAGGTAGAGGTTCTCGAGCAGGCAGAACGCTCGTTAAGCGGCTATTCAGAAGGCGCGCGCTCCCTGATCCAGGCTGCAAGACAAAAGAAATTGCAGGGCGACTACCAGCTATTGAGTAGCTTCCTGGAGGTGCCGCAGGGCTACGAAATTGCCTTCACCGCCATCCTGGGCGAGCTGATCGACCTGGTATTACTGGATCAGGCTGCGGATGTGGAGCAGGCCCTGGCGTTGATCGAACAGGATGCCAGGGGGCGGGTGGCTTTGATCAAGCCCGGGACGGTTCCTGCGGCGGAACAGGTCGCCTTGCCGGAAGAAGAAGATATTCTTGGGTGGGCGGCCGATCTGGCGACCCCGAAAGATGAGAATGTGGCCCCTTTGTTGGCCAGGCTGCTCGGCCAGACCCTGGTGGTGAAAGACCGGCAGGCCGCTTACCGTCTTTTGCCGCGCCTCCCGCAGGAGGCTGCCGTGGTCACGTTGAAGGGAGAAGTGTTTGCTCCTCATGGCCCCATTTGGGCAGGTAAGGTGGGCCGGACGGGGATGATCAGCCGGGCCCGCCAGATCCGCGAGTTCAATGATGCCCTGGCGCAGGAAGACCGCCAATTGGACCAAAATCACCAGGCGCTCCAGGCGGTCGAAGGCGTGATAGCCGCCTTGGCCCAGCAGGATACCGACCTGGCCAGGCAGGTACGCGAGATGGCGGCTCATTTCGAAAAGGCGCGCGATACCCTCCAGAAAGGTCAAAATTCGCTGGAACAGGTTCAGCGCCAAATTGGGTGGTACGAAGGCCAGCAGAAGGAATTGGACGGCCAGCAGGTGCGGGTAAAAAATGAGCTGGATAAAGATAGCGCCGATCTATCCCGCCTGGACGCCACTATCAGCAGCTCTCGCGACGAAGTGAAAAAGTGGCAGCATGCATTAGGCGATTTATCCCTGGATGAGTACCAGTCACAGGTCACCCATTGGGATACCGCCATGGCTGTTTCCAACCGCGCGGTCAAGGAAGTCCAGGCGCGGGTGGAAGAACGCCGGCAAAGGGTCTCTGAAAACCAGGCGCGCCAACTGGCTTTGCGCGAAAGGCTGGAGGCGGTGGGGAAGAGTATGGCGGCCCTCCACGAGCAAAGAGCCCGGTTGCAGGAGCAAGAGACCACCCTTAACCGGGAAATTCAATCCTTCCAGGCGTTAATCACCCCGGCTGAGGAGGAGCTGGATGGGCTGGAGCGCCAGATGGCCGATCAGCAGGAAGTCGAAGGGGCTTCGTTGCAGGCGCTGACTCTGGCTGAGCGCCACACCACCCAGGCTGACCTGGACCTGACCCGCAACCGGGACGCCCTGCAGGCTCTACAACGCAAGATTGAAGATGATTTTGGCCTGGTTGAATTTGAGTATGTGGCGAACGTCGCCGGCCAGTCGCCGCTGCCTTTTGATGGCATGGTCAAGCAGTTACCTGTCGTTGTAGAATTATCGCCAGAAATTGAAGACAACATCACCCGTTTTAAGACCCAGCTCCGGCGCATGGGGTCGATCAATCCCGATGCGTTGAGCGAATTTCAGTCGGTCCAGGAGCGCTACCATTCCCTGGTGAACCAGGTGGCGGATTTAAATAAGGCGGAGGCCGATCTTCGCCAGGTCATCGTCGAGCTGGACGAGCTGATGAAAAGGGATTTTCGGAAGACCTTTAACGCGGTGGCGGCTGAGTTCCACCAGATGTTTACCCGCTTGTTTGGCGGCGGCAGCGCCCACCTGGTCATGCTGGATGAAGAAAACCCGATCGATACCGGCATTGATATTGAAGCCCGCCTGCCAGGCCGCCGGCCCCAGGGCTTATCGCTCCTATCCGGCGGCGAGCGCAGCCTGACGGCGGCCGCGCTGGTATTTTCCCTGTTGAAAGTGTCCCCGACGCCTTTCTGCGTGATGGATGAAGTGGATGCGATGCTGGATGAGTCGAACGTTGGCCGTTTTTGTGATATGCTCCGTGAACTGAGCCAGACTACCCAATTTATCGTGATCACCCACAACCGGAATACCGTCCAGGCAGCCAATGTGATCTATGGCATCACCATGGGCCGCGATTCCACCAGCCAGATGATCAGCGTCAAACTGGATGAGATCGATGAGGATATGATCGTGTGATCCAAAAAATGGCTATGAGGGGAAACCTCATAGCCATTTTTGTTAATCTGTTACTTCATTAAGGATTGGTGCCAGCCGCCTGCGTGGGTGGCAGGGTGGGGATGGTTGGGACGACGGCCTGCCAGACGGAATTGTACTTTTGGATATCTTTTCGGCTGTCGACCGCGTTGGTCAGCCAGTTATTAAAATAGGTTTGCTTGTATTGGGTGAATTGCGAGTCGGTCAGGGGGCGAACTTCATGCCCGAGCACCTGGATGATATGGTAACCGTATTGGGTTTTAATCGGCCCACTGATGGTGCCCACTTTCATGGCCCAGGCAGCGTTTTCGAATTCGGCTACCATCGTGCCTTTACCGAACCATCCCAGATCGCCGCCTTTGTCCTTCGTGCTGGTGTCGGTGGAATACTCACGGGCCAGCGTTGCCCAGTCAGTGCCCCTCTTTAATGCAGCTTCCACTTTCTGGGCTGTCGCCAGGTCAGCTACCAGGATATGGCGCGCCCACACCTGATCCTGCTC
Source organism: Chloroflexota bacterium (assembly GCA_021789855.1). GTDB lineage: Bacteria > Chloroflexota > Anaerolineae > Anaerolineales > Anaerolineaceae > JAJYIW01. The sequence goes on along the minus strand of JAJYIW010000092.1, from coordinate 5,915 downwards.
TGGCTTAAGACTGCTGGTGATGGCGTCCATCACCTTTTGGCGGTAAAGATTATTTTCAATCAGCTTGCGCATGTCGGATTCCGACAGGTTGTACGTTTTGATGCTCCCCATGTAATTACTGACCGCCGTCTGATAACCCTGTTGCGTGTAAGGGGTTGCCGTGGGGACTGCGGTGCTCGTCTCAGTCGGAATGTCGCTGGTGGGGGTGCCGGTGGGAGGGATGGGTGTATTGGTTGGAGCCACGGTAGGCGTAAACGTGAGGGTAGGCGTCGGTGAAATAGCCGGGGTGTTGGTCAGCGTGGGAACCATCGTGGCGATCAAGGCCAGCTCGGCTGCCGAATCGGTCGGCGTGTTAACCGTGGTGGGCGTAATGGTGGGTGTGGGTGAGCCGTTGGGATAAAACAGGAAGGCTGCCTGTACGGCTTTATCGAGCTCGGCTTTTGTGACGGTGATCTTCAGTTTAGCGGCTTCTTCCCGGATGATGACATTGTCGATCAATTCATTGAGCGCATTGGTGCCCAGCGTTTGCGGATCAGTCAGCTGGGTCTGGATGTTCGACATGGTCTGCTGAAAGGATTGGTCGTTCCCAAAATAGGATGCCAGTTGCTCATACTGTGTATATTGATTAACCAACTGGATCCGGGTAAAAGTGGCTTCGATAACGAAATCATGCACCGTGATCACAGTGTTGCCAACCTTGGCGACAGGCTTTAATTGGGCCAGCACGGTCTGGTCCAGAACCCCATAGCCGATCAAACCAACGACCAGGACAACGATCACAATCGAGACGATAATGATCAGGCGGTTTTGTTGCCGTTCCCGCTCTAGGCGTGCCAGGTGTTTTTTGGTCACGACCTTTGGATTGGGTTTTTTTGCCATATTTATATTAACCTCTAGATAGAAAGGTGGGGCATAGAAGTTATCTCATTCAACGAATAACTCCATGCCCCAACAACGGATGAAAACTCAGGATTAGCGGTTTTCGCTCCAGGCTTCACTTGCGTATGGCAGGAGAGCCAGGTGCCTGGCCTGTTTGATCGCCACGGCCAGCTGGTGCTGGTGACGCGAACACGTGCCTGTTTGGCGGCGTGGGCGAATTTTGCCATCTTCTGAGACATACCGTCGTAACATGTCTACTTGCTTATACTCAATGACAATGTTTTTATCCGCGCAAAATTGGCAGATTTTAGGTCGGGCGATATAGCGCCGGCCTGATCCACCCTGTTCGCTTTCTACATTTTCTTCACTCATTGAACTTGCTCCTATCATTCTTTAAAAACTCAAGAATGTCCCATTGCACGGGTTGGACAACTAAAAAGGATAATCTTCTTCTTGTTCTTCTTCGTCTTCTACAGCGGGTTCGCTGGCCGGCCCTGGGGCAGGCGCTTCGCGGCGCTCGCCCAGCATCATCATTTCGTTGGCCACGATCTCGATGCTGGAGTGTTTAACGCTTTCGTTATCTTCCCAACGCCGGGTTTGAAGACGGCCTTCAACGTAAACTTGTTGGCCTTTAGTCAGGTATTGTTTACAAATTTCAGCCAGATTGCCCCATGTGACCACATTAAACCACTCGGTATCGCTGTGCCGTTCACCATCGGAAGTGTTCCAGGTGCGACTGGTGGCTACGGTAAAAGTTGTGACTGGCTTTCCAGAGGGGGTATAGCGCATTTCGGGATCCCGCCCTAAATAGCCAATAATCATTACTTTGTTCAATCCACGGCTCATCAGAGCCTCCTTTAAGTCAACCTTAAGCTCAACCTGGCTGGTTGCGCCGTTATTGGACGGCTAATAGCATGAAGCGCATCACGGGCTCAAGAAAGCGCATGTTGCGATCAAGCTCGGCGCTGAACGTCGGGGCGATTTGTGCATCGATCAAGACATACTGTCCTTCACGTTGCTTCTGGATCGGATAGGCCAGACGCCGTCGTCCCCATAAGTCCACCTTAGAAATCGTGCCGCCGGCATCGACGATCCAGCCTTTGACCTTGTCGATGACGCCATTCAAAGCGGTCTCATCCAGTTCGGGATGAACGATAAACACGAGCTCATAATCACGCATGAGAAGGAACCTCCTTTCCTCGGGTTTGCTTCCAGACAGCATCGTGGATGCGCCGGAAGTGGAAAGCAGCTAAATTGTCATGGGCAGGCCATCATCACCAGGCCACCCGTTAGCTGGCTTTTAATCAGGGCTGAATTTTACCACAATCGCTGGCTTTTAATTAAGCCTTTATGGCAAGCGGTAGGATTTTCTTAAAGTCCATCGGGGATGTCATTGCGAGGCATGCTTTGCCGAAGCAATCTCAGGGCCGGTCGACCCGATTGCTTCGACCGGCACAGAAAGCCGGGGTCGCAATGGTCTTTCAGCCATAAGGCGACCCCGGCAAGCGTCCTGGTTCAAGCCGTGGTTTAGCGTGAGGCAGTCACTTTGATGACTTTGCCTTGCGGGTCGATCGTCATCCTGGCATAATGGTGGTGGACTCGCTTGGATACCACCACCTCTTTGCTTAAAGTGATGACGTAGCGATTGGGCGCTGCTTTCGATACTAATTTGGCCTTGACCTGGCAACTGCTGCAGGTCGCGCTGCTTTTCAGGCAGTCACATTCCTGGCGAATCAGGCTGAGCTCAGCGTCTTTCAGCCCCGGCAGGTATTCATCCAGGATTTCCTTGACATGGACAACGACATCGATCGGTATTTTTTCCGGTTTGACGTCTTTGACCCGGGTATCGCTGATCATCTTGACGACCGGGTGTTTCCGCGTGCGGAGGATGGTTTTGGGCATGGGACGGTACTCGTCCAACATCGCCAGCGGGTCGCCATACAGTACGAACGAGAGCAAGGTCTTCTGATCTTCTCCGTCCAGGTACCCCTGGCGGTGAACCATCTCTTTGGCCATCTTCAGCTTGGAGCGGAACAACGCATTGCCGGTGGACTGGCCCTGGTGAACCTCTTGCCAGAAGTAAAAGCCCAAAAGGTCCGCCGCAATTAACGGGGTAGACACCGAGCCATACGAGACAACGGTCGATCCGACCAGCCCGTAAGTGCCGTTGGCCAGGAACTTGTAAGCCAGGGCATCATTATCCTTCTTGTTTTCGATCAATGCGCCGTAACAGGCTTCGCTGAAGATGATGCCGGGCGCCTGGCGGCTGGTCTGGATATCCTTGAGGCTGATGGCCACCGGGTAATCGGGGTCTGATTCTTTTCCTCCCGGCTTTCTCTGGCCATACCACTCGGCCCCATCTTCAATGCCATGCAAATTGAAATAACCCATGTGGGCTGGAAGTTTTCCATTGTTCCAGGTTCCGGCCTGAACCGGGGGACAGGCCAGCATAGAAAGCGGCTTGCCGACCGGGCGGAAGACCTCGACAGAAGACGATCGCCACACCTGGGCGGTGTAGCCAAAACTGGGACGCGTTCCCTTGACCAGGCCCAGGTTGAACAAGAAATCTCTTATCGACCGAGTGGCCTGGCGGGCCAGGTCGTTGCGGTACCAGAAAGGATGGGCGCGGTTAAAGGTTTCATGGTAAGTGACGGTGCGCTGGAGCAAGTTGACCAGCCACTGGCCGTCGCTGCCGGCTGGCGCTGGCAGGCGCCCTACCGGCCACTCCGGAATGAAGTAGTTATCATCGCTGGTGGCGTAGGGGTTGTCTGAAAGAACCTCAGCGTCTGAGTCCTCAACGGGGTTGGGCAAATGGTGGAAGGGAATCACGTCAGGCCCACCCACAATGAGCAGGTTCCCGATCATTTCACCCCGCCGGCCCAGGGCCTGATCCAGGTCTTTCAAGCTGAGTTTTAAGCTCCAGGGGTCCACCGTGCGAATGGGCTTAACCCCCAGGGGGGCGGTGCACGCCGGGTCGTCGGGGTAGAAAACCAACGCGCCCCAATCTGGCCGTTTACGGATGGCCTGAACCAGCGAGCGCATCTGCTCATCCAGGGTGGCTGCCATGGCTTGCCCGTACACTTTAACCAGGGCGTTGCGAGATGAAAAAACCACGTACATCGGGAAGCGGCCATCTGAGCGCCCGATAGCCGGCCGCTTAATCTTTTTGGCCAATTTTTCAAATTCGGCCTGGACATTAAGTAGCTGGTCAGCCGTGGTATCGTCCATGATAATGGAGGATTCGAGTGAGTCCTCGCTGGAGGCGTCTTCCTCTTGAGAAAATTCGCCATAATCATCATCCACGTCCGGCTGATCGGCACTATCTGGCAGGCTCACCGGGGCCTCGTTCAGCGAATCCGCTTCACCGGCAGCCGGGGTGGACGCATCCGCAGCGCTATCTAAACCGGCCTCTATCGAGGTATCGGCCCAGGGCGCGCCAGCTCCGGCGCCTACCAGGGCTCCATCGGCATCCACAATCAGGATAGGCGTATCTGCCTCGGAGTCGCCTGCATCGGACGCACCGCCCTGGGTGTCTTCCTCAAGGCTTTTCGAGCCGGGGTCTGAGCCTTGAGGCTCTTCTCCGGCAGCTCTGGCCTCCCCCGGCACCAGCTGGTTCCAGCCCATCGCCATGGCCACCCTGGTGGGAATGGGGAGGTCAAATTTGATTTCCATCCGGTCCGGCCACATGGGGCGATAAGGAAATGCGGGCCCCCAGATGCGGATGGGCACCTGCCCGGCTGGATCTTGGGAAACGCATTGGTGGAGCAGCGCCACGGCGTTGGTTTCATCCCCATTGACCAGCCGCGCTTCGGCCAGGAACAGGCAAATTTGGAGGCAATCCGGAAAGTGCTGGTGATAGCTTTCAGCCAGTTTCTGAATGGCTGGAAAATCGTGGAGGATATGGGCGATTTTTAAATAGTGAATCGCCGGGAGGGGGGAATCGGGCCTGGCCTGGATCGCCTTCAGGGCGAGCTGTTCCGCATCATCCTGCTGGTTATTCACCAACGCTCTCTGGCTGGCATCGATGGCGCGCTCCCAGTCGGTACGAGGGGCGCGGCTGTCTGCGGTTGGCCGGGCTTTCTGGTTCGAAATGGCGTTCAAAGCCTCTTGAGCCAGGGAATATTCCGGATCAAAGGCGATTATTTTTTCCAACAGCGGCCGGGCCTGGGCATTTTTCCCTTCCCCGATCATGGCATTGGCCAGGAGATAGCTGATTTGCAGGTCGCCTGGGAATATCGCCAACCAGGCCAACGCTCCTTGCCGGGCAAAACGGAATTCCTTGATGCTCATCGCCGTATTGAGGAGCGAGATGAGCTCTTTACGGGCTAAGGGCTTTGAAAAATCATACCGGATGGAAGGGGTTGGGTTCATGAGGTAACTGATGCCTCCTGAGGATGGTGGACGAGGTTGAGGGTAATAATTGCGCCAAGCTGCCGGCGGATATTGACATCATCGGGTGAAAGCCGGGCAGCATGGCGGAGCATGGTCTCGGCGGCCAGATAATCTTTGCTTTCTTTCAACGCTAAAGCGGCATTGTAATAAGCGCGGGGGTCGTTAGGCGCCATCTGGGTAGCCTGGCGGTAGACCTTGAGCGCCTGGAGGTGATCACGCCGGTCATGATAGGCCTGGCCCAGCTCCAGGTAGGCTTCTAATTGAGTTGGATCCAGGCGGATGGCTTCGCTCAAATGGCTGATAGCCTGATCCAGTTGCCCCTTGGCGCGCTGGATGCGGCCAAGCAGAAGGTGGAGAGAAGGCTGGTCAGGGAGCAGCTTGAGTGAGGTCTGAGCCGTTCGTTCGGCAGCGTCGGTCTGGCCAGTTTCATCCAGCGCCCCCGCTAAAAGGCGTAGCACCTCAGGCTCATTGGGGTACTTTTGAGCCAGCTCTTGCAGCACAGGTAAAGCCGTCTGAATTCCCTGGATTTGCCGGATCAGCTGGGCCCTCTCGGTTAGAAGAGGGATGGGTTGGGCGCTGCTGGCGAGGTTGAGGTCGATCATCTCGAGGGCTGCCTGGCTTTTTCCCATCGCGTTGAGAGCGCG
>JAJYIW010000091.1 GCA_021789855.1 Chloroflexota bacterium | reverse complement strand
ACACGGATGAATTGATCCTTGAGGCGATCCCCTTCTGGTCAAAGTTTATCTCTCAAAGCATGGTGCAGGGGCGCCTGCAATATGAAGCCCATGATATTCCGGTTCACGTGGGCGGGGTGACCATTCACCCAGGAGACGTGGTGGTGGCGGATGGGGATGGCGTGATCGTGGTGCCGCAGGCCGCCGCTGTCGAGGTGGCCAGCTACGCCCATCATGAGCTGGCCAATGATAAAGTCTCGCGGCGTAAGCTTTACGGAGACCTGGGCCGGCCTATGGATGGTTCTGTCTTATAAAGGCCTCGACCGGCCGTCCTGTATCCGCGCCGGAACGAACTCGTGCGGCAGAATCTCCTCGCTCGCCAGGTTCAATGTATGTATAGCGCTCACCAGGTTTCATGATGAATTCGCTCAGGATTGTAACGGTTTTCAAAAGGATTTTCCTCAGCTTTGCGCCCCACGACCACCAGGCCTACCGGGATAATATTCTCCGGCAGATTCAGCAGCTTAATGATAGGTGCGCTTAACTGGACGCTGGGATAAAGCCCACACCAAACCGCACCCAATCCTATCCCGTGGGCTGCCAGTAACATGTTCTCAATGGCTGCTGAGCATTCCTCGACCAGAAAGCCGGTCATCTTTTGCAGTTCTTTATCCCCGCATACCACAATCCCACATCCCGCCTTGCGCAGCATCCTGGCATACCGGTGGGCTGCGGCAATAGCAGAAAGCATCTGGCTGTCACGAACCACCACAAAATGCCAGGGCTGGTGATTGCTGGCCGAGGGCGCTTGAAAGGCCACTTTCAGGAGCGTGTTTAACTGCTCTTCGGAGATCGGCTCGCCGGTGAAGGTGCGGATGCTCCTGCGGGTCATGATGGTTTCGATAACGTCCATAGCTTGCTCCTCTTATCGGTTAAAATGCCGTTTTGCCTGGTCGGTGAGCGCCCAACCGTTTATTTAATTTCCGGAAGCCAGACACGCATTGGCCCAGGCTCGCGGTTGTCCCAGGCAAAATACGGTACTGCCACCAGGCGGGTAGGCCTGAACTGCGGCGGGTCAGGCCGGTAAAGGGTGCTTTCCCAATCCTCCACCATGGGCTCAGCCCCCTCTGCAGTCACTGCAACCACCCCACCCAGCAAATCGGGTTCAAAACTGGCTTTGAGAGCAGCAGAGCGGGGCAGCACGATTCGCTCCAGCGGAGCCGCCAGGTCGGTTTGTTCGATACAGTAAACCAATGGCCCGCGCTGAAGCGCCACCTTGCCAGCATCCGGCTGCACATTAGGATGGGCATAGACCCGTTCCACGGGCATAACCAGCGTTAACTGCACTTCGTCGCCCGGCTGCCAGGTTTGTTCGAGGCGAACATATCCCTGTTCTACCCGGCCTGCCAGATTCACTGCCTGGCCATTCACCGCCAGGCTGGCCGATCGACACCAGCCCGGCAGGCGTAACCTCAGGCCAAAACCGGCAGGCGCATCCATATCCAGGCGAATGACCACCGTTCCATCCCAGGGATAGCGAGTGCGTTGGCTGAGGTGGACCGGCTGGCCGGCCAGATTGACGGTCGCCTGACCCTCAATATACAGGTGGACAGCCAGGTCGGTATCGCTGGTCGAGTAGACATACTGGCCCAACGAAGCCAACAGGCGAGCTACGTTAGGCGGGCAACAGGCGCAATCAAACCAATCCTGGCGGTGGTGGGCGCCCAGGCTGGCCAGGGGATTCTCATAAAAGAAGCGTTTCCCATCCAGTGAGATGCCGCTGATCACCCCGTTGTACAGCGCACGCTCGATGATATCGGCATAACGTCCGTCGCCGGTGAGCTGGAGCATGCGGTGGTTCCAGAATACCAGCCCCACCGCCGCGCAGGTCTCGGCATAGGCCGTTTCATTGGGCAGCACATAATCGCCGGTAAAGCCTTCGTTTGTGCGCGAGTCGCCAATGCCGCCGGTCAGGTACATGCGCCGTGTGCACAGGTTTTCCCACAATACCTCACAGGCTTTGAGCAGGGTTGGGTCGCCGGTCTCGCCAGCCAGGTCAGCCATAGCTGAAAACAGGTACATGGCGCGCACAGCGTGCCCACCCACTACCGTCTGCTCGCGAACCGGCAGGTGAGACTGGTTATACCGGTAATCGAACTGGTGGCCCATCGTTTGCTCAAAGTAATCTCCCGAATGGTGGGATTTATCCTGGGCTTTCAGCCGTTGGGTTTCCTGGTCAAAATAATGGGGCGCCTGCCCACGTTCATCCACGAAGTAACGGCTCAGATCCAGGTAACGCTTTTCGCCCGTTGCGTGGTAAAGCTTGACCAAAGCCAGCTCAATCTCTTCATGTCCACAGTAACCGCGTTTCTGGCCCCCTCCCCGCCCGAAGGTCCGCTCGATCAAGTCCGCGTAACGGCAGATCGGATCGAGCAAAGTGCGCTTGCCGGTAGCCTGGAAATGAGCCACGGCAGCTTCCATCAGGTGGCCAGCGCAGTACAGCTCATGGGCGTCCCGCAAGTCGCTGAAACGATTTCCCGGTTCAACCACGGTAAAGTAGATGTTAATGTAGCCATCCGGCTGTTGGGCGGAAGCAATCAAGGCAATGACTTCATCCAAAAGGGCATCCAACGCCGGGTCCGGATACTGCGCCAGGCTATAACTGGCGGCCTCAATCCACTTGGCCACATCAGAATCCCAAAAAAAATGCGGCACGGGCTGTTGGCCAGGCTGCCACAACAACTTGAATGCGTCGATCCGTCCAGTCTGCTTAAGCTGCTGATATTCAGTTGAAAGGGTCACTTCACGGTTTACCCGTAATCGCGGCCCCCAGAACTCGCCGGACAATTGAACCTGAGTGAACGGCACGGGGCGATAAAACGGGCTGACTGGTTGATCGGAAGAGGTTGGCATGGTTGATTCCTTTGGAGATGAGAACCATTTGCAGGGTGGGCAAACACCATTCACCCTCTTGCAGAGAAGAGGATGCCTGGTTGGCCGGCCACCGCGTGATTGGCTTAATTCTCCATGCAGGTCTTAAATTATACTGTATCAAGAGCCGTTTCGTGAGAATTAAAAGGTAAAATAAGATAGCCCTCAAAGCAAGCGCCTGCTTTAAAGCCGGGTTACCTCATTTTCGCTCAGGAGAAAAATAGGATGACGATCGAGCCAGGTCTGGTTGGAGAATTAACCATCACCGTCCAGGAAAGCGACACCGCCAGGACCTCCGGCGGCGAAAGCCTGCCGCCGGTGCTGAGTACACCCCGATTGATCAGTTATATGGAGCGCACGGCTCACGAGGCGATCTTGCCTTTTCTACCTGCTGGCCAGACCAGTGTGGGCGCGCTGGTGAACATCCGCCACCTGGCAGCCACACCGGTTGGGATGGAGGCTCGCTTCCGAGCCGAGTTGTTGGAAGTAGACAACCGGCGCCTGCGGTTCAAGGTGGAAGCGTGGGATCAGGTGGATAAAATTGGCGAGGGCGAACACGAGCGCTTCATCATCGATAATAGCCGTTTCAATGAGCGGCTGGATAAAAAACGCGCCCTGATCGGTAAAGCTTAATCGGGCCTCGCCTTCAAATTCTTAAGCCCGGGGTCACGCCCTTATCCCGGCTGAAATGACCAGGAAATTAATCCGGATGACCTCCACTCCCTCCTTCGATCTGATTCTGCCCCTTGATGCCGCCTCTGCCACGTTACCCCTGGTGGGCGGGAAAGGGGCCAATCTGTCTAGCCTGGCGCGGGCTGGTTTTCCTGTGCCAAATGGTTTCATGCTAACCACTCCCATGTACCAGGCATTCGTCGAGGCAAACGCCATTGAAGAGCGCATCAGCGCGATCCTGTCCGAAACAGCCACGCCAGGGGATGTAGCCGCCAGCGAGCGCGCTTCGGCTGCCATCCGCGCCCTTTTTGATGCCGGCCAGATACCTGGCGAGATGGCCAGCGCCATCCAGTTGGCCTATGCCAGGTTAGGCCGGCCGCCGGTAGCGGTGCGCTCATCCGCCACCGCCGAGGATTTGCCGGATACCTCCTTCGCCGGGCAACAGGATACCTACCTTAATGTTATGGGCGATGACGCTCTGCTGGCTGCGGTAAAAGCCTGCTGGGGCAGCCTGTGGACCACTCGCGCCATCACCTACCGCGCGCACCATGCAATTTCACAGGCCGGGCTTGCCCTGGCCGTGGTGGTTCAGGTTATGGTCGAGAGCCACACCTCGGGCGTGATGTTCACCGCCAACCCCCTCACCGGGCTGCGCAGTGAAACCGTGATTGACGCAACCTACGGCCTGGGGGAAGCGCTGGTGAGCGGCCAGGTAGAACCTGACCATTACGTGGTGGACACGCTTCACCACGCCATCCTGGAAAAGAAAATAGGGGCAAAGGCCATTTCGATTCGCGGGCAGGCTGGCGGGGGAACGGTGCTCATCCAGGAAGCTCAATCCCCAGGCCAGGCGCTGCCCGACGACCAGATCCTGGCCCTGGCCGGCCTGGGACAGCAGGTGGCGGCGCATTACCAGGCGCCGCAAGATATCGAATGGGCTTATCACGCCGGCAACCTGCTCCTCCTGCAGAGCCGCCCGGTGACCTCGCTTTTCCCCACACCAGATGGCATGCCGGTCGAGCCGCTGAGCGTGATGTTCTCCTTTGCCGCTGTCCAGGGGATCCACGATCCATTGACGCCGTTTGGCAGAGATGTTCTTTGCCAGCTGGCTGCTCTCGTTAACACCATGTTTGGCTACCAGCGGAACAGCTCGAGCCAAACCGTATTTTATTCCGCCGGCGAGCGCATCTGGGTCAACCTGTCTACCCCTTTGCGCAATTCGGTTGGCCGCACCGTTTTCCAAAAAATCCTGCTCTTCGCCGAGCCGACGATACTCCAGGCGCTGGATGCGGTGATCGACGACCCTCGGTTAAAGCCGGGCCGGCCAGGTATAAGCCTCCGCGCCATGAGTCACATTGCCCGTTTTTTCCTCCCAGTGATCGCCAACGCCATGGCCAACCTGGTTTCGCCGGCCGCCCGCCGGAAGATGATCATCGCGAATGGGGAAGCTATTCTCAATAAGCTGGCTGCTCGCATTGCGGAGACGCAGGGAGAACGACATGACCGCTTGCGCCAACTGGCCTCACTCCTGCCTGAGCTGGCAAACCAGGGCCTGGGCCTGACTTTCATCCGCTTTTTGTCCGGGGTGATTTCAGCCATGGCCTCCTTCAACCTGTTATTCCAACTGGCTGCCAGCTTCCCCCAAAGGCGGGCTGGCAGCTCAGAAGCTGGATGGCACGATGTCATCCTGGGAATCACGCGGGGATTGTCCTACAACCCCACCACTGAGATGGACTTAAGGCTGTGGCGCATCTCCCAGGTCATCCATGCCGATCTGCCTACCCGGCAGATTTTCCAGGCGACTCCGCCCGCCCATCTATCCAGCCTGTACCAGCAAGGACTGCTTCCCCGCCCGGCCCAAATAGCAATCGGTGAATTCCTGGCTCAGTATGGTGGGCGCGGCCTGGGCGAAATCGACGCAGGGCGTACGCGTTGGGCCGAGAGCCCGCTTCAGATATTTGAAATGTTGGCCAGCTACCTGCGCATTGACCAGCCCGACCAGGCGCCAGACGTCATTTTTGAACATAGCGCGCGCGGCGCACAGCAGGCGATCGACGAGCTGGTCGCCGCTGCCCGGCAAACACGGGGAGGTTGGCTCAGGGCCCGCCTGGTCAAGCTGGTGGCGCAGCGGGTGCGGGAGCTGATGGGCATCCGCGAGGCGCCCAAGTTTTTTGCCGTGCGGCTGTTCGCCCGCCTGCGCTGGGCCTTGTTGGACGTGGGACGCGAATTCGCCGAGGCGGGCGAGCTGGAGCAGGCAGACGATCTGAGCTTCCTCACGCTGGATGAAATGAAGGCATTTGCCGGGCAGCAAAAACGCGATTGGAAGGGCCTGATCGCCCAGAGACGGGCAGCCTATGAGCGCGAAAGCCGCCGCCGGCTGATTCCGCTTTTGCTGCTCAGCGACGGGCGAGCCTTTTACCAGGGGTTAGCCTCGAGCCGTGGGGATGGGCATGGGCTGACCGGAAGTCCGGTCTCACCTGGCAGCGCGCAGGGCAAGGTCAGGGTGGTGTTTGACCCGCGCCAGGCCGGCCTGTTGCCGGGTGAAATCCTGGTATGCCGCGGAACGGACCCGTCCTGGACGCCGCTTTTCCTCAGCGCAAGCGGCCTGGTGATGGAAACCGGCGGGATGATGACCCACGGCGCGGTGGTAGCCCGGGAATATGGCATACCCGCCATCGTCGGCGTTGACCAGGCTACCACCCGCCTGGTCAACGGCCAGTTGATCCAGATCGATGGCTCAACCGGCCAGATTGTCATCCTGGAAGGATGAAACGGATCGGTTAAGTAATGCCTGATTGACAACGGAGGGTAAAGATATGGGCTTTTTCAAACAAACGAACCAGGAGCTGATCTGGCAGGAGAACCAACAAACCGTATGGATCCAGCCCTGGGGTAAGGACGGCTTGCGCGTGCGGGCTAACCTGGCTGGCGTACCGCTGGATGTTCCCCAGGCGTTGCTGGCCCCTCCACCTGCGCCCGAAGGGGAAGTCGATTCCGGCAGCGACTCTGCCGGCGCCTGGCTGCGTAACGGCGCCATTAAAGCGTCTATGACTTCCAGCGGGCGGCTTCAATTCTTCAATGCGCTCACCAGCCAGGTCTTACTCGAAGAACCCTCCCTCCCTTACTATGCCCCGCCCAACCGTCATTTCAAGCCCCGGGATGGCCGGTTGCACCAGATTGAAGTCTGGTTTAATGCGCAGGAAGGCGAGCGCTTCTTTGGGCTGGGCCAGCACCAGCATGGCAGGCTGGACAATAAGGGCTGCGTGATCGATCTCCAGCAGCGCAACACCGAGATCGCCATTCCCTTCATGGTCTCAAACCGTGGATACGGTTTCTTGTGGAATAACCCCGGTATCGGCCGGGTCGAATTAGGCGCTAATGCCACCCGCTGGGTGGCCTACGGTTCCCAGCAGATCGATTATTACATCGTGTGCGGGGCATCCTACGCCAAGATATTGCGCCGTTACGCCGATGCGACCGGGCACAGCCCGGTCATGCCAGCCTGGGCGACCGGCTTCTGGCAGTGCAAGCTGCGGTATGAGACCCAGGACGAACTGATGGCCGTGGCGCGCGAATATAAAAAACGCGGCCTGCCGCTCTCTGTCATTGTCAGTGACTTTTTCAACTGGTCACACATGGGCGAATGGCGCTTTGACCCGGCCTGCTGGCCCGATCCACCTGCCATGACGCGCGAGCTCGAAGTCATGGGGGTGAAATTGATGGTATCGATCTGGCCCACGGTCAGTACCATCAGCGAGAATTACGCCGCCATGCGCGAACGCGGCCTGCTGGTCAATAACGAACGCGGCACCGACGCCCAGCAGGTCTTTGTCGATCACGGCATTAATGGGCCAGCCTACTTCCCTTACTACGACGCTACCAACCCTGAAGCGCGCCAGTTCATCTGGGATGTGGTGCGGCGCAACTATTATGCCCAGGGCGTCAAGCTCTTCTGGCTGGATAACGATGAGCCGGATATCACCCCCTGGGACCCGGATAACCAGCGTTATTACCTGGGCAACGGCCTGGAAGTGGCCAATCTTTATCCCAGGCTGCACCAGATGGCCTTTTATGATGGTTTGTGTGCCGCCGGCGAAACCGAGATCGTCACCCTATCACGCTCGGCCTGGGCAGGCAGCCAGCGCTTCAGCTCGGTCACCTGGTCGGGAGATATTGCCTCGACCTTCGAAGCCCTCCAGGCCCAGGTGCGCGCCGGCTTAAACATGGCGATGAGCGGTATTCCCTGGTGGACCACCGACATTGGCGGCTTTCACGACGGCGATATCACCACGGACTATTTCAAGGAATTAATCGTGCGCTGGTTCCAGTTCGGCGTATTTTGCCCCATCTTCCGCCTGCACGGCGATCGCCTGCCGCGCCACCGGCCATTTCCGGGTAGCGGCGGGGATAACGAGGTGTGGTCGTTTGGTGACCAGGCGTACGCGGCGATCAAACCGCTGCTGTTCCTGCGCGAGGCGTTACGCCCCTACATCCAGGCCCAGATGGTATTGGCCAGCTCGGAAGGCCTGCCACCCATGCGCCCCCTGTTCGTGGACTTCCAGGCTGACCCCCAGTGTGAAGCGATCGATGACCAGTTCATGTTTGGCCCGGAGATACTGGTAGCCCCCATCTTATCCCTGGGCCAACGCGAGCGCAAAGTCTACCTGCCCGCGGGAACGGATTGGATCGACGCCTGGAACGGGCAACCGCTGGCGGGTGGACAATGGATTAACGCAGCCGCTCCCCTCGATCGGATACCGGTGTACCTGAAGTCGGGGAGCGAGCTGCAAGTTTTTTTCAAGCCTAGCTGAGCTTGGTGCCGCATTCGGGGCAGAACTTAGCCCCCTTAGTTTCAGCGCCGCAATTAGGGCAGACCGCCGCGGCGGGTTGATCCATTTTATTACCGCAGTTCGGGCAAAATTTAGCCCCATGCGTATCTGCGCCACATTTTGGGCAGGTAGTAGCCGCTGGTTGAATCATCGCAGTACCACATTCCGGGCAGAATTTCGTCCCGGCCGGCGCCACCGTGCCATCTTTGGGGCAGCGCGCCAGGGATGCATTGGCGCGTTGGGCAGCATTGGCCGCCTGCTCGACCTTCTTTCCAAGATCTCCCAGGCCAAAGGCAGAAGCAAAGCCTTTGAGTGCTGCACCTGCCTGCGCTCCACGCGATTCGTTGATTTCCTGGTTGCGCGGGCTGTCATCCTGGCAGAAGCCACTCTGGGCATCAAAGTCCGACAGGCAGACAATCCGGTGGCAGGTCGGGCATTCACGGAACTGGGCTTGCACCTGGTTCCAGGCTGCCTCGATCTGCTGAGGGGTCATCTTCATGCTGTAACGTGGATCCTCGCCAACGACGTTGTTCGCCACCGTCGAGCCAACCAACGGGACACGCCGCAGCAACCCGCTGACGGCCGACCGGCCGACATCCTGAGCGATACTGTTAGCCAAATCTGGCTGGCTGCGAAACTCACGGCTGCAGCTATCGCAATAGAAGATAGCGTAAGGCCCGGCTCCATCATTGCGGATATCATATCGCGGCATTCTAGAAAATGTTCCCATACCATACTCCTTCTTTGTAATTGCTAAGTTAAATAGGGCGAACGCCATTCGCCCATAGAGCGTATAATAATCGGACTAAATGAGGGTTAATCCATTTTAGCATGAATTTCGCAGCCTTGGCGTCCATGTAAAAGGAAAATCCAGCGGGCTCTTTCCTTCCATTCCTCTTTCGCAAGATCAGGGCCAGGAGCTTGACACAGCCATTCAGCCATCCGATAGCTTTAACAACCGAGGGACAAACGGCGTTCACCTGCGATCATCACGCCATCATCTACTACCAGCCTGGTTCATTTTGTAGTAACATCGAAAAAGCCATCGATTTAATTGACCGGATACTGGAGGTATCTCTATGAAAATCAGTTTTATGACCCTGGGCTGCCCGGCGTGGAACCTGGACACGATTTGCGTGCGGGGTAAAGAATACGGCTTTGATGGAGTGGATTTCCGCGGTTACCTGGACGCCATCGATATCACCCTCCTCCCGGAGTTTACCCGCCAGGCTGGCGCCACCTATCGCCAGCTCCAGAACGCCGGCCTGGAAGTCAGCGCGATCAGCTCAAGCATCACCCTGTGCGCGCCTGACAGGCTGGAGGCCAACCTGGAAGAGGCCCGGCGCACCATCCCGGTAGCCAGGGCCCTGGGCAGCGCCAACGTAAGGGTGTTTGGCGGCGGCGATCTCACCCGGCACAGTCGCACCGATCTGGCGAAAATCGGCTGCGACGCCATGGAAAAAATCCTGGCATTGGAAGGCGCCAACAGCCTGCACTGGTTATTTGAGACTCACGACCTGTGGATTCGCGCGCAGGACACTCGCCTGCTGCTGGATCAGATCGCCAACCCGGCCTTCGGCGCCCTGTGGGACATGGGGCACACCTACCGTGTGGGTAAAGAAGCCCCGGCTGACACTTTTGCGGCTCTGAAAGGGCGCATCGGCTATACCCACGTCAAAGACGCGGTTTATGATCCGGCCCATGCGCTGGCCATGGAAGACGGCTGGCATTATGTGCTGCCCGGCACAGGCAGCCTGCCTTTGCAGGAATCGATTGGCCTGCTCAAGGCCAGCGGTTATGACGGATGGTACCAGTTCGAGCACGAAAAGCGCTGGCACCCCAACCTGCCCGAGCCCGAGGTGGCCTTCCCAGCCTTCGCGCGCTGGATCCGCCCGTTGCTCGCGAGCTGAACCGGCCATGCCCGAATTCATTCCCGGGCTGTTGCTCAACCAGGCTTTTTATTGGGAAGCCGTCCGCCCGATCCTGGACAGCCAGTTTCCCGGCCTGGCGCATAGCGCGGCGCTGATCGGCTGGGGATCGGACGTGCTCGGCCTGGACACGCCGGCCTCACGCGACCACGGTTGGGGCCCACGCCTGGTTTTATTTCTCGATCCATCCCACTTCGAGGCGGAGCGGCCGGCCATCTACGAGGCGCTTTGCCAGCGCCTACCGGTGCGCTTTCGCGGCTACTCGACCCATTATAGCCAGCCTGATCCAGGCGACAACGGGACGCAGGCCACGCGCGACCTGGAGCATGGGCCGGTTAATCCCATGATCCCGATTGATACCATCGACCGGTTCTGGAAGGCCTCCCTGGGGGTTGGCGCTTACCAGGCGCTCACACCCAGGCACTGGCTGACCTTTCAGGAGCAAAGCCTGTTAAGCCTGACGGCGGGAAAGGTCTATTTTGACGGCCTGGGATTGGAAGTTGTTCGCCGGCGCTTTGCCTACTACCCGCGCGACGTGTGGGTCTACCTGCTGGCGGCGCAATGGCAGTTGATCTCCCAAGAAGAGGCCTTCGTCGGCCGGGCGCACAGCGTGGGCGACGAGGTAGGATCGCGCGTCATCGCCGCGCGCCTGGTGCACCAGATCATGGGTTTATGCTTTCTTTATGAAAAGCGCTATGCCCCTTACAGCAAATGGTTTGGCACGGTTTTTAAGCAACTGGCCTGTTATTCGCGCATGGGGCCGCTGCTGGAGGGCGTACTCACTGCGGGGGACTACCCGCAACGAGAAGCCAGCCTGGCTGCGGCCTACACCTTGTCGGTCAAGCTGCTCAACGGGTTAGACCTCTGCCCACCGCTGGACAGCCGCACCCGCACCTACTCCGCCTGGCATGCGCTGCGCGGGGGCGTCGCCGAATTACCCCTGGACGACCCGCGCAATACCCGCCCGCACCAGGTCATTTTTGCCGGGCGCATCGCCGATGCGCTCTATGCCGCGCTCGACCGGCCGCAGGATTTTCCACCCCTGCCCTTACTCGGCTCGGTCAACACCTTCATGGTTCCCTCCAGCGATGCGCTGCAGAATGGGTTTATCACCCGGCTATGGCAAAGTCGCCTGAGCGGGCCAGACAGTGAAACAGGCCGTCCGCCAGATTGAATTTTTTCCATGAGGAAGTTATGGGGTTATCATATCAAAATTTTACCATGAGTGATTATGCAGATGCCATCGCCCTGTGGCGCGCCACCCCGGGGATTGGGCTGAGCGATGCAGACACGCCGGAGGGCATCGCGTCGTACCTGGCGCACAACCCCGGCATGTCGTTTGTGGCGCGGGTGGAAGGACGCCTGGCTGGGGCGGTGCTGTGCGGTACGGATGGGCGACGCGGCTACCTGCACCACCTGGCAGTCCATCCCGACTTCCGCCGCCAGGGGATAGGAACGGCGCTGGTAGATGCCTGCCTGGAAGCCCTGAAAGAGGCCGGAATCCATAAATGCCACCTGTTCGTGATCAGTGACAATTCAGAGGGCCAGGTTTTTTGG
>JAJYIW010000090.1 GCA_021789855.1 Chloroflexota bacterium | reverse complement strand
GTCAGATACGATCAGACCGGGTTGATCCAGAGGTCATTAAGGGCATCTTCCAGCCGGGAGAAGGTAAACACGTAACCTGAATCAAGCAGCCGCCGCGGTAAAACCTTTTGGCCATCCAGCACCAGCGTGCTCATCTCGCCCAGGAGTAATTTCAAGGCAAAAGCAGGCGCCGGCAGCCAGTAGGGTCGATGGAGCGTCCTGCCCAGGATGCGCCCAAAATCAGCATTGGTCAATGGGTTGGGCGCCGTCAGGTTGTAAACCCCTGAGACATCGGGGTGGCTGGCCAGGAAACGGATGGCGCCAACTTCGTCGTTGAGATGAATCCAAGAGACCCATTGCTTTCCATTACCCAGGGGGCCTCCCGCCATCAACCGAAAAGGCAACACCATCTGGGGCAACGCGCCCCCCGCCCGCGATAGGACTACCCCGGTGCGGATGATCGCGCGACGGACACCCATTGCTTCCACGGCCTGGGTTGAGGCCTCCCACTCCAGGCATATATGGGCTAAAAAGTCATTCCCCGCCGGCGAAGATTCATCCAGCTCTGCCAGTTGCGACGTGCCATAATATCCCACGGCGGAGGACTGGATCAACAGGCGGGGACGCTGAGCCGCTTGAGCGATAGCCTCTGCCAGGGCTTTTCCCGCCTGTAGCCGGCTGGAAGACAGCCGGGCTTTACGTTCATCTGACCAGCGCCCGCTTGCCAGGCTTTCACCCGCCAGGTTAATGACCACCTCCGAGTCTTCTACCAGCCCTTCCCAACCATGAGCGCTGCTCCCATCCCATTTCACCAGCCTGGCGCCAGGCAACGATGCCTGGGCCCTTTCTGGGCTCCGGGTGAGGATAGACACCGTATGCCCATCTGCCAGCAAGGCGCGAGTGAGCGCACTTCCAATTAACCCCGTTCCGCCCGTCATTAAAATGTTCACCGGCCAGCTCCTTTCCTTAAAAAATCCTCATCGGGCACCTATTTCCCGAAGTGCTGTTAGCTTTCCCTGTTATAATAACCGGATATTGGAGTGCTTATGGATGCCCCAGTCCTGGTTCTGGTTCTGAATGCGAACTTCGAACCCATTAATGTCTGTGACACACGCCGGGCCATTGGGTTAATTTTATCCGAAAAAGCATCTTTAGTGATGAATGGCCGGGGTGTGATTAATACTGTCAGCAGGTGCTACCCCATCCCATCGGTCATCCGCCTGGAAGCGATGGTGGCTCGCGCCAGGCCACAAATCAAGTTGACCCGGCGTGAAGTGTTCAGGCGGGATAATTATACCTGCCAGTACTGCGGGCGGCGCAACATCGATCTGACCATTGATCACGTGACGCCCCGCTCCATTGGGGGAAAACACATCTGGAGCAACGTCGTGACCGCCTGTTCCCATTGCAATCATCGTAAAGGGGGAAGAACTGCTGAAGAAGCCAGCATGCGCCTGCTCCATATCCCTAAAGAACCCTCTTCTTCAGCCATGTATTTATTCGGCCGCCACCTGGCTGAGAACCGGGAATGGGAGCCTTACATCGCGGGCTGGTAATCTTTAAATATCGATCATCATGAAGTCGGTGGCCAATGAGATCGGACCAGAAAAGGTCGCTCTGGCCTCGTCGATCAATCCCTGGGGATCAATATTTCCTGACGGGTAATGAATGAGGTACAGCTTTTTAACGCCGGCCTGGGTGCCCGTCTCTCCTGCCTGGCCAGCCGATGAATGTCCCTCCGATAACCCGGTGGCTTCATGGATTAAGATATCCGATTTTTGCGCCAGCCGGACGAGTTGCGGGCAAGGCTCTGTATCGCACGAATAAGCCATCACCTTGTTGGGGTTTTTAAACTCAATTCTCACCCCGATCGTAGGAACCCAATGCTTGACCGGTGATGAATAAATGGTCATATCTCTGGCATCGAGGACCTGGGTCATCTCTTCCGCGGGCAGCCGGTGAAAAACTACCGGGAAGAAATTAGGCCACGTTTCCCATTCATAAAAACCCATCAATTTTTCGATCCGATCGAGCGTATGGTGGAGGCCATAAATATCCAGGGGAGCTTTCCTGCCCATCAGCCACATATCCATTAACAAGGTGGGCACGCCAGACACATGATCGGGGTGGAAATGGGTCAAAATCAGGTCGGTCACCTGCTCAGGCGGGATGGCTGCCCGCTGCAACCGAGGGATTGGACTGCCAGCGCAATCAATCATCACGGTTTTTTCCTTACCGATCACCACCATGTGCGTATTTTCATGGGCTATATCTGGGATGGAGAAAGCCGAGCCCAGGATAATCACTTTTGCCATTGAGTAACCTCCCTGAAAAATAATAGGCCTCGCAGCCCCGGGTCCGCCCCAAAAAGGTCTGGCCACCCGTTATTAAAATTAACGATCTGTTTCAGCTTTTGAGCCATTAATGGGCAATAATTTCTTTATTTTCAGGCGTTTCAGCCGGTTGGCTTTCCACCACCACTGGCCGGGCCTGTCCAGGCCGGTGGCGCCATAATAAAAATGCGGCAGCCAACACAGCCACCACCGCCATGAGGGTCTGATTGATATTAATCCCCCCCACCCGCGAAGGATCCAGGCGGATGAAATCGAGTAAGAAACGAGCGATGGGATAAGTCACCAGGTAAGATATAAACAGATCGCCGGGTTTCAGAGACTTTTTAAATTTTCGACCGGCCCATAACAAGAAACCCATGTTGGCCAGGTTAAACAGGGACTCATAAAGGAATAAGGGCTGGTAACGAGATATATTCTCAAACCCCGGCAGTCGGTGCGCAGGATCAATGTAGATCGCCCAGGGCAGGTTACTTGGCGCGCCATACAGTTCCTGGTTGAGGAAATTGCCCCACCGGCCAATCGCCTGCGCCACGGCCAGGCCTGGAACGATAATATCGACCCAGGTAGCAAAGGATAATTTATGCTGGCGAACATAGATATACAGCGCCAGCGCTCCCCCCATCACGGCGCCTGGTATGCCCAGTCCACCTTTCCAGATGGCCAGGGCATCCAACGGGTGGGTCAGGTAATACTCCGTCGTAATCCCCTGGGCGATCATGGAGGGGGGCGGGGTAAAGATATGCCAGAGCCTGGCGCCGATGATCCCGGCGATCAATAACCAAATCAGGACATCCCAGACCACATCGGGGTTCTGGCCGAGACGCCTGGCTTCTTTTTCGGCGATAATCGCCGCGACCAGTACGCCCAGCATAATGAGCAGGCCATAAAAATGAATATAAACCGGTCCAATTGCAAATCCTTCTGGCATAGTGATTATCCTGTTTTAATGATGAGGTGGGTCAACGGGCGGATGCAAATTCCGTGCTTGTTTTAAGACGTGATAGATCCGTTGCAAGGCAGTGAGGTTGGCCAGGATGCCAATGATCCACAAGGCAATCATCGGTTGGTTAATCACCAGGCACGGACTCAAAACCAGGAAACGTTCGACGCGGGTCAGGATTCCAACCTTCGCTTCGTAGTCCAGGCTTTCTGCCCTGGCTTTGACATAAGACACCAGCACAGAGCCGGCAGCGGCCAGGTATACCAGCCCGATGGCCAACAGATTGTCCTGGCGGATATAATAAATGAGCAGGCCCCCGAATATGATCAATTCAGAATATCGATCCGAGACCGAATCGAGAAATGCGCCAAACGATGTTACTTTTCCCCCAATACGAGCCATGGTGCCATCCAAAGCGTCGATCGGTCCCATCAGTAAGATGACAATCCCACCCCAGGTGATGGCGCCAGTGGCCAGAAGTATTGCGCCAAGGATGTTGCCCACCACACCGATCATGGTCATGGTATTGGGCATAATGCCCGCCCGGATCAAGAAAGCGCCGATGGGATCCAGAACCCCTTTAAACAACACTCTCAAGAAATCCGAGAACGATGTAGGCTTTTTTTTGATAAATTCAGTCACCCGTTAATCCTCTCTCCACGCATAGACGTCATGCTTTATGCTAACTTACGGCTACTAAACTGTCAAGCTCATTCTTCACCAGCACCCTCGTCATCCCCGTCATCAGAAACCAGCACTTCCCTTTCACGCCCGCCCCCCTGAGAAGGCCCCACCACGCCCAGCTCTTCTAATTCATCGATCAAGCGAGCCGCTCGCGGATAACCCACGTGGAGACGGCGCTGGAGAAGCGAGGTGCTGGCATGCTTCTCACCTCTCACCACCTCAATGGCGCGCTCAATAAGGGCGTCGCCATTTTGCTCTTCCTGATCCATCATTTCTTCCCATGGAGATTTTTTAGCCGTTTCTACCGGCGACATCTTTTGCCAGAAAGCGATGATCCGCTCCAGCTCCTGATCGGTGACGTACACTCCCTGGGCCCTGAGGGGGATCCCCGATTCCGGACTCAGGAATAACATATCTCCCCGTCCTAAGAGAGTCTCTGCCCCATTGGTATCCAGGATCACTCGCGAATCCACCGAGCTGGCAACGGTGAAGGAGATCCGCGCGGGAAAATTAGCCTTGATCAACCCCGTGACCACATCCGTGCTGGGGCGCTGTGTAGCCAGGATCAGGTGCATGCCCGTGGCGCGCGCCAGTTGCGCCAGGCGGACAATGCTACGCTCGGTTTGATCCGGGGCCGACATCATTAAATCGGCCAGCTCATCGATCAGAATGACGATCCGGGGCAGGGTGGGCTGGTGGTGCCGCTGCATTTTCCGGTTGTAACTGTCGATATCCCTGGCCCTGGCATTCTCCAACAAGCGATAACGATGATCCATTTCAGATAACGCCCACTTTAACACGGCGAGGACCCGCTCCAAATCGGTCTCAACTTTTCCTAACAGGTGCGGCACGCCGTTAAACCGCACCAATTCCACCATTTTGGGATCGATCATGACCAATTGTAAATCCTCAGGGGTATTGTTCATGATCAGGCAGGTGGTAATGGCTTCAATACAAACGGATTTACCCGATCCCGTTGTGCCAGCAATTAGAAGGTGAGGCATACGGGCCAGGTCGGCGACTACCGGTTGGCCGGAAACATCGCGGCCCAGGGCCATGGCCAGGTTGGAGTTTACCCTTTGCAACGCTTCAGATTCCAGGATCGAGCGCAACCGTACATCCGCCGAACGGATATTGGGCACCTCGATCCCCACGTAGGAGCGACCCGGAACAGGCGCCTCAATGCGCAGTCTTTCAACCGAGAGGGCCAGGGTCAGGTCACGTGCCAGGGCGGATATCTGGGATACGCGCACCTTCTGCCTTTGAATGGCCCCATCAGGCCCAGGTTTTTCAGTATACCCGGGCTCGATGGCATATTGGGTCACCTTGGGGCCGACCCTGAATCCAACCACTTTCGCAGGGATGCCGAAATCATCCAACGTTTTTTCGATCAAGCCAGCCATCAGGTTAATCTGGCGCTCATCCGGGCGGATGATCTGGTCGCCGATTAAAAGGTTTAAGGGAGGCAGCCGGTCGTCTCGTTGAACAGGCGCAGCCGGCGCTTTCTCTTGCAATGGTTCGATTTTCAAGGACTTGCGGTATTGCTGGGGAAGCTGGATTTTTTGCTTGCCTGCCGTTTGAGGCGGGCTCGCTGGATTCGATAGGACAGGCTGGCCAGCCGTATCCTCCGGCTGGGCCTGGCCCGTCACCTCCGGGGCGCCCGCTTGGGCTTGCTGTTTGAGCCAGGCGCCAAACTGAGTGGGTAAATTTAATACCACGGCCAGGAAAATGACCAGGCAAAC
Organism: Chloroflexota bacterium; assembly: GCA_021789855.1. Taxonomy (GTDB): domain Bacteria; phylum Chloroflexota; class Anaerolineae; order Anaerolineales; family Anaerolineaceae; genus JAJYIW01. The sequence goes on along the minus strand of JAJYIW010000090.1, from coordinate 6,258 downwards.
TGCCAGGATCACCGGCGTCCATAGCCGGCCCACCACCTGCAGGCCCAATTCAACCATCCCCCACCCTACCAGCCCGCCGGCGTCGTTACCGGCATCCGCCCTGATTAATACGTGGCCGCCCAGGAGAGACGCCAGCGCCAGCAGGCTAAAAAATAAGCCCTCGCCCCCCATGATCCGCAAAAAAGAATGCGGCAGCGGCCGGGTCACCTTCCCTCGGATGGTATATATCCCCGCCGCTCCCAGGGCAACCACCAGCAACACGCTCCCCCAGCCCAGCCAACGTTTCAAAAGCTGGACCAGCGGAGAGATAAAAAAGCCTCCAGTAAATCCCAGGAGCCCAATGCAGACCAACAAAGCAAGCGCAAGAAGGGCAACGCCTAAAATGTCCCACCCGTAACGATTGAACCGGTTCAGGATGGAAACCAGCCAATCCACCCAGTTCATCGTATCGGGTGGAGAATCGGTTTTGCCTGGTATTTTTTCAGGAGGTGTGCGGGCTTTTTTTGGGGGTTCCGCCATCCTGATCACTCATTTGCCACCAGGCTTAAACCCAGGCGTCTTTTATCGGCTTCAATATGCAAGATTCTGACCTGGATATGCTGGCCCGTTTTTAACGAAGCGTTGATCTCATTCTGCCCATGTTTTGCATCGATGGATGAGACGTGGATCAATCCCTCGACGCCCTCGTTCAGGCGGGCAAACGCGCCATAACGGGTGATGGCGGTGATAATGGCAGGAACCACATCCCCCGGATTATACAGATCGCAAATCGTATCCCAGGGGTTAGAGAATAAACGTTTTACAGAAAGCGCAACCCGCCCGTTCTCTTCCGACACCTGGAGCACCTGCGCTTCGATCTCATCGCCCACATTCAAAACGTCATTCGGATGCTGGACCCGTCCCCAAGATAGCTCCGACACGTGAATCAGCCCTTCCAGGCCGCCCAGGTCGACAAAGGCGCCAAAATCGGTCACATTCGTTACAATACCCGTCACTTTATCGCCTGGCTTGAGCGCATGGAATAACATCTTCCGCCGGCCTTTGCCGGCCTGAGCCGCACGCTCGGAAAATACGACCCTTTCCTGGCCTGGCTCACATTCGATCACTTTGAGATCTAATTCTTTCCCCACGTAGCCACTCAGGACACGGCGGCGCCCCTCATCGTCCATCCCGCCGGGCACCCCCAAAAGGTGCGATACAGGGACAAATCCCTGAATCCCTTCCCCTTCGACCAGAAGCCCACCTCGATTGTAACCTTTAACCACAAGCTGGACAATTTCATCCTGGTCGTATACCTGGCGAATCCTATCCCAATCGACCGTGACCGGGCCATGTCCCCCTGGACGGTTAGAATTGCCCTCTTTGGATACCGGCGAATAGACCTCCTCATCCGCTAAAACCGCCGCCCACCATCCCTCATCAGGTGGGGTATCCGCTTTTTCTCTAGACGACATTATTTTTTTCGAGAACATCACAGCACCCTCCCCTCACAACCCATCAAGACTCTATTTGATAAACACTCGTTTTTTCAAGCTAAACTAATTGTTAATATCCTGGCGCGCCTGCTGCTCCATATCGATGATCGCCTTGGCCACCGCATCCACGGCAACCCGTTGTTTCCGGTAGAGATCGGCTTCCGACATTGCCAGGCGGGTGGCAATCTCACGCACTTTCTTACCTTCCAGGAATTTCATCTCTAAGATATTATACAATATCCACTCACCTGTAAAGCGTCTTTCTCCCTCCGGACGCACCTGTTCGATGGCTTTTCTCAAGATAGCTCGCAAAGCATTCGCATGATTACCGTCATTGGCCTCCAGCGCATCTCGCACGATAGTCAACTGCATCAAGGGGCTTTGAGTCAGCTTGGGCCCTCCCCAATAGTGGGTCAACGCCTCCTTGACCCAGGCGGTAAAATCTTCGGGCTGGAGCTCCTTTTCATCCATCAGAACCCCCTGGCGATCATAACGAGAAGCAGCCATCAGGTGTTGAATTAATTTCACTTGAGGGTTCAAGGTTTTCAAGGAGCTGAACACCTGCCGTTGGAGCTTGCGGTCACGCAAAGCCATCACGACCCGTTGGCTGAGCAGCAACAGGGTTTGCGCCTGGTCTGCATCCAAAGCTTTTTCGGCATCCCAGGAAAACCCCAAGATCCCCAGCAGATCTTCATGCCCCTCGTGAACGCCATTAACCAGGGGCATCAGGCTGAACTGCCCCCATTGAAAAATATCCTGATGAAGCTGATTTTGAACCACGAGGTGGAGCAAAGCCTGAGATGTTTGAGGTTCTTTCAGGAAAGCATCGTCGCCGGCTGTCACAATTAATTCCAGATCATCCTCATTAACCGCGGCGATAAAGGCATCTGGCGTCTGCAGGCGATCGCAGACGGCCGCCACGACGACCTCGAGGAATTGTTTCAGGTCGTTGCTGGTCAATAGCCTTTCTTCCAGGGTGTGAAGCAAGGACAGATCGGCCCGGTCGCTCCCATAAAAAAGCCAGCGTTCCCAAATAGGCGCAAACAACGTGATGAGAAATTCGCACAGGAGGAGCGAAGCCACCATGATAATGGGGACATAGGCCGAGTAAGGGGAGCCAACCAGCGCCCCCGCGCGCCGGACAATAGTGGTCAGGCCCAGCACGACAGACGCAGTGCCCGGGCCGCGCAACAACCAGATGAATATGCGGCTTTTCACCAGGCGGTCTGGCCAGGCGACCCCGAAAAAGGCCACCGCATAAGCCATCATCACGAGCAGCACGCCGGTCAATGCACCCGCCAGCAATGCCAGGCTCCAATACACCAGGGGGTGATTGTTGAATAACTCAACGCCAAAGATCAGGATGGGAAAAGTGCCCAGGGCCGGAGCTGTGGCCCCCGCCATGAGGTAGATCATGCGGCGCCGGCTGGCAGAAGTGAGGGTGCGGCGGTAAGCCCGGTAAAAATTGATCCATGCCAGGATCATAATAAAAACATAGTAGACGGTAAACAGATCGACCAGGCCGGTGCGCTCCAGGTGAGGGGCCGGGTTTTGATCGATCACCACCCCGCCGAGCAGCAACCGGGTGGGCAGAAGGATAAAGATGCAGAATGAGAACAGGTAAGTCAGGCGAATCGCCCACAAACGCTTGCCATGCGAAGGTCGACCGGTCGTCGCCAATAAGGCATCGGACAAATGGAGATAAGCCGGCGGTAGAAAGATGATTCCCACCCATTGCAAGCGCAGCCAAAAGAGCACATCGGCGGGGTCCGTAGCCGTGCTGCCAATCGCCTGAGCGGTAAAGATGATGACGAGAAAAACGGAAATCAGAGCAAACGACCGCGTCACCCGGTCGCGCAAGTTGAAAGTCATTGAATAAAGCAACAAGGAAAAGGCTGTGATGGCTACCCCAGCAGTCACGATCTGGCTTATCGTGTGGGTAGCTGCCAGCCATCCTTCAATCCATGGTTCCGTCATCGCCGCTTACTATCTGATAAAGTAATAATCGATTCACCCATCCAGGTTATTTCAAAAACTGACCAAAGAACAGGGCAATATCTTGATTCGTATAATAATGATCATTATACCCAGAATATTCAAAGCCCAGCTTTAAAGCGAGATGAATCGCCGGTGTATTTTTCGACTGCATATCCAGGATCATTCGCCGGTTGTTGCGATTGCGCGCCCAGGTCTGAGCAGCCAGGATCAATGCGCTGGCAATGCCCTTCCTGCGCACGGGCTCAGTCACCACCAGATCGGTCACCCAGGCGGATGTCGGCGAGATGCCTTCGTTCAGGCTGATGTATCCCACCGGCTTCAGGTTTAACAACGCCACCAGCAAGGCCGAACGCCGGCTCCAATCGTCCAGGAGCACTTCAGGTTTGCGTGGGTATTCAACCGAGGCCACCCTGGGCAAACGAACCTCTCTAAAGTTGGTGGTAACCTCACCGTCTTCTATGCGTAAATCCATCTGCCAGACGTAGTTACTTTTATAATGGTGCTCAAATTTAACCAATACAGGGATGTCTTCAGCAATAGCTGGACGGATATCGATTTCAGGCATTCTCTCTCCTAAGGCGAAGCATTGGCAACAATCGTCACCGGGGTTTCACAAGGGGTGAGCTGTTTCCCCGTATTATCGTAAGCTACCAGGTGTAGCAGGTAGTTACCAGGCTGCAATTGCCCTGTATCCCAATTACCCAGCACTTCATTCACTTTGACGCCATTTCCTGCGGCAATCGTAACCCAGGTATTACTGCCCGGCACGGAATATTCATACTTGTAGAAGCCCAGATCAGGAACATTGACCGTTCCTTTAATTTCGACGATCCCATTGATCGTGTCAGTCGATTTCGGGTAGGTGAATTCAAGCTCTCCGGGGATACACCCGCTTTGCTGGGCGCTGTTGGTGGTCACCGGGGTAGAGGCAGTGGCAATTTGCTCTGTGGGCCTGATCCCATTGGCCGGTTGAAGCGTCACCGTCGGCGTGGTCAGGACCGATAAAGTCGCCGTAGGTAATACCTCGACATTGGGAATAGTTGGATAGATAAATGACGTCAAAAGAAACTCGCCCACACCCATTAAGATCAATAAAACCAGCAGGCTGCTTGCCTCATTCAAGCGGCGTTGGGCATTATCTCTTTCCAAACCAAAGATCGTGCCCTGCCACTCTCTTAACGCCAGGATAAATTTACGTAAAGTCAGTAACCCCACTAATCCAAGAAAAACATAGATCCAGATTTCGAAGTCTTTCAGGAAGTGGACAATTGCATTCATGCCATGTCACGCAGGACACCTCGGATAATTTTTACAAAATTAGGAACCATTTGACGCCCGGCTTCAAGCACCTCTTCGTGGGTGGTGATCGAATTTCCATCCAGGTTGGCTTTGTTGCTGATGCCAGAAATACCCAGGACCCTGGTGCCGCCATGCCTGGCGGTGATCACTTCCGGAACAGTCGACATACCGACCGCATCTGCGCCAATGGCACGTAAAAAGCGTAAATCAGCCGGCGTTTCAAAAGAAGGGCCCGCCAAACAGATGTAGACTCCCTCCTGCAGGGGAATAGCATTCTCGTCCGCCACTTTCCGGGCCAGGGCCATCAGATCGCGATCGTAAGCCCGGCTCATATCTGGAAAACGAGGCCCGAATACCTCCAGGTTAGGCCCTCTCAACGGGTTCTCACCCGCCATCGCCATCAAAGCAACGTGATCCTTGATTAACATTAATTCACCAGGGGAGTAGGCCGGGTTCACTGCTCCAGCCGCATTGGTTACAATCAAATTCTTGACCCCCAGGAACTGCATCACCCGGATTGGGAAAGTTACCTGGCTGATGCTGTATCCTTCATAAAAATGGACTCTACCCTGCATGACATACACGGGCTTGCCTTCGAGCAGCCCGATCACCAGCCTGCCCTGATGGCCGATAACCGTCGAGACCGGCCAGTGGGGAATATCGCCGAATGGGATGGTGTCCGGAGCATTGACCGCACCGGCCAGTTCTCCTAAACCCGATCCCAGGATAATGCCAATCTCGGGCCGGTACTGGCTCCTGGCCCGTATCACATCACCGGCTTCCTGGATCTGCGCAAGCGTCACGTATTCTTGCATAACATCCTCACCTGGATTTCAATCCCTGAAATTATATCATGTCTCTATCGGATATTCTGGAGCGACATCCTCTTCAGATAGCGGATGAAACCACCCTGGTAAACGCTTCAACCACCGGGTCAAGGTCTTCATCGCGGATCCAATAATGGGTGACCAGGCGGAAGCGCTTTAGCCCAACCACGCCAACCAGCACGCCTGATTTAGCCAGGGCCCCGGCCACCTGGCTGGCATTGAGCGGTACTGCTTCGTCCAAATTGATAAAGATCATATTTGTGGCCGGCAACCCGCCATCCAGCGTCAGGCCAGGAAGGCCAGACAGTTTCTGCGCCAGGGTTTTAGCCCGTTGGTGATCTTCCTCTAACCGATCGACCATTTGCTCCAGAGCTACGATGCCGGCGGCGGCAAGGACGCCAGCCTGGCGCATACCGCCTCCCAATTGTTTCCTGATCCGCCGGGCCCGATCAATGAAATCTTTTGAGCCGCACAAAAGCGATCCGACCGGCGCGCACAGACCTTTGCTTAAGCAGAAAGTAACTGAGTCAGCCGGGCCCGCCAGCTCCCTGGCGCTCACTTTTAAAGCCGCAGCCGCATTAAAAATCCTGGCTCCATCCAGGTGGAGCTTCATCCCAAATGGATGCACCAGGTCAGCCACCGCGCGGGTATAGCCAACC
>JAJYIW010000089.1 GCA_021789855.1 Chloroflexota bacterium | reverse complement strand
CGATTGCACCGATAAGGCTCATGGCAACCCTCGCATGGCTTTGGCAAACGACGCCGTGATGAGCCAGGGGCGGGTGATGGCGGTGCCTACCACCACGGCGTAAGCGCCCAGTTCCAGAGCGCGGCGAGCCTGTGCAGGAGTCATTATGCGGCCCTCCGCCAGGATCGGAACACTCAAGCGACCGGCGAGCGACTCGATCAGGTCGAAATCGGGATCTTCCAATTGAGGGCTATAGGGGGTGTAGCCGGAAAGCGTGGTCGATACCGCGTCGGCGCCGCCATCCACGGCCTGTAAAGCCTCGTCGAGGGTGGAAATATCCGCCAGGATGGGCCGGCCAGTGACGGCATGCACCTTTTCGATCAGCGAGGTTATCCCCAGGGATTCCGGGTGGGGCCGCCGGGTCGCATCCAAAGCGATGATGTCTGCCCCAGCCTGGGAAATCGCCAGGGCGTGATCCACCGTTGGGGTGATGCGAACTTCGAAACCGGGCAGATCGTGCTTGTACAGGCCAATGACGGGCACCTCCACGGCAGCCCGGACGGCAGCAATGTCCACCGGGCCGTTGATGCGCAGCCCGACTGCTCCGCCCAGTAAGGCGGAGCGCGCCATTGCGACCATAAATTCAGGGCCAAAGAGGGGCTCTCCGGGAAATGCCTGGCAGGATACAATCAGGCCGTGATGCATTTTTTCAAATAGGGTGGGCATAAAACATCCTTTTTTGAGTGAGCGGGCCCACGCCGTGTGCCCCGACGATGAGGAGTGCCCCTACACCGGAGCCTGGATCGCCACCACGCCGAGCGCAGCCGGGCCGACGTGGGAGACAACGGCGGGATTGATATCGGTTGTTATTAACGATCCATTGACTCGCAGGTGTTGGTGCACCTGCCGGTCAAACAAAGCCATCCGCTCGAGGGGTGGGTGGGAATGGATGAGAGCGACTTGTTCCAGAGGCCCTAATGCGATGACCTGGCGGAACAGGTGCTCGGTAGCCTTGCGGTACGTGCGCGTCCGATTTAGCGACACGTGGCCCCGATTCACCATGAATACGGGTTTAATATCCAGCCAGGTCCCCAGGCTGGCTTCCATCCAGGAGAGCCTGCCGCTGCGATGCAGGTAATCGAGGGTATCCAGGATTCCATACAGGTAGGTGCGGGGAACCGTGTTCTGGATGTGCGCTGTAATTTCCTCCTGGTTTTTCCCCTTTTGTGCAGCCCTGGCGGCTTCGACTGCCAGCAGCCCCTCTCCCAGGGATAACTGCCCGGAGTCCACCACCGTGATGGGGATCGTCGGGATGGCTTCGGCTGCCAGGCTGGCAACGTTCAATAGATTGCTAAAGCTGGCGGCCACATGGATCGAGATAATGCCGTTTGCCCCCTCCTGGATGGCCCGATCGTAAGCCTGTTTAAATGCGCCAATTCCGGGCGCCGAGGTTGTAGGCGGGTTTTTGTATTGGGGCAAGCGTTGGTAAAAATCCGGGCGGGTGAGCTCAATCCCATCCAGGAAACTCTGCCCATCCACATTGACGTAGCATGGGATAACTGTGATGCCATACGCCTGAGCCAGCGAGTCTGGCAGGTCACTGATGCTATCCGTGACAATTTTGATGGGCATGGATCGCGGGATGGCCGGTCGAGTCAGTCGTGGATGGTACCATCGGGAAGAATAGCCCCAATGAGTGATTTTGCCCGCGACAACTTATAATCGGTGGCATTGGCACCCGACAGGTCGGCGTTGGTCAGGTTGGCATTGGTCAGGTCCACGCTGGCCAGGTTTGCGCCAACCAGGTTGGTCTCGCTCAAGTTGGCTTCGACCATGTCTGCTTCGATCAGCACCGCTTCACGCATGTCCGCGCCAAGCAAAGTGGTACCGCGCATCCGGGCATGTTTCAAATCCGCGCCGACGAGGATAGCCCCTTCAAGGTGGCACCCCCCCAGGTTGGCGCCGGCCAGGTTAGCCCCGGTCAGGTTCGTCTTATTCAGGTTGGCGCCAATGAGAGTGGCATCCTCAAGATTGGCGCCGCGAAGATCGCTCCCACTCAAATCGATGCCACTCAACCAGAGTGGCCTGGGTTGGTTCAAGATCATATAAATTTCATAACGACTGAATTCTGCCATCGCCGGTCCTCCTGATACGGGTTTGAAAATAATTTTACACCCAATCGATCGTAAATCCTGGGGCGCGGCAATGCCTGAAAAGGGGCTGAAGGGGCAGCTTGTCGCCGCAATTCAAACGAAGTTTACCAGCAGGGATATGTGGTAAACTATCTTTGCTCATATGGAGGGAGCGTCAGGCGGCCGTATGAATACGCGGACGAAGCTTTGGATCATTATACTGGCCATGGTCGTATTGGCGGCTTTGTTCTTTACCGCCACCGCTCTTCCCGGAATAAGCCTGGCGCCGGGTAACTCGGACGTTTTTTCTTTTGGGCAGCCGAAGGTGACCGGCGGGGCCGCTGTCAATCTGGCCGGCTCGGGGAACATGATCTTGCGGATTATTTACATCATCGCCATCGTGTTGCTCCCGATTATCGTTATTCTTTTGATCTTTTCAAAGACTGCCCGCAAACAATTCCTGCGGTCTTTAATCGCCATAATACCTTTATTGCTGCTGTTATTTTTCTTCAGGCAGATCTCTCAACAACCCAATAATAATGCCAATACCATTTTGCCCAAACCTGGCGGAGCTCCGCAGAACCTGGCCACCACGGGAAAACAACTTGCAGTAACCAGCGGCAATATACCCGCCTGGCTGGTTTCGGCTACCACGATTGGGGTGGCGCTCATTATCACGATCATTGTGGTTGGGGTTGCCTGGTACGTGGTACGCCATCGGCAAAAGTCGCCGGACGCGGCTGATCGGATCGCTAAAGAAGCTCAAAATGCGCTGGATGCATTGAAGTCCGGCGCCGACCTGAAAAATGTGGTGATCCGTTGCTATTACCAGATGAACGAGATCCTTAACCAGGAAAGGGGTATCCAGCGGGAAGAGGCCATGACCCCGCGTGAATTTGAGACCAGGCTGGAAAAAAGCGGGATGCCCGGATCAGCCGTCAGGGAATTAACCCGCCTGTTTGAGGAAGTACGATATGGGACGCGCGTACCTGGGCTCGAAGACGAAGTAGCCGCCGTCGCCAGCCTCACTGCGATTGTGGATGCCTGTAAAGTGCATCCATGAGCACAAAACCCGGCTTTCCGCCGTTCAAAATCCTGCTCCCCTTTGTCCTTTCAGGCCTCGTCCTGGCGAGCCTTTTGACCTTGCTGTTGAGGGATATGGTTCGCGAGTCGATCCTGAAACCCTTAGCCTATGCCTGGAATTTGGTCCTGCTGTTAATCAACGGGACGCCGCAGGCTTTGTTCTGGGGGATTTTTATACTCATCTCGTTTTTTATAATCTTGAAAGCGCTCCTGGGCAGCAGCAGGCCGCCAGCGAAACCCGAGCTTCCTTTCCATGAAGAGGTCCTGGCGGCCAGCCAGGATCGCATCTACCACTGGATCATCCAGGTGCAATCGGCGCTCCACGGCAATATCTATTTCTTGGACCGGGTCACCCGGTCATTGGAAAGGCTGGTGATGGGCGTGGTCGCGTACCAGGAGCGTTTGACCATCAAAGAGGTGGGAGATGCTCTTTCACACCGCGAGATTGAATTGCCGATCCGTGTCAACGTGTTATTTAATGGCATCCGCAACGATGAGCCTGCTCAAGAGAAAGGTAACCAGGGCCATATCGAACGGATCAGCTCCTGGTTCAGGAATATTGCCGGGTGGTTCGATCGCCGGCTTTTAAAAAAAGAGCCCCTTGACCGGTTCCAAAGGCTAGAGGAAATCGTCGATTATCTTGAAACGCAATTGGAGATTAAGCATGGCAGTTGACTTGAAGGAAGTCGTTACCCTGAGCGATGCCATCATCGCCGAAGTAGAAAAAGCGGTCATTGGAAAAAGGGACCAGCTTAAAAAGATCATGGCGGCATTTTTGTCGAGCGGCGGGCATGTGCTCCTCGAGGATTATCCTGGCCTGGCCAAAACGTTGATTGCCAACAGCTTTGCCAGGGTGCTTGGCCTGGCGTTCAAACGGATCCAGTTCACGCCGGACCTGTTGCCGGGAGATATCACCGGCGGGTATGTATTTGACCGGGCGCAAAACCAGTTTTCACTGCGAAAGGGGCCGCTATTTGCCAATATTATCCTGGCGGATGAGATCAACCGGGCTTCGCCCCGCACGCAATCGGCGCTGTTAGAGGCGATGCAGGAGTACCAAGTTACCCTGGAAGGGGAGACGATGAAACTGCCCGATCCCTTTATTGTGATCGCGACCCAGAACCCGATTGAATATGAAGGAACTTTTCCTCTCCCAGAAGCCCAACTGGACCGGTTTATTCTCAAGTTGGCGGTTGGATACCCGACCCTGGAAGAGGAGCAAGAAATCCTCAGGCGGAGGCGTGAGCGCCGAACGGATGAGTTCCTTCTCAAGCCCGTGACCGATGCGCAAGGCTTGCTGGACATGCGCGCTGCCGTCGAGGGGGTGTACCTGGATCCGGATGTCGAAAATTATATTGTACGGTTGACCACGGCTACTCGCCAAAGCCGGAAAGTCGTTGTGGGCTCGAGCCCGCGAGGCGCCCTGGCATTATTGAAACTTTCGCGGGCATGGGCAGCGATGCATGGCCGCTCTTATGTTATTCCCGATGATGTAAAAACGTTTGCCGGCCCGGCGCTGGTCCATCGGCTGATCCTGGAACCCGAGTTATGGACTGAGCGGCAGGCGCCAGAAAGCGTGATCAATGATGTCTTGCGCTCGGTGCCTGTGCCGGTGATCAAATAAACCTGACGAATGAAGAATTTTCTTTTCCTGGGTAGCCTGATTTTTGGATTGGTGGTGGCGGGCCTGATCACCCTTAACGGGATGCTGATCGCCCTGGCCCTTCCCCTGGTGATTTACCTGGGTATGGCCGTATTCCTGGAACCGGGCAAGCCAGAGCTATCCGTTGCCCGTTCCTTGAGCCGGGAAAGCATTGTTCAGGGGCGGGTGGCTGATATGCAGGTCGTCCTTACCAACCAGGGTCATCAAGTCCAGGAGGTATTGGTCGAAGACATCCTGCCCGCAGGAATCAAGGTGGTTAATGGGGAGACCAAGATCCTGACACCCATTCTGCCGGGAAAATCTTTAGAATTCCATTATTCGATCGAGGGCCGGCGCGGCATTTATGATTTCGGCCCGATCAGGGTGACGGTCAGCGATCCGCTGGGCTTTTCGGCTCAAAACAGCACATTAATGGCGGCGGAACGCTTGATTATTTTCCCCGAGTATCAGAAACTGAGGCCGTTGAAGATCCAACCCCCGCGCACCCGTGATTACCCTGGCCCGATCCAATCTCGGCAGGGGGGCGCCGGGGTCGATTTTTACGGCGTCAGGGAATACCAGGTGGGCGATCCCATCCGTTGGATCAATTGGAAGGTTTCAGCGCGCCACTCTGGGAGCCTGTATACCAACCAGTTTGAAAAGGAACGGATCGCTGACGTGGGAATTATCGTGGATGCCCGCCGGCAGACCGATGTGCAGGTGGGGGACGATTCTTTGTTTGAGCATTCCGTTTTTGCTGCGGCATCGTTAGCCGATGCGTTTCTCAATGCAGGCAACCGGGTCGGGCTGTTGGTCTATGGACGGGGCATGGAAAGGACTTTTCCCGGTTATGGGAAGGTGCAACGCGAGCGGATTCTTCAATCGCTGGCCTACGCCAGGACCGGGACCAATTTTGCACTCGAAAGCCTGGAGCTTCTCCCGACCCGCTTTTTCCCCTCGCGCTCGCAGATCGTGATGATTTCACCGCTGAGCGCGGATGATTATAACGTGCTGGTCAGGTTGCGCGCCAGTGGTTACGAGCTGATATTGGTATCGCCGGATGCGGTCCGGTTTGAGATGAGGAAATATGAGCCCGGCCGGGTGGTCGAAATGGCCAGGCGGCTGGCCACCGTCGAGCGAACCCTGTTGATCCGCCGATTACAGCGGGTTGGCGTTCAGGTGGTGGATTGGGATGTGGCTACTTCACTCGACCAGGCGGTATCCACAGCGCTGGCCCAACAGATGCGTATCCACCATGTGATCGGGGTCGTGCGATGATTCAGAAATTGTTTTTGGCAAGTGTGGGCTTTACCAGCCTGGCGCTTGTGCTGGCTTTTGGTTTGATGGGCCATTGGTTAATCGCGCTGGTTATCGTCCTGGCCGAATTGCTCTGGTGGTTTGGCTGGCGGCGCAAGCTGGCTTTTATTTCGTATGTCTACCTTTTCATCAACCTGGGTTTTTGTGTCCTGGGTACCTGGATTGAGCTGCAGCATTTCTGGCTTCTGGCGGCTGTGATAGCGACGCTGACAGCCTGGGATCTTGACCGGTTCGACCAATGGCTCAACCACATTGGCCGGGTCGATATGAAAGCAGAGTTAAATAAAAGGCACTTGCTCCGCCTTTTACTGGTTGACAGCTTGGGATTGGTAACAGGCGGAGCTGCTCTGGTGGTGCGGGTTCAATTGGATTTTGTATGGATCCTGATTCTGGCCTTGTTAACGGTCATTGGCTTGAGCCAGTTTTATAATTTAATCAAGCGCGAAATTGAAAAGCGCTGAAGGCGATTAACCGGCCGGGGTAGGGGTGGCACTTTGAGGGGATACAACGGATTTCTGGTCAAGCATGACCAGCGCTTCTAATGCTCCCGCTTTGATCTCATCGCTGCTATTTTGCAGGTAGGATGAGACCAAGCCCATATCGGCCTGGGTGCCTAACTTCCCAATCAATAAAATAGCTTTATGGCGATCGACTGCCGGGTATACCGGATTGGCCGCGGTGGCTTTCGCCAACGCGAGGATATCGGCATCTTGCTGAACCGGCATACGATAAAAAGTATCCAGGATAAAGTCAAGGCGGATATCGCTGGCGGTCTCGCTGGTTGCCTGGATCTGGAGATGATCCAGGTCAGCTTGCAAATTGTTTTTAATCACCGCGAGCTGCTGGAGCGCGGTTGCTTTGTCGGCTGGAGATAAATCCTGGTGATCGATCGATGATTGTAAAGCCTGGATGGAGCCGGAGAAATACAGGTTGTACAAAGTGGGCGGAGCCACTTTGGGCGATAAAACGATCGCCTGAGACCAGCGGTTGTAGAGATTGATGAGAGGCAGTTTGGCCTCGAGGCCGTAGGCGGCGATCGATGTCGAGAGAGCCTGGTAGATCAGAGGATTGTTCAGGTTACTGCTGGATTGGCTGACCAGCTGGATCAATTGGTCCAGGTTCGCCTGTTGGTGGATGCTGCCAAGCGCGGTGATCCCCAGCACTTTGGTGTGAGTGTCTGAGCTATTCAAAATGGCTGAACTGATGGAGGGGATGGTGATCTTCTCATTTTGGACCAGGTTGCTGGGGAGATAGTAGGCCAGGTACGATTGGCCGTCGGGCATAGAGAACCAGGCGCTCGCCAGCAGCACGGCGAGGGGAATAGCCAGCCCGCTTACCCCCATTATGATCAACCGGCCAGGCTGCGCCGGTCTTTTCAAGATCAGACCGGGAATTACACTCCACACGACCGCGATCAACAGGCTGATCAATACCAGGAGGCCCCCATAAATCCAGGGCAACTGGCGCTGGTAGGCAAAGGGGAGGGTGATCGCCCCGGAAAGATAATAGATAGCCACAGCGGCGATTAAGACCGGTGCGATCAGCTCCAGCAAGAACCAGAATATTTTTTCAGGTATTTTTCTCAGCTCGATGCGCGGCCTGGCTTTACCAGGCTGATCCTGTAAAGGCTGATTTTGGGTCATGGAGTTACTCATCTGCCTTAGTCCAGGCGGATTTCCCTTCCGGCTTCCTGGCTGCGATAGACACCATCCAGAATGGACATGACCTGGAGGGATTCTTCAGGCGGCACAGGGGACGGCTTGCCTTCGACGATGGCCTGGGCGAACTCGATGCATTCCTGGGCGTGCGGAGGGTTAATGTCCTTGGTGAGTTGCAGGGTGCGGTTGTAAAGCTGCTTCGTTTCGACGTTGGTCTGGAAAATTTCGCATTTGGGCAGGTGGGCGCCACCATCCGTGCCATAAAGCCAGATTTGGCGGTCTTCACCGGGGGTATCGTGGTGGAGGAGCCAGCTTACCTCGAGGATCAAGGTCGCGCCGTTCTCGAAGCGGACGAAGGCGGAAGCGAACTCTTCTACATCCCAACCCTCGGGTGGGTTCGCCCCGCCCCACACGGTAAACACTTTCGGATTTTTGGCCAGCTCGGTGCGTGAAACACCGCTGACAGCGATGGGCTTAGGATTGCCCATCAGCCAGAGGGTCAGGTCGAGCACGTGGACGCCGATATCAATGCAGGCGCCGCCGCCGCTGTGGCGTTTTTGAACAAAGCTGGTTCTGCCGGGGAAAGCAGCCCGGCGCAGCATCCAGCCCCGGGCGTGGTAAATATTTCCCAAAGCGCCGGTGAGAATTTCGGCTTTCATGGCCTTGGATTCACCCTGGAAGCGCATGTGTTGGGCGGTCATGAGCAATTTCCCCGAGGCATCCCGGGCCGCGATCATGTGGCGCACGGCTTCGGGCGTGGGGGCCAGTGGCTTTTCACACAGGACGTGCTTGCCTGCCTTAAGTGCGGCGATGCTCAGCGCTTCGTGGTAACTGCTTGGCGTACAGACATCGATGATATCAATAGAAGGATCGTTGATCAGCTCCTCGCTCTTGTCATACAGGCGTTTCACTTCGTATTTCTTTCCCCAATCGCTAAGGATCTTGGGATCAACGTCACTACCCGCTACCACTTCGGTATATTCCGATGTGGCCCAACCAGGCATGTGGGTATTCGCAATTCCACCCACCCCGATCACACCGACTTTCAATTGCTTTGCCATACGTCAATTCCTTTCGTTATTCCGCTAAGAATTTTTTGATGAAAAGCAGGGTAAGTGTAATCGCTTCCGGTGAGATTGTCCAATGTATTTACCTTTGGATGGTATTGAAGTTGCAACCCTTCCAATGTCGCCTCGGATGATTTTGATCAGGGATTGTCAGGAGGGAAAAATGAATCTGGATGATATCTTTGAAACGGGAAGTTTCAAACACAAGGCCGGTTTCTGGCATAGGCTGGCGGCCCGGATTGAATTTTTGTTGAACCACCTGCTGATTGTTGCGGGCGTGGTGCTGTTTTGGGTGTTCATGATCGCTCTGCTCACTTCTCCAGCCTGGATGCCAGCCCTGGTAAATGATATCTTGATCCGTTGACAGCCGCTTAACGCAGCCGATTTGGGTTAAGACTTCACCGCAGCCGCAAGCTGGTTACCCCTCCCCTGCCCCGATGCTTTGCGACTGAAATAGATTCCGCCCCAAAATAAAAAACTCATCAAATTGCCAAAATGCCAGGCGGTTGGCCCCAGCCAGTTGGCCAATAAGGGCGTCCACGAAATGATCCACGTGGCGATGGCCCACGGCCATTTCATCCGTGCCAGGGATGGCATGAGAACGATGAAGTGATATGGAAATAAATGAGGGGTCGCCAGGCTGCCGGCCGCCATTAATAAATCCTCGTCTCCTCTTGAAAACCAAAGTAAGGGTAAAGCCAGGATAAGGCCCCATGGAAAAATGGAGATATCCTGAATCCATTCCACTTTCCAACCTGGATTGAGCACCATGAGAAAATTGAGCGGCCATAGTCCCCAAATGAGCAAGGAGAGTGCGCCCCAAACGAGGCCAGCGATGATCGAGTTTTTCTTTGCCAGGAGGGCAAAGGCTGCTATTTGAGGTTTCATCAAGGCTAACGGCGCGCCCCATGGTAACAGCAGAATGCCTAATAATACAATGCCATCCAGGTTGCCCATAAAGATGACCCAGAGGGTGGGCAGAGAAAGAATAGCCAAGATGGCTGGCAGGACGGAGTGGCTGAATCTTCGCGATCGGTAAATCATAGCGACTCCCGTGATCCCAACGACCGCTGGCCAGTTGAGGAAGCGCACGACGTCAAGAGTCCATGGCGTCCAAATAGGGTGGACCCTCCCCTGACTGAAATATTGAATCCAATCGAATCCGGCGGGAATAAAAAGGCCGAGGATGTAAAAAGCGATAAAAATTAGGATTAAAGGAAGGACGTCATCGATGATCCAGCCTGTATATTTTTTGTTTCTTATGTAGGTAAGTTCACGTTTTATAAATTTGGTTAAATTTGACATAGGTTGACTCTAAAAAATGTACCTTTTCCCCCATAAATTAATCGATTCTATGCAAACAGATTAATGCGAACATACCTATAGAATGATTTATAGGAGAGAGGACATTTTCTATGGCATGGATGATTGGATAAGACCAGGAGGGGGGTGAAAGCAGGGTGGTAAATCCTCCTGACACTAAGTAAGCTAAAGGCATGAAGGGTTGGATGAAATCTATCTGCCAGGTAGGAAAGTCCAGAAAAAACCGGCTACGATCGCGTGAAAACAGAATCCAGGGAATGGCCCCATTGGCTTGTGAAAGCGGCTTTGTGGCGCTTAATTCCCATGCTTCAGCGGTAGGTTCAAAATTTTCGTGATGGAGATGGGTATAAACCCAATGAGACCAAGGCGTATTCCAAGGTTCAATCATTAAAATGCGACCGCCAACCTCGACACATCTGGTGGCGCTCAAGAAAAAAGAGCGGGGATTTTGTATATGGTGGAGGACATCAAACATCACGATGGACCCCAAAGATGCAGTAGGAAAGGGGAGATCCTGGGCGTTTACAACGACATTGACATTCCTGCAAGCAATCAGATCTGAGGTTATTAAACCAGGCAACAACTCTTGCAAGAAGCCAGGTCCAGTGCCCAGCTCGACCACAGGTAAAGGACTTTTGGGCAGATGGCGCAAAACCAACCGGTACCATTGGGTATAGATATTTTTTAAAAAGCCTTTTTCCTGAACAATTTTTAATCGTAAAGAGATCAAGCGGGGATCATCTAGAGGAAGATCACGGGTTAAGGGATGAGATAATATATCCTTTAGCATCGGATTACTCTGAAGCCATTACTAAATAAACTTCAAACGTTTTGCAGCAAACCAGGTCATTTTAGCCAGCAGCCAGCCATGTTTCCAACGCTGGATATTGGTCGTCCCGTAAGTCCTTTCGCGGTAACGCACTGGTAAATCCAGGATTTTTAACCCGAGCTTGGCAGCTCCCAACAGTAAGTCGAAGTCCCCAAAGGGATCGAAGTCGCCGAAATAATCTCGGTTTTTTACGATTTGCTCATAATCGTGTTTCCAGAACACCTTGGTGCCGCACAGGGTGTCTTTCACGGGCTGGCCAATCAGCCAGGAGAAGACCAGGCTGAAAAATTTATTGCCCAGGAAATTGAGAAATTTCATCGACTGCTTTTCCATGGGATATACCAGGCGGACGCCGTTGATGAAATCACCATCACCGCTGGCGATAGCGGCATAAAACCGGGGTAAATAGAAGAGGGGCACGGTCAAATCCGCGTCGACGATCATGAGGATGTCATGATGGGCGTAGTTAAAACCTTCTCGGACGGCATTCCCTTTACCGATGCCAGTTTGCTGGTACAGGGAGCAATTTAATTCAGGGTGGCGCTCGATTTGCTCCCTGATCACCTGGTTGGTGTTATCTTTTGAATGGCCTTCGATAAAAATGAGTTCGGTGTCACCATCGAAGCGCGGCGGGTGCTCGAAAATGGCGGGGATATTCCCAGATTCGTTGCGGGCCGGGATCACCACCGAGACGGATGGCTTCTTCATTCCAGGTGTAGCAGGCGGCTTGGGCCTGGCAATAATGAAGTTCGTCAGAGCCAATTCGTTGAAGGGGAAAATGCGAACCAAAAGCCGGTTGCATAAAGGGGTGAGTAGGGGAATGTTGAAAGGAAAGAGGATTTCCTGCCAGTGACGCACCGGCTCAAACCCGCTGATGGTTAACAGGTTGTGGATATCCTCAACGGTCAGCCAGTTTTGATACAAAACCGGCCTGGCCAATCCAAGTTTTTCTGCAATGGACAGATGGATTTCCCACAGCCGGCTATA
>JAJYIW010000088.1 GCA_021789855.1 Chloroflexota bacterium | reverse complement strand
TCACTTCGAAATGATATTCAGGGTCGTCCACCGGGGTAGCCAGGCCAAAGGCTTTTCCGCTGGTAAAATTGGTCGTCCAGGTGGGCTTTCCCAGGCTGGCGCTGGGGTCAGTCGGGTTCAGCGTCGGGCTGGGTTGAATGGATGGCGTGGTAGTGGCTAAAGGGGTGGGTGAAGGGGTAGCGGTCAGGGTCGGCGCGCTGGTCGAGGTCACACTGGGGGAGACAAACAGCGCTGGCGTCGCCGTAGAGGTTGCCAGGTTGCCTTTCCCTGGGGTGATGACAGGGGTGAGTGCAATAGAATTAACCGTGGAGGTTAACATCAAAGCTACCTGCGTAGCGACCTGGTAGGCCTGGCTGGTAGCAGTCCCACTGGCCCGTTCAGTAGACAGGGTGCAGGCAGAGGTACTGGCAACTAGAATCACGGTTAAGAGAGCGCGGGTAAACTTTAGAAGTTTCATTCTGATCTTTCCTGTGTAATTTTATTATAATGATAAGGAGCGTATGATAACAACCCCTGCATGGTTTGAATTTTCTGTCGATCGATTTCGCTAAGGCATGCCCGCATTCCGTTACTATGCTTTTAACAAGCCCTATAACGTGCTGAGTTCCTTTACGGATCCGGCAGGACGCCCGACTCTTTCCAGCTATATCCATATTCCAGGGATTTATTCGGCTGGCCGTTTGGACCTGGATAGCGAAGGTTTGTTGTTGCTGACAGATGACGGCAACCTGATCCATCGCCTGACCGATCCACGTTTTAACCATCCTAAGACCTATTATGTCCAGGTAGAAGGGACGATTGATCAACCTGCGGTAGCCCAA
Organism: Chloroflexota bacterium; assembly: GCA_021789855.1. Classification (GTDB taxonomy): domain Bacteria; phylum Chloroflexota; class Anaerolineae; order Anaerolineales; family Anaerolineaceae; genus JAJYIW01. Next base: position 11,208 of record JAJYIW010000088.1, on the reverse strand, counting down.
TTGCGCCAGGGGGTGGTGATCCACGGCTACCACACTCGCCCGGCCGAGGCCCGGTTGCTCCCTGAGCCAGGCATATTTGAGCGCGCAAAACCTATCACGCCGCATGGAACGACCTCCTGGATAGAGCTGTGTCTCTATGAAGGTAAAAAGCGGCAGATTCGTCACATGACCGCGGCGGTAGGTTTCCCTACTCTCCGCCTCATCCGGGTTGCCATTGGGCCTGTTATCCTCGGTGAACTACAGCCCGGCCAATATCGACCATTAATGGCAGCGGACATAGTATGTTTCCTTAAAGGGTAAACCACGCTGGTAAGGAAGGCTCATTCAACCCTGGCGGTAGGCCTGTAACGTATTCAGGTAGTAATCCGGGAGTCCAATATCAAAGCGTTGGCCATCAATGGTGAGCGCCGTAAAGCCGTCTTCCTGGCGTAGGCGGTCCAGGCATGAAGTGAGCTGAAATTCGCCCCGCTCGCGGACGTTGTTGCGGATGTTTTCCTCAAGATAATCAAAAATTTGAGGTTTGATGATGTATTGCCCAAACACCGTCATATATTCGCCTTCAGCCAGCCCGGGGATACGCAGGTTCTGGCGGGCATAATCGACGGTCGGTTTTTCCGCAAATTCGGTCACGTTAAGGAGCAGATTTGGCTCTAACCAGATCCCGCCGACGGTGCCAAAATTGGAGATCTGGTCTTCGGCTGTGCGCCGTATGCCGACCACACTCACGCCATGTTGCTGGTAGGCATCCAGGAGCTGCCTGGCGCAAGAACGTTCACCATTGGAGCGGTAAATATGGTCGCCGAGCATCAGCAGGAACGGCTCGTCCCCGATGATGTCTCTGGCGCAATAAACGGCATGTCCAAAGCCTTCCTGTTGGGTCTGGATGTGAAATTTAACATGCCGGCCCATGTCGAGGATCTGCCGGGAATATTCCTGGAAGTGGCGCGGGAGCTTGTTAAAGTTTTCGATGGAAATCTGGTCGTTGAAGAAAGCATGGAAGTCGTGCAGGTCATTTTCCTGGACAATGATAATCACTTCATCAATCCCTGCTTCCAGGGCTTCCTCGACGATCACCAGGATGGCTGGCTTAGCGACTCCGTCCCGGTCAATGATCGGAAATAGCTCTTTTTTGGTGGCTTTGGTAGCCGGAAAGAGGCGAGTGCCAAATCCAGCAGCCGGGATGAGGGCTTTGCGTACTTTAGGACCTGATTGCAAGGTCAATTTTAAACAGGACATGTTGAAATCGCGATTGATGATATCGATCACGCGCTGCTGGTCGGCTTCTGAGCGAGCGATGAATTGGGCCGTGCCATCCCCTTGAGAACCGACCCCTTTCCCTCCCCAGATGTAGGGTCTTAATGGCTCATGATGAATCACCTGGTGTAAAACGGGTGAAGTCAGCTCTTCGGGGCAGGCAGGTGTAGCATACTGGTCAAACTCGTTCTGTGCAAAGACCATCAGCTCGCCCAACGATTTTGCGTCTGAATGGGATAATGCCTCAATTGCTCGCTGGGTGATAGCTTTGTTTTTCGTCCCAAGGAGCTCTTGAACGCCTTTTTCAATCTCGTTTTCCGCGAATGGGTAACACCGGTTCAGGCGGTTCAATATTTCCATGGTGTCCTTTTGGGCAGCCAGGTCGACGATGACGAAATACAGCTCTTGTTTTATTTGTATCTCGGTCGTATCAAGATGATCGCCATCAAAGGTCATCAGGACGGGCCGGTCGCCAAACGCGCAGCCCTGATCCATCCGCCCGCAGCGAGATGGGGTGGTGATCTCACCCTGGTACGCCAGCTCCATTTCACCCCGCGTGGTGAGCTTCAGGTCGTAAACCCGGTTAAAAGCGCGCGCTGCCAGCACGCTGATAGCGGCGCTGGATGATAGTCCTTTTTTTATGGGTAAATCGGTTTTGTAATTTCGAATCACCAGCCCACGTACCCGGTAGTTGGTCAGCACCTGGTATGCTACCCCGGCGACATAACTCCAATAACCGCCGCTTTGAGCTTCTTCCAACAAGTCTTTTGGATTCATGGGGATTTCATGCGGTTCGGTCTGGGTGCCGTCTGGGAGCGTTGAGGTCAAGACCAGCGAGGTGGGATGGGAAGAGACGTCGGCGTAGATGCCCTGGTTGGTGCCGCAGATCAAGGCATAGCCCTTCTCGATCTCCGCGTTAATCCGCCGGTATCCACCTGCCCAATCTGAGTGCTCACCGAATAAACATATTCGACCGGGGACAAATATCTTCATGGTTTTCTCCAGGGAAAAGGGTATGAGCTCACGATTTATTATAAGGGATTTTTGACCACCGATTGATTGGTTGACCTTGGCAAAATCCAAAGTATAATTTCATTGTTATCTAATTTTAATCTTCCCATCGATAAGGAACTATTCCATGGATCTTTTTGAAAAATGCCATTCCTATACTATAGCCCGGGAGGCTATTAAGGAAGGCTACTATCCTTATTTTATCCCGATGGCTGAAAACGAAGGAACTGAGGTCATTTGCAAAGGACGGCGCCTGATCATGTGCGGGTCCAATAATTATTTAGGGTTGACCACCCATCCTAAAGTTCGGGAGGCAGCCGAGCAGGCTATCCGTCGCTTCGGAACGAGCTGCACCGGCTCCAGGTTCTTGAATGGAACCCTGGAAATGCATGAACAATTGGAAAATGAGCTGGCGACCTGGGTGGGGAAAGACGCTGCGCTCATTTTCTCCACTGGCATGCAGGTCAACCTGGGTGTGATCAGTTCTTTAGTCGGCCGCGGTGATGTGGTGATCCTCGATAAAGAGGATCACGCCAGTATTGTGGACGGCGCTCGCTTGAGTGGAGGGGATATCCAGCGCTTCCGCCATAATGATATGGAACACCTGGAACGAGTGCTTACGAGCTTGCCAGAAGATAAGGGGAAACTCCTGGTCGTGGATGGCCTTTTTAGCATGGAAGGGGATATTGCCCCCCTGCCTGATATTCTCCCCTTGTGTCAGAAGTATGGCGTCAGGATCATGGTCGATGATGCCCATGCGATGGGAGTGTTGGGTAAAGGCCGGGGGACGGCTGCCCATTATGGCGTGACCAACCAGGTCGATTTAATCATGTCCACCTTCTCGAAATCTTTCGCTTCTTTAGGTGGCTTTATTGCCGGCGAAGATGATGTCATCCATTACATTAAGCATTTTGCCCGGAGCATCATCTTCAGCGCCAGTATCCCACCGTCTAATACCGCCGCGGCGCTGGCAGCGTTGCATGTGATGCAGGAAGAACCCGAACGAATCGAGCGGGTTAATCGCATCGCTGAGAAAATGCGAAATGGGTATAAGCAGCTTGGTTTTAACACGGGAAACTCGGTCACCCCGGTTATCCCCATCATTATTGGAGATGACCAGCTCACCTTTACGACCTGGCGTTTGCTTTTCGAAAACGGGGTCTTTGTCAATCCCGTCATTTCTCCCGCCACGTCACCGGGCCGCCAGCTGCTCCGTACGAGTTATATGGCCACCCACACCGATGCTCAGCTCGATTTTGTCCTGGACACCTTTAAAAAGGTGGGCAAGGAAGTCGGCCTGATTTAACGGCCGGGTGGGTAAATAAACCTGAGAGGTAGGAAGAGTCGCCTGACCCTTCCTGCCTCTTGAAACTCCATTTTGTTATTGAGGGTTCGCCCAATAGCTGATTTTATTCACCAGCACATCGATTTGGGTCGTGGTCCTTGAACCCACAAAAATACCAAAGCCACCCTTTGTAAAGGTGCTGTCCGTGGCTTCAGTCAGCTTGACGCCATTGACATAAAGACCCAGCGTGCTGCCATTCAGCCAGATTCCCAGCCGGTTGACCTGGTTGGGGCCCTTGAGGATGTTGCTATTAGCGGTGGGTTTAACCAGCGCAGTCAACACCTTGCTATCCCATTTGTTGAGGTAATAGCTGCCATCACAAGTGATCCCGTACAGGTAACCCTGGTTAGCGAGGGCCAGGTTGGGCACCCTGACGATCAACCCAAAATGGTCGCTGCCGCTGCAATTGTCTGATTTGGCGTCCATCTCTACGTAGTAGTTCGTGCCGACCGGCCAGGTTAATCGCCACCCATCCGTGGTGGTCAGGGCAGTCAATTTTAAGATGCCACCTGAGATGCTTATCGAGGACAGATCATTGGCCCCCATAGGCCAGTTATGATCATTCTTAAAGGTATCCTGGAAGGTCGGCGCGCCGAACTTCAGGGTGGGATCGGTAGCTGGAAGGGTAATGGTAGGCGCGAGGGTTGCTGTGGGCGCCGTGGTAGGGGTAGCCGATGCCTGGCTTGTGGCCGTTGGCGCACTGGTGGCAGATGGTGCGCTGGTAGCGGTGGCTTGCGCTACAGCGGTGTTCGTGGGCGCCGAGGTGGCCGTGATCACCCCTTTCGTCGCTGTAGCTGTTGCTTCGCTGGTGGGCGCGGTGGTTGCCGTTGGAATAGCCGTCAAGATCTGGTTGACCTGGGTGGCAATTTCCGAAGATGAAACGGTGGGCGTCGCTTTACTGATCACGCAAGAGGTCAGCAATAAGGATGCCAGGATTAGAACAGTTAATGAGCCTTTCATAAGAATACCTCCTGATGAAGGCGATCATCATTAATCATGGGGTCTTTGATGGATTAAATTCTAACATAAATACCGGGAAAGGCTGGAGCTTTCGGGCCTGGCCGTGAGTCCTCACCGGTGGTTAAGCTGGTTTACTGGGCGAGTGACGCTTGGTCCGTTTCATTCAATGCCGGCCTCCTCTTCAAGGCAAACATGAAGGCGCCGACCCATAGCCCCCCCAATCCTACCGGCAGAGCCAGGTCTAACCAATGGAAGGAGAACTGGCTCGGATAGAAGTTCGGGATGACCTGCCAGTAAAGGTTAATCAGGTAAGCGACAGCGATCAAAGCCCCCAACCAGGCCAACAGGCGTAAATTATGGCGGATACGTAGGGTGAGCAGCAGGCAAAATGGTAATACAAATTGCACGATTGCCACCACGATCCCTACGGTCAGCCAGCCGCCGTGAACGCGGTTAACATACCAGGTGACTTCATGAGGGATATTGCCCGCCCAGATAATTAACAATTGGAAGTAGGCCAGGTAAGCCCAACCCATGACAAAGGTCATCATTAAGGCTCCCAGGTCTTTGAAGGGAGTGGGTGTGGTCTTCAGGGTCCATTCCCGGCCAAGACCCAGGCCAGGAACCAGGTTAAGCACCAGGACAGCGAAGGCGAGGCTGCTGAGGATTTGTCCAGCGATGATAGTCAACCCGTAAATCGTGGAGTTCCATAAGGGATCCAGGGACATCATCCAATCGATCGCAGCAAATGTAGCGGTCAGTACATATAAAATTAAACCGCCAGCTCCCCATCCTTTCAAGCGCTCCCTGGCGGAAACATCTTCGTTTTTTGCCCAAACCGCAGACTGGCGATTGATGATGACCGCGAGCGCAATCCAGATAGCAAAATAAATTACTGCCCTTACCAGAAAGAATGGAATATTCAGGTAGAAAGATTTAAATTGCAGGATTGAGCTTGCCTGAACTGCGCTGGGGCGGGCCCACACGTATAAACCACTCAGATCGAACAGGAGGGGGATGAAGAGGATGGCCATGAGCCACAGGTTGCTTGCGGAGGCTTCGCAGATGCGCCGGATGGTGAGGCCCCAACGGCTGCCAGTCAAAAAGTGAAGCATTAAAAAAGCCAGCGAGCCCAGGCTGAGCCCCAACCAGAATAGATAGGCAAAAAGGTAGGATTGAAAAAAACGCTGCATGTTTCCGGTGAAGATGCCGAGTACACCGGCTGCTAATCCCAGGATTCCAATGATCAACGCAATGAGTTGAACCCGATCAACGGTGGAGGGAATTTTTTGGTCCATGTTCATGCTTATTTCCCCAGTTGTTGGAGCTGAGCCGCGGTTAAAGGTTGTGTGAGGTGGCCGCCGGTAAGCTGCATGGCGCGTAAATAGGAAATGATAGCCCAGCGGTCGGGTGGCTTGACCCGGTATCCATACGATAACATTTTCCCCTGGCCATGGGAAATAATGTTAAATATTTTACCGTCAGGGAAGGCTTTAACGTCGCTCCCTAACAAATCCGGCGGTTTAGGGAATCCAAAAGTGACCGCCGTGCCATCGCCATGGGCATCCTGGCCATGACACACCTTGCAGTAAATCCCAAAACGTTCTTCACCCCGGCTCACCAGGGCAGCAGTCACGGGCACCGGGAAGGTGGTGATAAAGTTGCCGTTCGAATCGAGGCCGGTTAAGGCAGGGTCGTTAGCGTTTTGCGTCGTTTGAGGTACCGTTCCAGGCACCAGGTTTCGGGCTGACCGGCCGTCTGGGAAGAAATTACTCGCGGATAATGGCCGGTTGTAAGGTTGCGTGTACATGGATCCTGTCTCTGCACAGCCAACGATGAACAGGGCAAAGCTCACCAGGATTAACCCGCCCAGCCAGCGTTTCTTGGAATGCCAGTTGTGGATGCCGGTTAATAATTTCATAGGGTCATGCCTCGACTTCGGTGACCAGGATAGCCCCCAGGGCTTTGAGAAAACCGAGCGTCTCGACCGGATCGTATTTCGGGTCGCGCGCTTCAATGGCTAAATAAAATCCGTCCTGCGAGCCATGTTTTTGGAAATCTTCCACGTTAAAAACCGGGTGATAGGGTTGGGGAAAACGGGTGGCGATAAATAACCCGATCACGCCTCCGAAGGCGGCCAGGAGGACGGTCAGCTCAAAGGTGATAGGAATGTAAGCTGGCCAGCTATCGAGTGGTTTCCCGCCAATATTTAATGGATAGCTGATCACCGTGGCATAATATTGCATGAAAAACCCGAGCGCTCCCCCCAGAATCCCGCCAGTTAAAATAGCATACGGGAGCTTAGAGGACTTGAGGTGCATGGCTTCCGACAGGCCCTCCAGGGGAAAGGGGGAATAAGCGTCCATCTCGCGATACCCTGCTTCGGTCGCACGCTGGGTGGCAGCGATCAACGCTTCCGGGTCAGGAAACTTAGCCATCAATCCATATATTTTAGGAGCATTTTTATTCATAAGCAGCATCCTTAATGAGCGGTGACATCCGATGCAGTGGAATTTTCCGCACCCGGCTTGGCAGAATGGTGGACGAGTTCACGTACCTCAAAGATTGAGATAGCGGGCATGACGCGGATAAAGAGGAATATCAATGTCAGGAACAGGCCAATAGTGCCAGCGAGGGTAGCGATATCCCAGATGGTGGGCGCGTAGAGGTGCCAGGAAGACGGCAGGAAGTCTTTCGAAAGGCTTTGGACGATGATAATAAAACGTTCCAGCCACATGCCAATATTGACCAGGATGGCGATGAAGAACAAGATCAGCGGGTTGGTGCGGATTTTCTTGAACCAGATGAGCTGGGGCACGATCACGTTACAGACGATTAATCCCCAATAAAGGGGGGCATAAGCTCCAATGTAGCGGTCCACGGTGTTGAAGCGTTCATAGGTGTCGCCGCTGTACCATCCCGAAAAGTTCTCGATGATATAGCCATAGGCTACAATTAATCCCACCGCCAGCATCACTTTAGCCATATTCTCGATATGGCGCATGGTGATGAAATTTTCCAGATGGTACGCCTTGCGCAGGGGGATCATTAAGGTCAGTACCATGGCAAACCCGGAATAGATGGCTCCCGCGACAAAGTAGGGGGGGAAGATGGTGCTGTGCCAGCCCGGTATGACGCCGTAAGCGAAGTCCACGCTGACAATGCTATGGACAGAAATCACCAGTGGTGTGGCCAGCGCCGCCATCAACAGGTACACCGATTGGTAATGCTGCCAATGTTTGGCGGAGCCGCGCCAGCCGAGGGCTAATAGCCCATAAAACAGGCGCGCCGCTTTATTCGTGGCCCGGTCCCGTAAACTCGCCAGGTCGGGCACCAGTCCCATGAACCAGAACAAAAAGGATACGGTGGCATACGTGCTGATCGCAAAAAAGTCCCAGTCTAACGGGCTGCGGAATTGGGGCCACAGGCCCTGGGTATTGGGGTACGGCACCAGGTAAAAGAATAGCCAGGGACGCCCGAGGTGGAGAATGGGGAATAACCCGGCGTTGGCCACGGCGAAAAGGGTCATCGCTTCGGCAAAACGGTTGATCGAGGTACGCCAGGTCTGGCGGAAAAGCAGCAGGATAGCCGAGATCAAGGTGCCGGCGTGGCCGATCCCAATCCACCAGACGAAATTGATAATGGCGAACCCCCAGCCGACCGGGATATTGATTCCCCAGATGCCCACGCCGTAAATAAATAAGACCGTGATCGAGTAGAGTAAAACCATCACCACGATGAACCCCAGGGTAAAGCCGAGCCACCAACCGCGCGGTGTCTTCTTAACTGGGGTTAGCGGAATAGCGCTGATTTGCTCGGTGAGCGAGGTATAGGTGTATCCGGGTTGGAGAACAGGTACTTCCTTTAGAGTTTCCATAATCTGCCTTAGGCCTGCTCCTTCATCTGTGGGTTGGGGTTGGTGACTCTGGCCAGGTAAGTGGTTCGCGGCCGGGTGCCCAGCTCGCCTAACAACGCATAATTGCGCGGAGTCTCTTTCAATTGGCGTACCTGGCTGCTGGTGTCGTTCAGGTCGCCAAACACGATGGCGTGGGTGGGGCAGGCCTGCTGGCAAGCGGTTAATAAGCTTCCATCTTTAATCGGCTGTCCAGAAACCTCTGATTGGATTCGCGCGGCAATCACGCGCTGGATGCAGTAATTGCACTTTTCCATGACGCCCCGCATGCGCACACTGACATCCGGATTGCGCATCGCAGTAAATGATGGAGTGGTATCATCCGCATATTTATAGAAATTAAACCGGCGCACTTTATACGGGCAGTTATTAGAGCAGTAACGCGTGCCCACGCAGCGGTTATAGGTCATTTGATTGATGCCCTCAGAGCTGTGTGAGGTTGCTTCCACCGGGCAGACCGGTTCACAGGGGGCATCTTCGCATTGCATGCAGGGCACCGGCTCGAAAACCACGGAGGGGGTGTCCAGGTTTCCCTTGAAATAACGATCAATTCGCAACCAGTGCATTTCCCGGCTCCGGTATACCTGGTCTTTGCCCACGGTCGGAATGTTATTCTCGGCCTGACAAGATAGCACGCAAGCGTTACACCCGATGCAGGTGTTCAGGTTGATCGCCATGCCCCAGGCATGACCAGGATAGGCCACCGGATCATACAAGGACGGTGGGCGGGCTTCCTCGGTTTGAGCAAAGTTGGGTTTCTGCTGATATTCTGCCAGGGTGGCTTCACGCACCAGGTTACGCCCCTCCATGGTCTGGTGATCACGGGTGGTGACCAGCTGGTACGTTTTGCCGGTCTTGCTGATCTCCACCGTGCCATCGAACCAGGGCGTCGTGGAGGTGCGGATGGCATACGCGTTGAATCCCGCTCCTTCCAGGACTTTCCCACCAGCTTTACGCCCATAACCCAGGCTTAACGCCAGAGAGTCGTCTGCCTGTCCGGGTTGGATAAAGATTGGTGCCTCAAGCGTTCGCCCATGCAGGCTGACTTGCACCATCTCAGTTTCACTCAAGTCGAGGCGCTGGGCCGTTTTGGGGCTGACCAGGAGAGCATTGTCCCAGGTGAGCTTGGTCAGGGGTTTAGGAAGTTCCTGTAACCAGGCATTATTCGTGTACTGCCCATCCCAGATGGTTGGGTCAGGCTCAAACACCAGTTCAAGCACGCCTGCCGCCGGTTGCGGAGATGCCGGGGCGCTTAAAAGAGCCGGTGACACGGTGGGGAGAGACGTTTTGGCGGCTTGAGCCGTGCCGCTAAAAAATCCATCGTTTAAGGCCTGCCTCCAGGTGTTATCGAAATGACTATCTTTAAGTTGGCCCTGCCAGAAGGCGCGAAGCAGATCGTAGCCATTGGCGTTTGCCTGGCCTTGTAATACCGCCAGGACTTCTAAGGCTGATTTTCCGCCATACAATGGCTCAATTAATGGCTGAATCACGCTGGTGGTGCCATCGTAAGCGCGGAGATCGCCCCACGCTTCCAGGTAATGCGCGGCCGGGATATGCCAGGTGGTAAGGGCCGCGGTTTCATCCGCGTAAAGGCCCAGGTATGCGCTAAATTTCGCTTTTTTTATGAGCTCGGGGAAATTAAGCTCAGCCGGCGCCGTATAGGCAGGATTTCCTTCAAGGATGAGCAAGGTATCCACGGTTCCATTGCTCAGGTCTTGCGCCAATTCGTTGATCGAGCTCACCTGGTCAACCGGGTTGGAGACGACCGGGTCGGTGTAGGTCAATGTGTTGCCGGCTGCACCCAGCGCCTGGTTGATGGCGTGGGCCAGCGCGTGGACAATAGCCGGCTGGCGCTCGCCGGCAATCACCAGGCTGGCTTCTTTGGCCAATTGCAAATCGGCAGCCAGGGGCTCGATCCAGGCCTGGCCTGGGTAGTTGCCAGATGGGGCGGCCACCTTGACCCCCAGCCGGTTGGCCAACGCCCTGGCAAACGCTTCAATATCGCCGGAGCGGACGGCCAGGCGGTGATCGGCGTTGGAGCCGGTCAGGCTCAGGCTGCTCTCGACCACGTAAAGGCGGCTCATTGGCTGGTTAGGTTGCCGGTACGCTCCAAAGTCTTGCCCATATCGCAGGCTGCCTGGCTCCCGGAAGAGGAAATCCGCATCGAGGGAGAGGATAACCCTGGCCTTATCAAAATGGTACTGGACTTCGAGTGGTTGTCCAAAAACCTGGGCCAGGTTGTTGCGAGTCAGGCTTAATGGAGAATATTGGTGCCATTTTGCCTGGGGAAAACGGGAAAGCACAGATTGAATTGCCGCAGCCAGGCTGGGTGAGGTCACCTGACCTGTCAGGATACGCAGGTTAGGGGCGGTTTGAGCTGCCAGCGCGCCGGTAAAATCGCTCCAGGTTTTTGCTATTCCCGCCTGGGTGATTTTTTGGGAGCGATCGGGATCGTATAGATCCAGGATAGAGGCCTGCATGAACAAATCGCTGCTCCCCTGGCTGACCGGGTGGCGCGGATTCCCATCGACCTTTATCGGGCGGCCATAATCGCTTTTCACCAGGACGCCCAATCCATACCCATCTTTGGGCATGACGCTGGCAAAATATAGCGGTTTCCCAGGGATAAGTTCTTCCGGGGGGTTGGAATAGGGCAGGATTTTACTGGCTTCCTGGGGAACGCAGGCGGTCAAACCAGCCAGGGCCAATGAGGCTCCCAGCACCT